>JBIKPD010000160.1:0-8458 GCA_044357665.1 Roseateles sp. | reverse complement strand
AGCAGTTCTTCGCGCCTGGGCGCAGGGCGCCAGACCGGCGGGAGCGCGTGCGCGACCTGCGCCACCGCGGCGATGGCAGCTGCACGCAAACGCACGCTGCGGGTGCGGGTGATGCAGTCGTAGTCTTGGTCAGCGACCAAGGTCGGGGCCAACTGGGCGAGCAAAACCACCGCTTCGCTCAGACCACGGCTGGGTCGGCGTGCCGACAGGATGAGTGGCGTAACGGCCTCGTCAATCAGTACGCTGTCGGCCTCGTCGACGATGGCCGTGTGCAGGCCGCGCACCAGCAAGAACGGGGTTTCAGGCCTGGTTTTGCCCTGCCCCATCCAGCGTTGAAAGTCCTGCCACTGCGCGTCCTGGCCCGAGCCTGCCGCGAGTTGGTCACGCAGGTGGTCTGCCAGCAATTCCTTGGGCGTGACATAGACCACGTCGGCGCTGTAAAGCTGGGGCCGTTGTTCGGCCGCCACTTCGGCGTAGACCGATGCCAGACTCACGCCACAGGCGTCAAACAAGCGGCGCATGGTTGCGGCGTCGCGCTCGGCCAGATAGTCGTTGGCGGTGATGACGTGGCAAGGACGGCCGCTCCACCCGGCCAGCACGGCGGCCAGCGCGACGGTGAGTGTCTTGCCTTCGCCGGTGGCCATTTCGGCCAGCCAGCCATGGTGCAGGGCCAGTGCCCCCATGAACTGCACCGGATACGGTTGCAGGCCCAGCTCGCGCTGCGCCACCTGCCCCACCAGGGCCAAGGCTTCGACCAAACAGCCCTTCGCATGCAGCGGGTCACGACGCAAATTTTCCGTCGCCAACAGCAGCGCTTGCTGCAAGGCCTCGGGAGTGAGCGCGCCATGACGTTGGCATTGCTCGGTGCAAAGCAGCGCCTGCTGCCACAGCGGCCGGGCCTGGCTGGGGCGGCGCTTGAACCAGCCCTGCGCCCGGTCGATCCAGGCGTCAAGGCCTTCGGGCAGTTTTTCAAGCGCCCGCAGTTTCTCCACCACGGCGCTGCTCATACGCGGAACTTCCGTTGCAGGAATTGGCGCACCCCGCGCTCCCACTGAAACAGCAACGGCGAGTTCGGCAAGCTGATGCGCATGGTGCCGAGGCGGCCATGCAGGCGGCGCAGGATTTCAGCGTCGTTGCCCTGGGAGCTTTCGGCAGCCGGCAACTGCGCATGGATGCGAAAGAACGGTTCAGCCGCCGCCAGTCCCTTGGGGTCGGAAGACAGCACAGCGATCTCACCGCCACCGGCCATGCCAAGCGCCGGCGAAGGCAGCTGGCCCTGCTCGAAAGGCATGACTTCGGTCTTGGCCGATTGCAGGTTGAACTCTTGCTGGCCCCGGATGCGGATTTCAGCGCTCAGCACGCCCGCTTCGAACAAGTGCGTGCTGACCTGGGGCAGCACCGCGACAAAACGCCAGTCGCGCTCGTCGACCACCGTGCCCAGACTACCGCCACGCGCAAGCCACTGGCCTCGGCTGGCGTCGAGTTCACTGGCACTCCAGATACCTTCGATGGGGGCCCGCAAGGTGAGGGCTTGCTGCTGGCGCAGCAGCTCGGTGAGTTTTTGCTCTATCGCCTGACGCTGGCGCCCCAGGGGTTCGAGGTCGGCCACGGTAGTGCTGATGGCCTGCAGTTCCTGCGCGAGCAACTGCTCGCGCTGTTGGCGGACCGACAGGATCTCGAACTCGAGTTCCGGATTTTCGAGTCGGGCCAGCACTTGGCCTGCCGCCACCCGTTCGCCAGGGCGCGCCAACAAATCCACCAAGGCGCCGCCGCTGTCGCTGTAGAGCTCGCGCGAATGCGTGGCCTGTATCACGCCTTTGACCCGGATCCGGTCGGGCATCGGCACCGCAGCCAACAGACCGAGGCCCACGACGGCAATGCCCACCGTGATGGCCAGCGTGCGAGAGCGCTGGTGTTGCAGTTTTGGACTGGCCAGCAGGTACTTGCCGAAGTCGAACATGGGCTTGACCACGATGCTGAAAAACATGATCCAGGCCAGAGCAACACCCAGGTCCAGGTACTGCTCGGCGATAAAGAAGATGATGGTGGACATCAGCACCACCCAATAGCCCAGGCTGATCACCCCATACAGGGGCAGCAGCAAGGCTTCGTTGGCGGTGCGCGCCGCCGGTTGCGCGGTCTTGATGCCCAGCAGCCAGCGCTCACCAAGGTACTTGAGTTGGTCACGCGAGCGCTGAAAAAGATTGGGCACATCGAGGAAGTCGACCAACATGTGGTAGCCGTCAAAGCGCATCAGCGGGTTGAGGTTGAACAAGACGGTGGACACGCTCGCCACAAAGATCACGTTGTAGGCGAGCGCATTGAGTACGCCTGGCGCGGTATGGGCCCACACCAGCGCCGCCACCGCCGCCACCGCCAACTCGGACAACACGCCCGAGGCGCCGACCAGCATGCGCTGGGCGCGACTTCGAAAACCCCAGCTGGCGGTTGCGTCCATATAGGGCAGCGGCGCGAACATGAGCAGCATGACGCCCATCTTGTGCACCTCGCCGCCGTAGCGTTTGCAAGCTGCGGCGTGGCCAAATTCGTGCACCAGCTTGGCCAGCACCATGCCGAAGTACAACAAGCCCAAATTGGTGGGTGCGAGCAAGCCGGCGGACTGCGCAAACAAATGAGAAGACTCGTCCAGCAACGCTTTCAGACCCAGCAGCACGAGTACCGCATACAGCGCAGCGCCCACAGGGCCGAACAGAACACGAATCGCCGGCAAGGCGCGGTCCAGTGCACGATCGGGGTCGAGCAGGGGCAGCTTGATAGACAAGAAGCCCAGCAGCACGGCCTTGATCTCGCGACCGCGCCGCTGGCGGTGCCGCTCAAACAGGCTGGCCGCCGCCGCGCCACGGTCGAACTGCAAGAGGTTGGAGAGCTGCAGCTGGCCCAGCAGCTGCACCACTTCTTCTTGGGTGAGCGCGAGTTCGGGTTCGGCCTCGATCAACTCGCCCCAGACTTCGTCGATCGTGCGTTGAGGATTCAAGCGGCTCAAGAAAGCATAGGCGTCAGCGGTGACGCGGAAGAAATCGCTGCCCAGGCTGTCGCGCAGCACGACCCACTTTTCGCCCCGGAAGGTCTGGCGGTGCGCGCGCACGCTGCTGCGCAAACACGCGCGCACACTGGAGACACGGTGCCACGCATCGCTGTAGGTACGACCGCTGGCGTCGTCCAGACTCATAACCAGAACAACTCGCGCAAGAAGCGCACGGTGCGGTGCGTCAACACCCAGATGAGAGGGCGATCGCCCGCGTCAATGCGCGCCGTGCCGCCCATGCCCGGACGCCACCAGACCGGAATGCCGGCCTGCACTTTGGCGCGCGCGAGGTACACATTGCGGCCTTCGCGCAGCGTGGAGGCCGGATCGATCCGGTCGATCTGGGTGGCAAAGTGTTGGTCAGGGCGCCCCACGAGCGCGAACTCACCGCGCGAGCCCACCTTGACTTCGTGCACATCGACCTGGTCGATTTCGAGTTCGAGATAGGTGTCGTCGGTTTGGGCCAGTTTGAGCAGCAAGTCGCCCTTGCGCAGCGGCGCGCCCAGGTTTTTCTTGAGCTCGCCCTCGACCACGACGCCAGCGCGCGGCGCCGTCACGGTGGCGTGGTGCAGCTGGTGACGGATCAAGGCAAGGCGCGAAGCAGATTGAACCCCGCGCGCCAGGTTGATCTGCATTTCGGCCAATTGGCGTGTGGCTTGGGATTTTTCGGCTTCGCGGCTATAACGCAGCACATCGGCTTCAGCCATCGACTCTTCGAGCACCAGGTCACGCGTGTCGAGTTGCACCAGCACCTGGCCCGCTTCCACTTTGTCGCCAATTTCAACATGCACTTGGCGCAGGTAGCCATCAAAAGGCGCCGGCATGAACAGGAGGTCTTTGCTGCGCAGGGTCAAGGTGGCGTCGACGCGGTAGGCCCATGGCAGAAAAATCACCATCAGCAAGGCCACCAAGCTGGCGATCCCGGCTAATTTCCAGCCGTTGTGGCGTGGGCTCAGAGCTTGGTCGGCCCAACGCCGAATGGATTCCCAGGCACGATCACCCCACCAGCGATCACGCGCTTGCATGTTGGCCAGCGGCCGCACGGTGGCCTGCGCAATGAGGCGCAGCTCCCAAAGTTCATCGTCGCTCCAGATGCCTTGACGTTTTTCCAGACAGAGCACGCCTTTGACTTCATTGCCATCGCGCAGGGGCACGCTGACGACGGCGGCCACGCCCTGCATCAAGGCATAAGACTCGTGGGCACGATGGACATGGCGCGAGCCCGGCTGCGCGGGATAGACCAATGCACCGGACTGGTCGGCGGCTTCCTCCATCGCGCCTTCGAGGGCTCGGCTGACGGTCGATTGGGGGTCAAATTTTTCGACGTGGCTGATGGCCGTGAGGCGCACATAAGGGGAATGCAACCAGCCCAGTGACACGCGGTCGCAGTTGAAACGCACGGCCAAGGCGTTGCAAAGCTCAAAGGCCATTTGCAGGAACCGCTCTTGCCGCGAGAGCTGGATGGAGAGCTGAAGGATTTGGTAGAGCCGCTCGGCATGGGGTTCATGCGCCATGGCGGCATCCGGGTCGGCCACTGCGGCCTGGGATGCGGCGCTGTCCCGGGCTGCGCTGCGTCTTGCGTGCAGCGCGGGCAGGGCCGAGACCTGGGTCGCCCACGCCAGCAACGCAGTGGCGGCGAGCCCGAAATATGCGGCGTGCAAAGCCACCACGGCGAGCACTTGGTTAGGCCCGACCGACGCCTGCGGCAAATGCATGGCCAGGACTTGACCGCCCTGAGGAAAGTCTTCAACCATGGGTTGCTCTGGCGCCACGCGCGAGATCAACTGCAAGATGCCCTCGCCATCACCCGCCAACTCTGGCGCGTTGGCAGGCCATTGGGCCAAGGCCTGCCAGGGTTGGCCGACGCCCGAGGCCAGCAACAGGACTCGGCGCGCATGCAGGCTTTGGCCTACGCTGCGGATATATTGTTCCCAGAACGACTGGGCAGGTCCGTCAAATGCGGCCAGTTCGGCCCAGGCCGCAGCATCGCCGCTTGCTACGGCGGCTTTTGCCATGTTTGCTTGTTTGGGCTCTGCTCCCATGTGTCACAGGCTCAAAGCAGCATGCGACCACTGATGCCGGGACGCACGGAGCCGTCGGCATTTTCAAACTCGGCGATGACCTCAATCAGCCCGCTCGATGGGTCGGTCACGGGCGAGACGAACACCACTCTGGCCGAACGGCTGCGCGACTGGCCGTCTTGGACCAGCTCAATCTTGACCATCGCCCCCACTTGGAGCTTGGTTCCCGTGCGCGCGGGGATGGTACCCAGGAAGCGCACGCGGCTGGTGTCGACCACCGAAATCAAAGGCTCATGTGGGGCCACGCTCTCACCGACGCGCAAAGCGACTTTGGTAATGACGCCGTCGATGGGCGAACGCAGATGGCGGCGCTCGTAGGCTTCTTGTGCCAGCGCGAGTTCCACCCGCTCACGCTGTTTGCTGGCCTCAAGTGCCTTGCGTTCGGCGATCACGGCGCCCAGCACCATTTCCTCGTCTTCGGCCTGTTTGCGCGAGACGCCACCGGTGGCCAGCAAGGGAAGAAGGGACTCGACCTGCTGGATCAAGATTTTTTCTTTTTGCTTGAGTTCTTCGAGTCTGGCCCGGTCCTCGACCAGCAAGCGGCGACGTTGCACTTCGAGCTCTTCGAGGGTGCGGTCCAGGTGCATGAGGAGCTGGCCCTGGCGCACACGGCTGCCTTCACGCACCAGCATGCCGTCGATGCGCCCGGCGACGGTGGTACTGAGCTTGACATCGCGCTGGGCCTGCGTCACGCCAGGCGCACTGATCGCGGCGACCGAAGCAGGTGCGGGAGTTTGCGCCAACACGCCCACCAACGAAAACAGCGACAGACCGGCGGCCCCAAAGTGGGGCAGGCAGTCCATGATGAAGGTCGATTTTTTCATGAGACCTAGCGTTGCAACAAGGTACCTTGCGCAGATTCAAGGATGACTTGTGCCTTGGCAAAAGCCACCTGTTGCTCAAGTACCATCAGACGGGAATTCACGGTTTTTTCTTCCCTCATCAAGATTTCGCGCATTTCGCTGCGCCCGGCCGAAAAGCGCTTGCGCTCAAGCTCGAGTTGCTGCTGCTCGCGACGCGCCACATCCTGCCAGTGGCTCCATCGCTCGGCGGCGCTGGCGCGCATTTTGAGGCTGGTGTCGATGTCGTTGGCGATCTGCACTTCCAGCGCCTTGATGGCAAGCAAGGCGTTTTCACGGCGCAAGTTGGCGGCTGCGATGTCGGCTCGCCCTTGGCGGTTTTCGCCCAGTGGGATTTGCATTTGCAGGCCCATGCTCCAGCCAGGGTAGCCGCGCATGGCGTCCGTGCTGAAGGCCGTGCTGGCCGAATAGGCCAGGCCATTGCGGCCGTAACTCGCCACCAGGTCGATGCGCGGCAGGGCCTGGTTTTGTGCGTAGACCAACTGGACACCTTCACGCTCGAGGAGCTTTTTTTGCATCAAGAAGTCATGCCGAGAATCCATGGCAAGTCGAACCGACTGCTCAGCGCCAATCCCTGGATCTTGTCTCGACACGACGGGCAGGGCATCGGACGCGCGCCAAGCTTGCAGCCCGCTACCGGTTGCAGTCATGACCAAGGTGTTCAAGCGATTCAGACGTTCGCGCTCGCCCTGTACGGCTTCGCTCAGTCCGGCTTGGAATCGGGACAACGAGTTTTCGACCTCCCACACATCAGACTCGGGCAAACGCCCCTGGCTCGACAATGCGCGCGCTTCGGTCAACAAAAGCCGGCCAGTACGAATTTTTTCCTGGGCAGCCAAAACACGGTGCTGCGCCAGCACCAATTCGTAATAAGCCAGCGAGGTTTCGGCGACGACGCTGGACTCGGTCTCGCCCTGGGTGTGTTCGGCCACCGCCAGGTCCAACCCAGCCACCAGGGTGCGTGCCTTGGTCACGGCGAATCCGCCGTCTTTGGCCAGTGGCTGGGTCAAGGTCAAGCCCCAAAAAGCGCGGTTGTCCTTGGCTCCTTCGGGACGGCCCAACGCCATCTGGTTGATGTTGGTGATAAAACTCGACAGTGTGATTTTGGCTTCAAGTTTGGCCCCGGTGGGCAACAACTGACTGAGGCCAGCGGCATAGTCTTGGCCATCGCGCGAGTAGTAAGAAGATTGACCCCGGGTCAATGCTTCTTCGTAGGTGTTGGGCTGGCGGTTGCGGCCATCTGTGGCCGACAAGGTGGCCACCGGCTGGAATGCGGCAGCGGCGCGGTCGATGCCGGTTGCAGCAATGCCGATTTCCGCGCGCTTGCTGCGGATATCTTTGTTGGCCGCGAGCACTTGGGTCAACAGGTCTTTCAGGCTCAATGTCGCCACAGCGGCACTGGTCTGCACCACGGGCGCAGCAAGCTGTGCCCACGAACTGGCGCTGCTTGTGGTCAGTACCGTCAGCCAGCACCATCGCAGCGTGCGCCGGCCCCATGAATCGGAAAAATTGCCCACACTCCCCCCCATCTTTGGAAAACCCAACCCGCACAAGCAACCCCTAGGCTACTCCAATCGGAGCAGCCATAGGGACTAATGATACTGACTTCGGTTGAAATGATAGTAACAATGATAAAGACGTCAATATTCTGTGGTGGATCCCCTTGTTTGAGCTGCTGGAATCGCGCGGCTTCACCGTCCTTCTGGCCAAAGCGCGCCAGGTCAAGAACGTTTCGGGCCACAAGTCCGACGTGCTGGGCTGCCAATGGTTGCAGCAACTCATGAGGTACGGCCGGCTCAGCGGAGCATTTCGCCCGGCCGCCCAGGTGTGCGCCCTGCGATCGTTATGGCGCCAGCGTGCCACGTGGCGGCGACGGCCACCGGTGGTTATTTTTATTCCACAAGCGCTGCAGCTGGCGACTTCTTCATGCTGGCCAGACGCTCGATCTGGGACAGCGAGATGAGGTGCGCGTAGATGGCAGGCAGATAGCCTTTTTGGCGAATTTCAACGAACTTGGTATCGCTGAAGTTATTCAGGCGCTCTTCGTTGATGACATAACAACCGGTGATATTGCGCACCTTGTTAGCGGCATTCACACGCATGTTCAGAGGGGTCAGCAGGTTGTTGTGAACCAGGAAATTGCTGAACTCGTGTGTCATGGTGTCCATTTGCTGCAGTTCGCCAAGGTAGCGCTTGACATTCTCAATCACCTGGGTCGGGTTGCCTTGTTGGTCGAACATGGGCGCGCCTTCGGTGTCGCTGAGCAGGTCGCTGGCCTCATCCACACAGACGATATAGCGATCCGCTTCAGCCGCCTTGGTCAGGGCGAATGGATAGCGGCGGATGATGGCGGGGATGTATGAACCAGTCCACTGCCCTTCGCTGTCGACAAACAGGTTTTCCCCTGCATCCAAGCCCATCAAGGCGACCGGACGAAAAGCATCATTGACTTTGTCTTCCAGGAAGACCAA
>JBIKPD010000159.1:0-8568 GCA_044357665.1 Roseateles sp. | reverse complement strand
CTGACGAATGAAATTGATGCGTTCGTTCGTCAGGCAAGGCGCGAACCACAGCCATAGCCGTAGCTATGGCGAGGATTTGCAACGCAGCATGGCGGACGAAGGCGCGATTTCATGTCAGTGGTTTGACGCAACGATGTACCAGTCAGCCCTTGGTGTCGGCACTCAACTGGCGGCAATATTGGATCAGGCCGTCGATGTCGTGAGACTTGTCGAACACCTCGTCGGCGCCGAGTTGAAAGCATTTGCGCCGCATGTCCTGGGTGGCGTAGTTGGTCAGCACCACCAGCTTCGGCGCTTGGGCCAGTTCAGCGCCGGCCTGGATCACGCCGAGCCCTGATCCGGTTTTTAGAAAAATATCGATGATGACCAGGTCGACAGCGACGCCGGGTTGCTGCAACCATTGCACTGCGTTGCTTTCGTCCTCGGCCACGCCAATCACCTTGATTGGGGCGAGTTCCTCGAGCGTGGCGATCAAATTTTCACGAATGACCAGGCTGTCTTCGACGATGTAGGTTTTGAGATGACTCATGGGCTACGTTCTTGCCTCGGCTTGATTCTGCAGCGCTGTCGTAGCCGGCGTTGCAGCGGGGTTGCATGGAGATGGGGTTGACTGGACTTTGCCTTGGAATGAAGTGCGACGCCATCGGCCTCAGTTCCATTTCCATGTAGGAAAAAGCCTACGTGATCTTGGCGTTTGCGTTCTGGTTCGCTCAGCGCAGGTGCCAAAGCCGTTCGGGCGGGTATTCGACGCTCTGCGAAGTCCGATTGACCCGGCCGTCCTTGAAATGGACATTGAAGCGCAGCAGGTAGCCGCTCTGGTCGGGGGCGACATTCCAGTCCCAGACATCCTCCTGGCTGAGAACGAAACTGCCCCGGGTGCGCTCACGGCCCAGCATTCGGCTGACCTGATCCGGCGTCATGCCCGGCTCGATTCGCAAGCGATTGGCCTCGGTCAAGGTATTTTCGATGCTGCGAACCTTGTCGTCGGCGCCCAGTTTGACCATGTAACAGGTCTGGCCCAGCGGTTGCGATGAATATTCAAGCGTTCTGCCGCCATCGCTGTCGGCCCAGATGCGCGATGGTTTGCCATGGATTTTGAGGACATCGGCGCCCAGGCTGATGCCCGGGATGACCTGGCGTTCCATGCTGACGCAGCCGGCCAAGCCAAAGCCGAGCAGCAGCAGGGCAAGGCGAAAGGTCAGCAAGCGGCATAGGGCCATGGTGGGTTCCTCGGGTTCGATTGAAGGTGTCAGGCCCGCAGCATCCCACCTTCGGCCCGACTTGCCAAGCCTGTTGACGGCGTCCCTTGCAGCGGGGACAGCAGCTTGACGATCCTTGCTTGAACTGAGACTGTCCGGCCATGCTTGCGCCGACGCGCTGCATCCGACTCAAATCCTTGCGGAGGCTGGCAATGGCGGATTCAAAAGGCAATGGTTTCCCTTGGGCTGGGGTGGCGGTTCTGGCCGCATTTGTCGGCAGTACGCAGTTGGTGCCGCACGCATTCGATCAGCTTCGTCCGCCTGAAAAATTACGGGCTCAGCAGGTCGTGAATGCGGAACTCGAGGTCGATGCGAGGCTCTGGGAAGATCCCTTCACCGCCCTGCGTCGCTTTGAGGCCGAGCGAGCAGAACGCTGCGAAAAAACCAAGAAGACGGAAGAGATCAAGAGCTGTTCGGGCGGCCCGCAGAAGCTCCGCGAGCCCAGGCAACTTCGCAGACTGCTCGACCGCAACGGCGACAGCGACTTGAGCGAATCGCTGGTTGTGCTGGCAATGGTTCCGGGCAACCCTTTTGTCGGTGCCGAAGAAACTCGCAGGCGCCTGCGCTATGCGATCCTGGCCGGTCTGCAAGCCAAGGGCTATGTGCCCGATAACGCAGAACGGATCGGCCTGCTTGAATTTGACACCCAAGGACTGAAAAGAGATTGCCGGCCCGTCGAAGAATTACGCGCCGAACTGAGTGCTTCACCGGCTGTCGGAGCTCCCGCGGTTGAAACCACCAAGCCGGCGATGGACTGCCCGAAGGTCTATTTCAAGACCGGCGAAATTACTGGCCTGGAAAAATTCACCGTGCCTTACGAAATGCTCTCGAAGCAGGACAAGTTTCGTGAAGTTGATGTCCAGGGCAACTCGCAGCGCTTTGAACAGGTGGCCCTGCTCTGGGTCGACGAAGCGGCCTTGCCGGAATCCAAGCTGGATTCTCTGGCACGCATGCTCGATGCCATGTTCGGACCTCAAGTCGTGTCTGAACAAGCGCCATGCATCAAGAAGGAAAAGACTGTGCCCAGGCTCGCCGTGATCGGCCCATCCTCTACCGATGCATTGCGCGTGGTCGTGAACGAATTGCGTGTGGCCAGCAAGGCCTTCGCAGGCAAAGCTGATGGCGTGGTGAGCGCCCAAGTTGATTTGCCGCAGACCTGTGGCTGTCTGGCTTCCGACCTCGATTCGTCCAACAGCAAGGCTCGATGCCCAATGGCGAGGATTCCGCAATCAGCCAGGCAAGGTTATCGGTTGCTGGCTGGCGCAGAAATCCTCAATGCGGGTTCCACGGCCTCGGACAATATGCTCGACGATTTGAAGAAACAGAAGATCGATGCCTTCCTGAATGAACAATTCAACCGGATGCTGGGGGACAAACCGCCGCTGACGATCGATTTCAAACGCACGATCAGCACCGATGATGTCCTGATCAAACGCTTGGTCGCTGAGTTGCAGTTGCGCCTTCCGGAAGGCGCCCAACGGCGGGTTGTCGTGATTGCCGAGCGGGATTCGACCTATTCGCAATTGCTGCTCAGTGAACTGAAGTTCCGTCTGCGTGATTTCCAGAATCTGACGCTAGATCCCTATTATTTCTTCCGCGGTATCGATGGCGTCACCACCTTGAATTCCGGCCGCGATGAGCCGGACAAAGGCAGTGCAAACAGGAATGGCAAAGCGGAGACCGCGCTGGAATGGCCAGAGAGCCGGGACCAGCTTGACTATTTGCGCCGTCAAGCGCAATCGTTGAAGTCCAGCGAATCGCAAGCAGGAGCGGGCCCGATCGGGGCCATCGGTATTTTTGGCAACGATGTGCATGACAAGTTGCTGGTGCTGCAAGCCTTGCACGACACCTTTGCTGACAAGGTGTTCTTCACCACCGACATGGATGCGCGCTTTCTGCATCCCCGCACCCAGGCCTTCACCCGGAATTTGATCGTCGCGAGCAGCCTGCCGCTGGAGTTTTATCGGCCCCAGGCCGGCGATCTCGATCTGCAAGCCGGCACACCACCGTTTCGCAATGTTTATCAGACCGCCACCTATCTGGCTGCGCGACAGGCGGGCTGCCGGAGTGCTGAATGCAAGGCACTTGAGCGCAAGGCTGAGCTCAAGGCCCTGGACAATCCCTCCCTTTACGAGGTGGGCCGCAGCGGTGTTGTGCCTTTGAGCGGCTATGCGCTGACCCAGCGTCCGGCGCAGTCTGTCGGTTCACGCGCCTTGGTAGCCGGGCTGATTGTCTTGTTGATGCTGGGCGGCTTGCTGGTCTGGCCTTCGACGCCGGCGATCCGTGAAGTCCGCAGCGGTTTCTTGAACTATCCACCGCCGCTGATCTCGATGACCTTGCCTGGTGTGGTGCTGGTGGCGCTGTATTCGGCCTTGGGCGCTTATGTGCTGTGCTCCTTGATCGAATTCGTCCATCCCCAGCAGGTCAGTTTTGTGCAAACGCTGCTGCTTGCCGCCCTGTCAGGCTTTGGCGCCTTGCTGGCGGTGTTGACGACCTTGCTGTTGCGCCGTGCCTCCAGCAGCAAGGCGGCGGCCGGTGTCGACGGCTTGCATGCCGGGTTGTTGCTGCTGGTGGCTCTGGCCTGGGTCTGGATGGCCTGGCCGGCTGCAAGCCGGCCAGCTTGTCTGGATTGTGAACCGGTGACCTGGCTGGATGGAGTCAGCGCCTGGCCATCGCACTTGATCCATTTGTTCGCCTTGATGGTGATTCTCTGCGCGATGGACTTTGCCTGGTTCAAGACCATAAGTCGGCGCAAACAGGATGCGGACTGGTTGTTCTTGCCAAACATGCGACCGCATTCGATGTCGCGGTCGCATGTTCGCAATCTCTGGCGCGAATGGCTCGACCACATCAGCATTGCGAGCTGGAAACGCCGGCCGGGAACGAGCCATCGATTTCTGCGCTTGTGGCTGCAATATGAGAGCAGGGGCGAGAGCGGTCCGCGTGCGCTGCGCACTGCAGTGATGTATGGATTGACCGTGCTGCTGATTGGCTCCTTGTTCTTCGCCTTGAATGACGGCCAAGTGCCGATGGTGCCGGTACGTGGCACCGAACATCGGCAACTGGTGCAGGCGACGCTGTATGCGATCTTGTTGCTATTGCCTTTGCTGGTGGCCGCCGTTGCAGATGCCACTTTGCTATTGTTCAGTTTCATCAGACATCTGAATGCAGGCCGCACGGTGTATCCGAAGCGAGTCATCCGTCACTTCGCCGCCGCGCTCGGCGACAGGGATTTCAAGGCCTGGCAATTTCGATTTCAAGCCTTGCCTGCTGACCGTCTTGCCGGGACCGGACGCGCTTCGGCCTGTCATTGCCTGCTCGACGATTGGCTTGATGTGCAGGTGGTTGCGCGGCGCACCGAACTTGTCTCCGGCTTGGTGATCGGCCCCTTTTTCGTGTTGGCGCTGTTGGTCGTGGCGCGCAGTTCATTGTTCGACAACTGGTCGCTGACACCTGCGATCGCGATCTCGGCCTGCGTCTATCTGGGTTGGCTGATCGTGCTGGCTGCGCTGCTCAAACTGGCCGCAGAAAACACCAGGCGCCGCGCCTTGAGCAGCATGAATGCCGACCTGCTTTGGTTATGTGGCCAAAAGGATGCTGAGTTGGCTCACTTGGTCGAACCGTTCAAGCGTCTGATCGCTTCGGTCGAGGGCAATCAAACCGGCGCGTTTGCCGGCCTGTTTGATCAGCCACTGCTGAAGGCATTGCTGGTGCCGCTTGGCGGGGCTGGAGGCACCCAATTGTTCGAGCGCTTGCTGTAAGGTCAGTGAGTCAGGCCGCAGCCCAGACCTGCTTTTGTCAACGATTTGTCGCCGGACATGGCCTGCATCGTCCTGATGCAACAAAATGCAGGCAAGGTTTTCAGTCAAGGGCGCAATGCCTGAAGGGATCAATTGATGCATATCGGCATCCTCACGGGCGGCGGCGACTGCCCTGGATTGAACGCGGTGATTCGTGCGGTAACGCTGGCGCTGATCAATGAATGCGGGGCTCGCGTCACCGGCATTGAACGTGGTTTTCTCGGACTGGTCGAGCGCCAGGTCAGGCCGCTCGATGCCGCTGCGGTCAGCGGCATCCTGGCCCAGGGTGGCACGATTCTGGGCACCCACAACCGCTGTGATCCCTTCCATTACTTTGGCGAGAACGGTGCCGATGTTTCGTTGCGCACGGTTGCTTTTGCACATGAACTCGGACTTGACGCGCTGGTCGTGATCGGTGGCGATGGCACGATGGCGATTGCCGACCGTTTGGGTCGCCTCGGTTTGCCGGTGGTCGGCGTGCCCAAGACGATCGACAACGATCTGTATCTGACCGACCGAACCTTCGGCTTCGACAGCGCGGTCGCGGTCGTGGCTGAATCGCTGGACCGCCTCGAAACCACGGCGCGAAGCCATGGACGGGTGATGATTGCCGAAACGATGGGACGTTACGCCGGCTGGATCGCGCTTGAGGCCGGCATCGCCGGCGGCGCCGATGTGATCCTGATCCCCGAGCTACCTTTTCGGATCGAGGTGGTCGCCGCCTTATGTCAGCAAAGGCAGAGTCAGCCCGGACATACCTTGATCTGCATCGCCGAAGGCGCGCATCCGGTCGATGCTGGGCAGGTGGTGGCGCGCCGCTTGGCTGACAGCCCCGACCCGATCCGTCTCGGCGGTGTCGGAGCATTGCTGGCTCAGCAATTGCAGCCTTTTTTGGAGAGTGAAGTCCGCACGACCCTGCTCGGCCATGTACAGCGCGGCGGTTCACCGACGGCGTTTGACCGCGTCCTGGCAACGCAGTTCGGTTGGGAGGCGGCGCAACTGGTCAAGCAGGGGCGTTTCGGCCGCATGGTGGCGCTGCAAGGTGCGTTCTGTACCAGCGTGCCGATTTCCGAGGTGGCGGGGCGCAATCGCCTGGTGCCGGCCGGGCATGATTTGCTCCAGGCTGCGCGCAGCCTCGGGGTGTCGCTGGGCAGCTGAAAAGGCTCAGCTGCGGCGGCGCTGCAATTCGATGGCAGGCTGAAGAACTTGCAGCGCAGTATCGACCCTTGATTGCCCCCGGCCGGCAACCAGGTGCCACGCCAGGTCGGCACCAGCCAGCGCAGCGCGGATCGAGGCATCGACCGGGCCGCGCATATGCGGACCATCACGCTGCAAGCCGTCGGGAATCCAGGGCAGGTCAATGGCGGTCAGCAAGGTGAGCGCACAGCGCCGGTGGAAGGCCAAGCCGGGCGCGAGCAATGAGTCATCCTGGAACAACAAATGGCTGTAGACGGCCGTCATCAAGGCGGTCGTGTCGCACAGCACCAGATCGTGGCAAAGCGCTGCTGCGTCGATCTGTTCGGTCTGGGTGCGGGCAATGGCAGATTGTTCATTGGCTCGCGGCGTGCGGCCCGCAGCATTGCACCAGTCGCGCAGGAATTCGGGTACGACCTTGCAGCGCAAGCCGGTGGCCGCAGCGAGTTGCAGGCTCAGGCTTTGAGCCAGGCTGGTCTTGCCGGTGCTCTCGGCGCCGACGATCGCGATCAAGATCCCGGCCATCAGTGCTCAGGCCGTTGCAGCCTGCGGCTGACGCTGCCAGGCGCGCCATCCCGCCACCGACATCGGGATGAACACCGCATAAAGCATCATGGTCAGCCAGTAGCCCTTGAAGGCAAAAAGGCTCACGCTGACGACATTGACCACAATCCAGACGGCCCAGTTTTCCTGGTATTTGCGTCCCAGCAACCATTGACCCAACAGACTGGCAACGGTCGGAAACGCGTCCCAGAAGGGCAGGCTGGTGTCGGTGTATTGCTTGAGGAACAAGCCCAATGCTGGCCAGGCCAGCAGGGTCACGGTCAAGGCGATGATCAATCCGCGCAGACTCAGACGCCGTACCTGCAAGGCCCGACCGTCGTCGCTGCGTCCACGCAGCCATTGCCACCAACCCCATACAGCCAGACTGGCAAACAGCAGTTGCAGCGAGGCCTCGCCATACAGCTTGCCGTCCCAGAACAGCCAGAAATAGAGCAGCGAGCTGAGCAAGGCCAAAGGCCAGGCGAGAACTTGTACGCGCATATTGCAGACGACCATCCAGACCGACAGCGAGACTGCAATCAGCTCGGTCCAGGTGACGATGCCACCCGCGAAGGCAAAAGCGGGTTGCAACAGCAGCGATTGATCCAGCCAGGTCAGCGCCATAAGCCTCGAGTCGCTGGTTTCAGTGGCGCACCTGCACGTAGATTTCGTCGGGTTTGACCATGCCGAGCTCGAGGCGTGCTTTCTCCTCGACCATCTCCAGCCCTTCGCGCAGATCGACCAACTCGGCTTCGAGCTGGGCATTGCGCGCACGCGCCTGTTCGTTGGCGGCCTGAACCTGTGCCAACTCGGCGCTCAACTGCCCGCCGCGCGGCAAGCTGCCCTTGCCGAGCCAGAGCTGGGCCTGGATCATCAGCAGGAATGCAGCCAGGATCAGGGCGATGACTTTCACTTGCCGATCTCAGTGAAGTTGAAACTCAGCGCAGATTGTAAAAGGCGCGCCGGCCTGGATAGGACGCGATGTTGCCGAGGTCTTCTTCGATGCGCAGCAACTGGTTGTACTTGGCCATGCGGTCCGAACGGCTCAGGGAGCCGGTCTTGATCTGGCCGACGTTGGTGCCGACTGCGATGTCGGCAATCGTCGAGTCCTCGGTCTCGCCCGAGCGGTGTGAGATCACGCAGGTATAGCCCGCACGCTTGGCCATCTCGATGGCGGCAAAGGTTTCGGTCAAGGTGCCGATCTGGTTGATCTTGATCAGGATCGAATTGGCGATGCCTTTGTCGATGCCTTCCTGCAGGATCTTGGTGTTGGTGACGAACAGGTCGTCGCCGACCAGCTGGACTTTCTTGCCCATGCGTTCGGTCAGATGCTTCCAGCCGTCCCAGTCGCCCTCGGCCATGCCGTCCTCGATCGAGATGATTGGGTATTTGTCAGCCCAGGTCGCCAGCATGTCGGTCCAGGCGGGTGCCGACAAAGTCAAACCCTCGGCGCCGAGCACATAGTGGCCGTCTTTGTAGAACTCGCTCGCAGCGCAGTCCAGACCCAGCGCGATCTGCTCGCCAGCGGTGTACCCAGCCTTGTCGATCGCTTCGAGGATCAACTGGATCGCTGCTTCATGGCCGGCCAGGCTGGGCGCAAAACCGCCTTCGTCGCCGACCGCCGTGCTCATGCCGCGGTCGTTGATGATTTTCTTCAACGCATGGAAGACTTCGGCGCCATAACGGATGGCTTCACGGAAGGTCGGCGCACCGACCGGGATGATCATCAATTCCTGCAGGTCGAGACCGTTGTTAGCATGAGCGCCGCCGTT
>JBIKPD010000158.1:0-8670 GCA_044357665.1 Roseateles sp. | reverse complement strand
GGCCGATAGCGCCTGCTGCGAAATGCTTGCACTGGCATCGACAAAGAAGGTGTTTTCAAGCAATTCGGCGCTGCCGCTCGCCGCCAGGGCATGCTGCAACTGATTTGACTGATTCGTTCCGGTATAGAGAATTTCACTGAGCGAATAATTCAGACCCCCCTTGATGCGCCCGGCATTGCTGTTCAAGCTCAGACCTGGCGACAAGGTCGTGATCAAGGCGGAATCCCTGGCGCTTGTGCGCAAGCCGATGTTGTCGCTCCAGGACTGCGAAGCAGAGAAACGGGGCAGAACGATCAGGCCGCTCTGCTGTGCGCTGACGCTGCCAGCCCCCAGGCAAAGGGCCAAGGCCACCGCTCGGGCGATCACGGTGACGGCGGGGTTTTCAGCTGACGACTGCACTGGCACCTCCTAAGCTCTGTCCTTCTCCATAGCCGTAGCCGGAGCCATAGCCATAGCCCTCGCCATACCCCCCCGCCGAGTTCGCACTGGCCTGATTCAGCAGCATCAGCTTGAGCGGGCAGGACTCGATCGTCGCCAAGGCCTGCTGGACCACGCTCTGCCTCGTCTTTTCGGCGTGGACTACGACAACGACCTGCCCCATATGCGAGGCCAGCACCCGCGATTCGGTTGTCAGCAACAAAGGCGGCGAATCGAAAATAATGATCCGGTCGGGGTAGCGCCTGGCCATCTCGTCCAGCAGACTGCGCATTGCGTCGCTGGCCAGCAATTCAGTGGCACGCGAATGTGGTGTGCCGCTCGGCAGCAAGGTCAACTTGTCAACATTGGTCCGCAACAGCACCTCGTTCAGCGTGACGCGTTCTTCCAGCACATCGAGCAGCCCCGGCCCACGCGGCAAACCGAGCATCCGTAGCACCGAGGGTCTCGCCACGTCGGCATCGACCAGCATGACCCGGTTGTCAAGTTCCGCCGCAATGCTCAACGCAAGATTGAGTGAAGTGAAACTCTTGCCCTCGCCTGGCAGCGCGCTCGTCACCATGATCAAGTTCGCATGCCTCAGACTCGCAGCAACACCCTTGCCCATCGCGTTATCGATCAGCGGCCGCTTGATGACACGGTATTGGTCAGCCAGTTGCGACCGTGCCGCACCGGGCACCAGGAAACCCTGCAAGGCCAGCGACGGCAGGTCAAGCGCGACATACCCCGAAGATGAGGTTTCGCTCTGTGCGCGTTCGACCTTTTCACTCTTTGCCGAAGGCACCGCCGCAGCTTGAGGCAGCAGATCCTGCAGATCCACACCAGCGGCAAGAAGCTGTTCCATCCGTCGCGCTGCTTGTTCTATCAGGCTACCCATTTCAAGCCACCTGCCGATTCAAAATCACTGCCATGCTTATCAAGCCCAAGATGAAAAGACCGAGCAGAACGCCGCTGGCTGCAGCGAAACGCAACAGGTCGGTGCGCTGATCGCGCCGGGTCGCATCGCTGATCAGACCCGAGACCACACCGAGGATCGGCAGTTCGATCCGGGCCCGCAATTCATGCACATCATGGAAAACCGGTCGCAGCTGGCTGGCAGCGAAGGTGGCAAAAATTCCCGCCATGATGGCTGCCAGCATGGCGCCTGCCAGCAGCAGCAAGCGGTTCGGCGCCACAGGTTTGGGCGACACGCGTGGCGGATCGATCAGGCGAAAGTCAGCCACACCCGCAGCGACTTCGAGATCCCCCGACATCGCGGCTTTTTCGCGTCTCGACACCAGATCCTCGTAGTTCTTCTTGTGAATTGCATAGTCGCGGTTCAACTGTGCAACTTCCGATTCCAACTGGGGCGAGGTCTTCACCGCAGCCAGCACCTGCCCATAGCGGGATCCATATTCATCGACCCTGGCACGCAAAGCCGCGACCTGCACCTCGGTGGTGGCCACCAAGCGCGTCAGTTCCTGGGTAGCCAAGGAGTTGCCACTGCCCACGGGTGCTGCCATCGCGACCTTGCGGAGTTCCTGTTGTTCCTTGGTTTTTTGCGCCTCAAGATCCTTGATCGTCTTGCGTGCGCTGACGATGTCAGGATGCTGTTCGGTATAGCGCTGCAGCAAGGCGTCGAGACTCCGCCGCTGCGCCTCCAGGCGGACATCGAATTCTGGCGTGGCCACCGACAGCGAAGATTCCTGCAACAGGCTGTGCATCGTGCTGCTGGCACGGCTGCGTTCACTCTCCAGTTGCTGTTTGGCAGCGTCTCGAGCGTTCACGGCCTCCCGATATTCGAGCCTTGCACGCTCAAGCTGGCCGCTCATCTCCCCCAGCCGCGAGGCAGCATCGCGTCCATCAGGCGCCATCGTCTGGATATTGCGCAGACGGAAGTCCTTCACCCTCGCCTCGGCCTCGTTCAGCTTGGCCTCGTAGTTCTTGATCTGCTCGTTGATGAAACTGGTCGCAGCGACCTGATCCTTGCGGCTCGACCCCAGGCTCGATTCGACAAAAATTGAAACGAAGGACTGAACCACCCGCTTGGCGCTCTCCGGATCGGCATCCCGGTAAGCCAGCGTGTAGAGGTTGTCGCGCGCCGTGCTCTGGATCGACAAGCTCTTCATGACCCGCTCGATCAAGGCATCCTGCTGGACCTTTGACTGGTTCTTGAGATCGAGATCAGCCATCCGCACCAATTTTTCGACATTGGGCCGGCTGATCAAGGTGCGGCTCAGGATCATCACCTGCTGCTCGACATTGGGCTGCATCGCCAAACCCGACATCAGCGGTTTCAGGATCGACTGCGTATCGACATAGATTCTGGCGCTGGCCTCATAACTGTCGGGAATCAGGCCGACAGTCAGTGTGCCGGCGATGCCGGCCAGCCAGGCGACGATCACGCCTGACCAACGGTACTTCCACATTCGCTTGGCAAGGGCCAGCACCTGCGCGATCAACAAATCCATGAACTAAAGCCTCAGCTTGGATGCGCAAACGGGAATGCCCAGGCACTATGGCCAGACACAATCGATGGGGTTGGAGGGATAAATCGGGCGCTCCAGGCACCCGGCCAAGTGGCCAGGTTCTGGAGGGCTCGGCTTAGAACAAGCTCTGCGGAATTACCAGGATGTCCCCCGGCTTCATCTCGACATTGGCCGAGAGGTCGCCGCGCTTGATCAGATCTTTCAAGCGCACGACATATTGCTTGTTGCCGTCGGTCGAACGCAGGATCGTGGCCGAATTGCCAGCAGCAAAATCGGTCAAGCCGCCCACCGCGATCATCACGTCGAGCGCGGTCATCTTCTGTTTGTAAGGCAAGGCCTGCGGTTTCGCCGCCTCGCCGACGACCCGGATCTGCTCGCTGTACGGCCCGACAAAGCCGGTCACGATGACGGTCACCACCGGGTCGCGGACATATTTGCCGAGTTGCTTTTCAATATCCCGGGCAATTTCGATCGAATTCTTGCCCTGCGCGACCAGTTCGTCGACCAAGGGCGTCGAGAACTTGCCGTCTGGACGGACCGGTACCGACATCGACAACTCCGGATTACGCCAGACCATGATGTTGATGCTGTCGCCCGGGCCGACGATATAACTGTAATCCTGCATTGAGGCCGTGACTGGTGCTGGCGGATAGTTGTCGCTGAGTCCCGCGCAAGCGCTCAGCCAACTGATCATGGCTACGCAAACGCCCAGCCGGAAACGATAAATCATTGTGTTGGCGTTTAAATATTTCAAGACGACTCCTGTCAGTTGCTACCCGGCTTTGCTTTGCGACTGATGTGCAGCAACAAGCCAAGGAGCAATCGCCAGAATGCTGCTCCGTACCCGACTTGCTGCAGGGCCTGATTCAGCCCTGACCGCAAGCGAATTTCAACGCAAGAGCCTGTCGCTGAACACCCCCGGAGCACGGGGAAATTGACTACGGGCAACCCGCTTGCCGGGGGTGACGATCGCTCCCGAAGACATCAAGAATTTCCACCCATCAAAAAACGGACGCGCCAAGTCCGACCTATCGGCTTATGAAATTGGCCTGAAAACAAGGCATGAATTCACGCCAACTCCATTTTCATGAAGCAAGTTTTCCTGCTTCCCGCCAGCGCTGGATTGGATCGTCCTGCAACTGTCAATCAGCGATGTTGTAGCGCCCGGGCGAGATGATGTTGTCGGGGTCAAAGACAGATTTCAAATGCCTGACAGTCTGCCAATAATCAGAATAGGGATCGACCACGTCGCCCATCATGTCGGAGCGGGCCCGGTAGACCTCGAGCTTGTGGGCGGTGATGCAGGCATAAAGTGCAAAGGCGCAACGCTTGGCGCGGTCAAGCTCGGCGGCCACCGACCGATCGAACAGGAGGTTAGTCACCGCGACCATCGAACTTTCAGTTTCGATATTGATCGTGATGTAGAGCTCATGTCCATGCTCGCGGGCGACTGAATTCATCGCCTTGATGAAGCCGGTGACAAAGTCGCCGTCCATCGGCAGCGCCGGGCTGATGAAAAGCATGCCGCAGTTCGATTCGTCAAGCCGGGGGGCCGGCAAGTCAGGGCGTCCAAACTTCCACAGCAAATTATCGACTGGCGCATCCGTGGGTTTGCCGGCTGCCAGGCCATGCAGCGGACGTATTGCCGCAATCGCTGCGGCATTGGCGCGCAACCAGGGAACAAATCTCAGCGGATGCAGCACTTTGTAGCCCAGGTCCAGCCTGAAATCATCGACGACCATCATCCGCGCGAGCTTGCCCGTCCTTGCCTTGACCTCAGCCAATGCCGCACGAACTTGCCGGGCTGTCCCCGCAATGCCTCCAAGGCTCGTCCATTCATTGGGCGCGATGATGGCCAAGGCTCCTGCAGCCCCGGCCGCAAGCGCCGCGCCAGTCATCCCGCAGTGAGTTTGCAGATAATTGCTGACGCCATACATCAGGCTCGAGCGAGTACGCGCCTTGTTGCCGATATGGGTGACACCGCCCATCACCCGTTCCCGTTTGAGTTGCGCCAGCACATCGATGAAGCGGCCCAAGTCAGACTCATGACGCAGCGCCAGCGACACACCCACTTGAACCGGTGGTCGAGGCAGCAACTTGAAACAGGCACTGGTGACAATGCCGAAATTGCTTTGAAAAAATATCCCGTCAAGCATCGGGCCCAGGCCGAACGGGTGGCAAGTAGCCAGCGGCGATGACTCCCCGAGGCGGCGAAACCCGGTTTTCAGGACTTGTCCGGTACCGGTCACGATCTCAAGCGCAAACAGATCATCCCGGCGCGGCCCCAGGTAACCTACGCCCCGGTCGAGGGCATTGCCGATCAGGCTGGTATCACTCGCCGCACCGCAGACATTGAAGTAAAGACCCGGGCATTTTTCCTGCAAGAACTGATAAAGCTGAGCTTGCGTCACGCCAGGCTCGATCAGCGCCACCGGGTTGGCCATCGAAACCTTGTCGGCATTGACGATCAGGTTCATGCCGCTCAAGTCCACCGGCGTACAGCCCTCGACGACCGGCGCTTTGGAGCCATAGCCCCAATTCAAGCCCGTCGAATATGCGTACAAAGGCTGGCGCTGGGCACGGGCGGACTGAACGATGGCGATGACGTCATTGACGGTTTTAGGTCTCAATTCAGCAAAGTAGCTCATGTCAGATCTCTTTCAAATGCTTGAAAGAGAAAGCTTAGGACCAGGGCTCGGCAACGGCCCGTTCTTGCCTCAATTTCGCCGAAGAAACCCCTAACCAAGAAGATGATCGGCCATAAAAAAAGGGGCAAATGCCCCTTTTTTTTCCAGCATCGGCTGGGTTTACTTGCTCGAACGGCGCCGGGCAAAAGCCAGACCTAAGAGACCCAGTCCAACCAATGACAGGCTGGCTGGCTCCGGTACTGGAGTGACGACCACTGTCCCGGACCAGGTGTTGTTATCCAATGTGCCGCCGCCCAAGATAATGGTCGACAGGGAAGCGATCGTTGTGCCAGGGTACTGGGCACTGAACGTTCCCTTCCATTGGGTGACGTCAACGTCCGCCAAGGTGCATTTGCCGTCCAGGTTGCTGTCTGCCGGACATGCATAGCCCTCAATGCCGATCGTTGCAGAGACTCCGTCACCAGGGATCTGGAACAGGGAATAAGGCGTCGTGGAGCCCGCGATAATGGTTCCCGGTGCCATGTAAGTTGCATCAAACTGCCAACTGGCTGGAGCAATCGGGCCAAGCTTCATGAAATTCGTGACCTGGCTGGCCACACCGACCCCGAAGGCATTGCCTGTTTCCCCTGGTAGGAGAATCGGGTCAGCCATGTCACGGATCGTCCCCAAAGAACCGCTCATACCCGCGAATGAACCGGTAAGCAAAGGGCTGATCGTGAATCCACCCGTAGTCACGCTCGCACCATTGGGCGGCGGATTCAAACCAAGTGGATCTTGATTCCAGTCAACATTGCCCAAGCTGATCGCGACCTGCCCGAAAGTCATATTGAACTTGCCCACGATCGGCGATGCATTGGCCGAAATTGCAGCCCCCGACAGCAGCGCCACAGCGAGCAGCGGCTTCACAAAAGCAGAAAGTTTTTTCATGTACTGTTCCTCGATTTGATTTAAAAAGTTGGCAATTTTCTCCAACACATCGATCAAAGCAGGTTGCGTGCCAGCGGCCAATATTTTACTGAAAATCATTTAAAATCAATGCTTTAGCATGAATATCTGCGCCGGAAGAAATCCAGCGACTCAGCCGTTTGTAAACTATTCCGACAAGCCCTGAATCGACAAGCGCCGGACCAGCAAACTTGATGTGCTGATCCGGTCAAAGCGCTTGCAGCAGGCGTTGCAACTCAGCGCAATGGATCGCATAGCTGATGCCGCTCGGATGGGTCAGCGCCGACTCCTTGCTGCCCTTGACCAGCACCATATTGATGACACCGACGACCAAGCCCGTCTCGGCATCGAACACCGGCCCGCCACTGTTGCCGGGATAGGCTGTGCCATCAAGTTGCAGCACGTCGAAGCTGCCTTCGCGCAGGCGCCGGATGGCTGTTTCATTGAGGCTTTGCGCGCCACGCTGGGCCTGCGCAACCGGTACGATCGAAGAGATCATCCCGCGGTGGGTGACCGGCGCGAATCCAAGCATATTGCCGATTGGGAAGCCGATGAAGGCCACTGCCATGCCCTCTTGCACTGTTTCCGGCGCGGCCAGTTGCAGGGCCTGAACTGCCGGGCCGTCGAAACGCAACAGGGCCAGATCATGGGGGCGGTCGAGCCTGACGATCCGGGCGCTGCGCATGCTCCACAAACCGCGACCGGCGGGCACCTGCACAGTGACGCGGCGCTGCGCCATTTCACCCGCACGGTCGATCTGCGGCAACACATGGGCATTGGTCACTGCAAGGTTGCCGTCGCCGACGACAAAGCCGCTGCCGTGGAAGCCGAATCGCGGACTGTCTGTTTCAGCATAGCTGCCGATCAGCAGGACCGAAGGTTTGCTGCGTTCGATCAACCCGGCCAGAGTGGACGTTGCGCCCGCAGTTCCAGCGAGCCCGGCGCCCAGCGCCGTCATCAAGACAACGCGGCGCCTCATTGCAGCAAGTCAGAACTGGTGAAGCCGGTCTCGATCGCTGCCACGCAATGGCGCCAGACTTGATCGGGTTCGGCCAGCTTGAAACCTATGAAGGCGTTGCCATTGACGCGTTTGCGGCGCATGCCGGTGACATGGACGACCGAATGCTCCGCGGCACCGAGTTCGATCGAAGCTTCGCCGCTCAAGCCAATCGGAAAATCAGCCCCGCATTCGGCCTGGAAACCCGAAAGCGAAATCTCGATGACCTCGAAGTCAAAGGTCAAAGGCCCCAGATCGCTGGGCATCGTCACCTGCCCCGGGCAGCGCAATGAGTAACGCTGATGCTGGCGCAGCGGATGGGCACTACTCAATGCCACCGGCAAGCCAGGCAGGATCCGGCGGAAATCAATATGGTCATAGATCGACCAGAGCAGCGATTTCTTGCGTTCGTCCAGACCGGCAAATTGCCGCGTTTTTTGGTTGAAGAAATAGTCGAGCAGCTGCGGGGTCATCACCGGATCGTTGGTGGTGAAGTAGCGGCGCGGCGGCGCCTTGATATTGGGCAGATCGAGATTGCAGAAATATTCATACAGATTTTTACGCAATGGCTTGCCGCGGTAGCCTTTTCGGAATGTTTCCTTGGCATATTTCAAGTCGAGCGAAGCGCCAACCGCTGGTGCACCATTGACAAAATCGTAGTTGGCGACGACCTTTTCCTGCAGACGCTGAAAGTACAACAGCGACTCATAGAGTTCGATCTTGTCAGGATTGACCGCAATCACGAGGTGGCGGGTATCGAAATATTCGGTGCAATAGGCATGCATGAATTTCATCAAGGGAAACAGGATCCAGCCACCGGTCTTGCGGAAGTCCGGATGAATGGCCAGGGCCGAGATCTCGGCAATCTTTCCGCCTTGCGCACGCACCAGTTCCAGGTCGAAGATGCTTTGCATCGGAAACCCGAAGACGCCGTCTCGAATCATCGAGATCGTGCCCACCACCCGATCGTCGTACTTGGCGCAGAGCGTCGTCGTCGTCGGCAGCGCATGGTAGGCGGTGACTCGCATACCCGAAGGATCCGGCTTCATGAAGCCGCTGGCGACATAGGCATCATGCAAGATGCGAAAGCTCGCTTCCAGTTCCTCCCTGGTTTCGGCGACCTTGAGCACCAGCCTGACATCCGGCGCTGGGTCGCAATCGACCAGATTGCGATAGA
>JBIKPD010000157.1:0-8725 GCA_044357665.1 Roseateles sp. | reverse complement strand
GAGGATGTCAATGCGGCGGTAGCCAGCGCCAAAGCGGCATTTCCGGCCTGGGGCGATGCGCCCCCGCTGCGCCGCGCCCGGGTGATGTTCAAGTTCCTTGAGCTGCTGAATCTGAACAAGGACAGCATCGCAGCGATGATCACCGCCGAACATGGCAAGGTTTTCACTGACGCGCAGGGCGAAGTCGCGCGCGGCATCGACATCGTCGAGTTCGCCTGCGGTGCGCCGCAATTGCTCAAGGGCGACTTCACTGACCAGGTGTCGACCGGCATGGACAACTGGACGCTGCGCCAGCCGCTGGGCGTCGTCGCCGGCGTTACGCCGTTCAACTTCCCCTTCATGGTGCCGATGTGGATGGTGCCGATGGCGATTGCCACCGGCAATGCCTTCATCCTGAAGCCGAGCGAGCGCGATCCTTCGGTCAGCTTGTTCGTCGCCGATCTGCTCGCGCAAGCCGGTCTGCCGAACGGCATTTTCACCGTGCTGCAAGGCGACAAACTGGCCGTCGACGGCTTGCTGAACCATCCTGACGTGAAGGCTTTGAGCTTTGTCGGCTCGACCCCGATTGCCCAATACATCTACGAGACCGGCGCCCGCAACGGCAAACGCGTTCAGGCGCTGGGCGGGGCCAAGAACCATATGGTCGTGATGCCCGATGCCAATATCGAGCAGGCGGTCGACGGTCTGATCGGCGCGGCTTATGGCTCGGCCGGCGAGCGCTGCATGGCGATTTCGGTGGCGGTGCTGGTTGGCGACGTGGCCGACAAGATCATCCCGAAGCTGGCCGAGCGCGCCCGTGCGCTGAAAATCAAGAACGGCATGGAACTCGATGCCGAAATGGGTCCGATCGTCACGCGTGAAGCCCGGGACCGGATCGAGAACTACATCGGCACTGGTGTCGAAGAAGGCGCGACGCTGGTCGTCGATGGCCGCGGTCACAAAGTCGAAGGCTATGAAAACGGCTTCTTCACCGGCGGCACGCTGTTCGACCATGTGACGCCATCAATGCGCATCTACAAGGAAGAAATCTTCGGCCCGGTGCTGTCTTGTGTGCGCGTCAAGGACTTTGGCGAAGCGGTGGACCTGGTCAACGCGCATGAATTCGGCAACGGTGTGGCCTGCTACACCAGCGACGGCAATGTCGCACGCGAGTTCTCACGTCGCATCCAGGTCGGCATGGTCGGCATCAATGTGCCGATCCCGGTGCCGATGGCCTGGCATGGCTTCGGTGGCTGGAAGAAGAGCCTGTTCGGCGACATGCATGCCTATGGCGAAGAAGGCGTGCGCTTTTATACCAAGCAGAAAAGCATCATGCAGCGCTGGCCTGCGAGCATCGGCAAGGGCGCCGAGTTCGCGATGCCGCAAAGCAAGTAAGTCACACCCAGGCGATGGCGGGCGCGCTATTTGCGCTCGACCACCACCGCGTTGCTGGCCAAGGCGAAGCGGGCACGCTCAGCGGCTTGGCTGGCATCAGCGCGCGTGGCATAGGGCCCGGCCTGCAGCCGGTGCAAGCTGGCCTCCGTGAAGATCGCCAGCATCGGCGCCATCCAGTCGAGTTGCAAGGCCAACTTGTTGCGCATCGCTTCAGCACCGTCGAGCTTGGAGAAGGCGCCAAGTTGCAGCCAGAATGCCGGCGCGTTCTGCATCGGCCGGCCTTCACGCTGCGGTGCCCCGACCGGCTCGGCCGCCGCGTAGACCGGCGTCGGGTTGCTGCGCTGCCAGGCCCCGCTGCGGATGTCGGCATAGGTGATCCGCTCGACCTCCACCATCGTCACGCCGCGCAGGACGTCGAGTTTCAAGGCGGCGGTATAGCTGAGGTCGATGATGCGCCCCGCATGGAACGGCCCGCGGTCATTGATACGCACGATCACCTCGCGGCCATTGGCCGGATTGCGAACCCGCGCATAGCTCGGAATCGGCATCAAGGCATGGGCGCCGGTCATCGCGTACATGTTGTAGACCTCGCCGCTCGAAGTCGGCCGGCCATGGAACTTCTTGCCATACCAGGAGGCCAGGCCGCGTTCGATCAAGGGCTTGTCCTCGGTCATCGGCTCATAGCGCTGCCCCAGCACCTCATAGGGCTTGTTCGGGCCACCCAGGCGCGGCGTTTCGATCTTCGGTGCAGCATCAGGAACCTGCTGCAGATCAGGCGGAATCACGGCTTCGGGGCCGTCCTTGCCTGAAAAAGATCCGGCAGGCACCGGCGAACGGCTCGCGCAGCCGGCCAGCAACAGGATCAACAGCGGGATTGCCCAAGCTCGAACTCTCATCGACGCAACCCTAAACCATAAAGGGCAGGTTTGCCTAGCCGGGAAGGCCGCAATATGCAAAATGGCCAGGAGCCTTATGCTGCGAGGCTTCGACTGCCAGCCCAAGCCCGATGAGCCAATATATCTTTCCCCCTGCCGAACAAGCCAGCGTCGCCGTGCGCGGCACGACCGCCCGTTATGCCGTTTCAAGAATCTTCTGCGTCGGGCGCAATTACGCCGCCCATGCACTCGAAATGGGTGGCAACCCAGACCGTGAACCGCCGTTCTACTTCTCCAAACCGGCCAGTGCGCTGGTGCCATCAGGCTCGACCGTTCCCTATCCGCCGAGCACGAAAAACTATCATTTCGAGATGGAGCTGGTGGTGGCCATCGGCGCGCCGGTCTTCAAGATCGCGGCCGCTGACGCGCAAGCTGCTGTCTGGGGGTATGCCGCCGGGCTCGACATGACCCGACGTGACCTGCAGGCCGAAGCCAAATCGATGGGCCGCCCCTGGGATACCGCCAAAGGCTTCGAGCAATCGGCGCTGATCACCGAATTGGTGCCGGTCAGCGAGATCGGCCTGCTGAACCAGGGGGCCATCACGCTGGCGGTCAACGGCGTCGAAAAACAGCGCGGCGATCTGTCCGACCAGATCTGGAATGTGGCTGAAGTCATCAGCAATCTGTCGCATTATTACCACCTCGAGCCGGGCGACCTGATCTACACCGGCACGCCAGACGGCGTTGGCGCGGTCAAGCCAGGTGACGTCATCACCGGCGCGATCGAGGGCCTGGCAACGCTGAGCCTGACGATCGGCCAGCCGGAATAAGCATGTTCGAGCGCAACGAAACGCTGGCCGAGGCGCGCCAGCGCAATGTTCGCGATGCGCTGCAGGAGGACATCGGGGTCTGCGACTGGACCGCGCAGTTGGTGCCCGCCGGCAGGCGCGTCAAGGCGAGCCTGACGGTGCGCGAGACGGCAGTTCTGTGCGGTCGCGATTGGTTCGAGGCGGTGCTGCTGGCGCTCGATCAGTCGGCAAGCATCAATTGGCATTACGCCGAAGGCGCGCTGATGGCGGCTGACAGCAAGGTCTGCGTGATCGAAGCCGAGGGTCGCGCGCTGCTGTCGGCCGAACGCCCGGGATTGAACTTTCTGCAGCTGCTGTCGGGCACCGCGACCTCGACCCATGCCTATGTGCAGGCGATCGCCGGCGCCAGCAGCAACCCGCGCGGTTGCCAGATCCTCGATACCCGCAAGACCCTGCCCGGGCTGCGGCTGGCGCAAAAATATGCGGTGCGGGTCGGTGGTGGCTCGAACCAGCGCTTGGCGCTCTATGACGGCATCCTGATCAAGGAAAACCATATCGCCGCAGCCGGCGGCATCGCCGCGGCATTGCATGCCGCCCAGGCCTTGAATGCCGGCGTGAGCATACAGATCGAGGTCGAATCATTGCCCGAACTGGAGCAGGCGCTGGCGGCAGGTGCGGTCAGCGTGCTGCTCGACAACTTCAGCGAAGCGATGATGGTCGAAGCGGTGGCGCTGACTGCCGGGCGCGCGTTGCTGGAAGTCTCGGGCGGCGTGGCCATCGAGCAACTGCGCTGGATCGCAGCCACCGGCGTCGACCGGATCTCGATCGGCCGGCTGACCAAGGATGTCAGCGCAGTCGATTATTCGCTGCGAGTCGCTCCCAACGCCGACTGAATCCGGGTTGCAGCAACAGGCTGACGGTCAGGCGCGACCCGCCGATTGGCGCATCAAGGTGCTCTTGCCGAACAGGCTTTCAATCAAGTCCACCGCCAGTTCGGCGGTTTGGTTACGCAGGTCGAGCGCCGGATTCAGTTCCACCAGATCAAGCGATGCCAGACGGCCGGTGTCGGCGATCATTTCCATACAGAGCTGGGCTTCGCGGTAGGTCGGGCCTCCGCGCACGGTCGTGCCCACGCCAGGTGCAATGGAAGGATCCAGGAAATCGACGTCCAGGCTGACATGGAGATGGGTGTTTGCGTCCACCAGGGCCAGCGCAAGGTCCATGCTGTGGCGCATCCCCATCTCGTCGATGTAGCGCATGTCAAAGACCTCGATGCCGATGTCGTGAACCAGTCGTTTTTCACCCTCGTCCACGCTGCGGATGCCGATTTGGCGAATCTCCTTGGGCCGCAGTGCCGGCACCTGCCCGCCGATTTCAATCAATGCCTGAGGCCCATGACCGCATAGACAGGCCACCGGCATGCCGTGGATGTTGCCGCTCGGCGTGAGCGTGCCGGTGTTGAAGTCGGCATGGGCGTCAAACCAGAGCACGCGCAGCTTTTTACCCTGATCCCGGCAATGCCTTGCCACCGCGCTGATGGAGCCTATCGCCAGGCAATGATCACCACCGAGCATGATGGGCAGGCGGGCGGCCTGGAGCTCGGCGTGCACCGCGTCGTGCACCAAACGGTTCCATTGCACCACTTCGGGCAGGTGCCGAAAGCCGTTGACAGCGTCCGTCCATGGGTTGGCTGGCCCGGCCAGGTTGCCGCAGTCCCGCACGTCCAGCCCGAATTGGGCAATCGCCCGGGCGATACCGGCCACACGCAGCGCCTCCGGCCCCATGCGCGCACCCAGGGTGCCGGCGCCGATGTCGGAAGGAACGCCGATCAGGCTGACACCGCCAGCCGCCGGTCTGGCCTCGGGCAGATTCCTCATGCTGGCGCAACTTCTTGGCGCTGCGCTGCTGCGTGCCTGGGGCGCGCTGGCTTTGCAGCCGGCTGGATCAGGCTGAACAGGTCCTTCGGATTGGACAGTTCGGGGATCAGCGACACCCATTGGCCATAACCCAAGCGCTGCGCGGCATCGCGCATGAAGCGAAGGGCCGAATAGTCCTCCAGCGCGAAACCGACCGAGTCAAACAATGTCACCTGGGCGTCGTGGCTGCGCCCCGGCGCTTCATGGCGCAAGACCCGCCAGAGTTCAGTCACAGCAAAATCTGCAGGTAAATGCTGCAGATCACCTTCGATGCGAGTCTGCGCTTCGTACTGGACAAACACAGCAGCGCCGCGCAGCACGTCGGGATGCAATTCCGTCTTACCGGGACAGTCGCCGCCGACACCGTTGATGTGCATGCCGGGTTCGATCAGCTCGGGCGTGAGAATCGTCGCATTGGTTTTATCGGCGGTCACGGTGGTCACAATATCCACGCCGCGTACGGCCTCGGCGATGCTTGCACAAGGCAACAGTCGCAGGCCGGTAGGTTGCAGGTTGTGCATGAGCTTGGCGGTGGCCGCCCTGTCGGTGTCAAACAGGCGGATTTCTCGAATGCCCAGCAGTTGTTGAAAGGCCAGCGCCTGGAACTCGCTTTGCGCACCGTTACCGATCAAGGCCATGCTGCTGCTGTCGGGACGGGCCAGGGCGCGCGCCGCTACAGCCGACATCGCTGCCGTGCGTAGCGCCGTGGTCAAGGTCAGTTCGGTGAGCAACTCGGGAACCCCGGTGGCGACATCGGCCAGCACACCGAAAGCCATCACGGTCGGCAGACCGATCCGGGTGTTTTTGGGATGGCCGTTGACGTACTTGAAGGCGTAAGTCCTGGCATCGGCGATCGGCATCAGTTCGATCACGCCCTCGGTCGAATGGCTGGCCACGCGCGCGCATTTGTCAAAATCCTGCCAGCGCCGGTAGTCATGCTCGATGGCTTCAGCCAAGCCGGCCAAGGTGCTGGCTAGGCCCAGCTGGTGCACCATGGCGGCCATATCCTGGGCAGTGAGAAATAGCGTCTGGGCAAGCGTTGGGCTGTTCATGGGGCGGTTCTCGTTGCAGTGACGAGAAGTTTCCCCGGCGCCCATGGCAATGTAAATCCACAACTATGTATCGTCTTGCCTAAAAATTTGGCATTTAGATAGATAAAAATGCCAAAATGACATGATGGACAACACCGATCAGCAACTTTTGTCTTTGCTGCGCAAGGACGCACGCACCTCGGTGGCGACCTTGGCGCAAAAGCTCGGGGTCTCGCGCGGCACGGTGACGAACCGTGTCACCAAGCTGGAGGACGCAGGCATCATCGTGGGCTATACCGTGATGCTGAGGCCCGATGCACAGCCCGGCGAAATCAGTGCCTGGATGAGCATTGCCGTGGAAGGCAACGAAACCCGGTCCGTCATTGCCAGCCTTCTGGGCGAACCCGGGGTGGCCACGCTGCACGACACCAATGGCCGCTGGGACCTGCTGGCCGAACTGCGCGCGCCGAATCTGGCGGGGCTGTCGAAAGTGCTGGAGCGCATCCGCCTGATACGCGGTATCAGCAGCACCGAGACGAGCATTCACCTTGAAACCTACCGGCTGTCGTGAGGTAAGGTAAGCCTCGCTCCCCCCATCCGGGCAAAGAGGCAAAACAGTACCAGGTCAAAGAAATCAAGGAATGGCTGATCGCCATAGGAGTGAAGGTATGAGCAGCATGCATTACAAGGGCTACACCGCTCGCATTCAGTTCGATGAAGGTGACGGCATTTTCTGGGGCAAGGTGCTGGGCTTGCCGGCCACGACCAGCATCAGCTTTGAGGGTGAAACCGTCGCGCAGTTGACGCAGGACTTCCACAATGCAGTGGACTTTTACGTTGCAGACTGCGCAAAGTCTGGCAAAAAGGCACTCAAACCAGCCAGCGGCAAGTTGATGCTGCGGGTAGCACCCGAAGTCCACAGCGCTGCGCTGATAGCAGCCCAGGCCCATGGCCAGAGCCTGAACCAATGGGCGGCCAAGGTTTTGCGGGAAGCCGCGCAGGTTTAGTTTTCACCCGCCCCCGACCCGGCAGGACAACCGAACGGCCAAAACTCGGCAAGGGCATGGCGTTCTTGATTTTCTGAACTTTGCCGAAGGCGCCAGCAATTTAAGGATGCTCTGCATAACCCCTCACGGTTTGTGATAGCGCGGCCTCGGGCGGTCTGCGGCGTTGCATTTATTGCCAATAGCACGCGCTATTGGCCGCAAAATGCGCCTTGCATCCCATCCCGATCCGCACTACACACACTCGCGTAGAGTTATGCAGAGCATCCTTAAGCCTCCGCAGTTTGCCTGCGTGATGGCGCGGCGCTCAAATCAATGCGACCCGAGCCGCAACTTCACAAGCCCGCGCAGGCCGCGCAGCGACCGTACAGCGTCAACTCGTGGTGATCAACGGTGAAGCCTTCGGGCGCCAGCTTGGCCAGATTACCGGGGCAGGCATGAACATCAAAGACACGGCTGCAGTTCATGCATTGGAAATGGTGATGATGGCCATGGCGGACTGATTCATAGCGCGGGCTGTCGCCAGGCAGCGTGACAACGATGATTTCTTCCGACGACTGCAGCAGTTTGAGGTTGCGATAAACCGTCGCCAGGCTCAGGCCGGGCACCGCAGACTGGGCGCTGGCCAGCACCTCCTGAGGCGACAAGGGCCGGCCGGCCGCGTCGATCGCATCGCGGATCGCTGCACGCTGGCGGGTCGAACGCTCGATCGGGACGGCGGGAAGGATGACAGGCTGCAATGGGTGACCTTCATGTCTGTGCCAGGCTCGGCATGTTATTCTATTGCAAATGAGTTCGCATTAGCACCAGAGCATGTCCCACCGAATATCTCCTGTCAGCCTGCTGATGAACAGCGCCGCGCAACGCGTCGCCGGCGCCTTGGCTGTCGTCGCCTTTCTATGGGTGGCCGTTTTCTGGGCCCTGCAATGACCGCGATCGCCATCAGCGACTTGACCGTGGCCTACGACGGTCACCCGGCCGTCCATCATTTTTCGGGCTCCTTCGAGCGCGGCAGCCTGACCGCCATCGTCGGACCGAATGGCGCCGGCAAATCGAGCTTGCTGGCGGCAGTCATGGGGCGCTTGCGCCCGGCCGCAGGCCAGGTGCGGATCGCCGAAGATTTACGCGGACGCATCGCCTGGCTACCGCAACAGGCCGAGATCGAACGCAGCTTCCCCATTGCTGTCTTCGACCTGATCGCCTTGGGGCATTGGGGCCGCAGCGGCGCTTTTCGCGGCCTCGACCAGGCCCAGCGCGAGGCAGTGATGGAAGCGCTCGACAGCGTTGGCTTGAACGGCTTCGAGCGCCGCAGCATCGGCGAGTTGTCTGCCGGCCAGTTCCAGCGGGTCTTGTTTGCCCGCTTGCTGCTGCAGGACGCGCCGGTGATCCTGCTCGACGAACCGTTCAACGCGATCGACGCCCGCACCACCGCCGACCTGCTGACGCTGGTACATCGCTGGCACGCGGAATCGCGCACGATCGTCGCAGTGCTGCATGACCTGGAGCAGGTGCGCGCACATTTCGACCGCACGCTCTTGCTCGCCAGGCGTTGCGTGGCCTGGGGGCCTACCGTCGAAGCGCTGCACCCCACCAATCTCGCCAAGGCACGCCAGATGGCCGAAGCCTGGGACGACCATGCGCCGCCATGCCGGGAGGCGGCATGACGCTTTATGAATTGCTGATCCAGCCCTTCGCCGATTACGGCTTCATGCGCCG
>JBIKPD010000156.1:0-8773 GCA_044357665.1 Roseateles sp. | reverse complement strand
CTGCTCAAGCAACAGATCAAGCAACAATATCTGGGCTGAGTTTGCTAGGGATAAGCTTGGAGCTTGAATAAAAAAAGGGCTGCAAGGGTTTGATCCCCTGCAGCCCCTCAAGCCCTGCGGGCTTGCTGTTTTACCAGCGGTAGTTGAGGGTCACGCCCATCGTGCGTGGGTCGCTCCAGTAGCCCATCTGGAAGAAGCCCGAAACGTCCATCTGGGCGATCATGGTGTGCTGATTGGTCACGTTCTTGACCCAGAACGCGGCTTCGGCTTCACCCTTGCCGCCGAGCTTGATGCCGGTCATCTGCAACTTCACGTTCAAAGTCTTGGTCGCCGGCAGCAGCGACTCGGCAGCCGTATTGCCGACGGTTGCATTGGCTGCCGTGGCGCTCAGCTGGCCAGGGTAGCCATAGCGGTCCGCCACATACTTGAAGTCAACCATCGCGTTCAGGTTTGCACCCGAACTCAAGGTTGCCAGGCGGCTGTCGAGGTTCAAATTGAAGGTGTGCTTGGGCGCACCTGAAACCACCGTGTTGCTCGCCGCATCGATTGGAGCGCCAGTTGGGCTGGTGGTCAGGTATTGACCAAACTTCGCATCGGTATAGCCGTAGGTGAGGGTGCCTCGCAGGTCACGTGTGATCCTCGCTGCGGCATCGATTTCCAGGCCCTGGGTGCGCAATTTACCTGCGTTGATGATCGTCGCGTTGATCGATCCAGCCGGCAAATAGCTGACCTGATAGTTGCTCACGTCGGTGCGGAACAGATTGGCGCTGATTTGTCCCTTGCCGTCCCAGATCGACGATTTCACGCCGACTTCAAGAACTTTCGAGGTCTCAGGCATAAACGGAATATTCGGGCCGCTGACACCTGCAATAACCGGTGCTTCAGCCGGGAAACCGCCACTCTTGAAGCCCTGGGCATAGCGGCCGAAGATATTCGTGTCGGCGTTCAGGCGGAACAGCAGGTTGAAACTCGGTGTGAACTTCGAGAACGTGGCCGTTGCATCCGTATTCACCGTCAAGGGGTTGGCACCTTGAACGAAGTTCGAATCGGTCTTGTAGCGCCAGGATGTTCCACCCTTGATTTCCTGGGTATAACGGCCGCCCAGCGTTGCCGTCCATGCCTTGTCGATGTCCCAGTCGACCTGGCCATAAGCGGCTTTGGAGTCGCTGCTGACACGGAAGTTTGCGGACTGATAACCGACCATCTGTGGCGCGAAGGTCAGCATCGTGCCCGATTGATTCTGCAAGGTAGTGCCTTCGTCGCTATAGAAATACAAGCCTGCGACATAGCGTAATGGGCCCGAATTGCCGATCAGCTGGAATTCATTCGAGAACGCCGAATAGTCCGTATCGCGCCTGCCCTGGAAGATCAGATCGGGTGTGCCGTCATAGTCGCCGGCATCCGCATAAATCATCTTGCGTAATGAACCGGTGTACTTCAGAGTGTTTTCGGGGTTGATCTTGTACTCGACCTTGACCGAATTGCCGGTGGTGTCAGCCCGCTGGTAGCCGGCGATGCTGCCACCAGCCACTGAAGTTGGATAGCCGTTGATGACATATTGCTTCATGCCGACACCGATACCGGTTGAAGGCAGGTAGCAGACCGTACCGACCTTGTACAAGCAGGTCGGATTCTGGAAGGCGTACGTGGTTCCGCCAATCAGGGTGGTGAGCGGATAGAGCGATCCGTAACCGGTCGACGAAATCAGCGAACCTGCTGGCATCGTCTCATTGATCCGGCTGATGTCAGCCGCGAAATCGATCGTCAAATCCTTGCTCGCTTCGAGGCGCGCCGCGATGCGACCGGCCTTGCGGTTCTTGTCACCCCAGGCCTTGCCGTTCGGGTTGGCGATGAAACCGTCCTGGGTTTCGTTGCGTGCTGAAACGGAAAGACTGAGGTTGCCCATCTTGGCAAAGTCGACGCTGATGCGCTCGAGCTTGCGGCTGAAGTTGCCGAATTCCACACCAGCATTGCCGCCGAATATGCCGGAAGGCTTGCGGGTGACGAAGTTGATCGCGCCGGCTTCGGTGTTCTTGCCGAACAAGGTGCCCTGTGGGCCGCGCAGCGCTTCGAGTTGCTCGATGTCGACCAGGTCAAACAGCGCGCCCATGTTCTTGCCGACGAATACGCCGTCAACATACAGGCCGACTGAAGGATCAGCCCAGATCGAAGGCTGACCTGAGGAAATACCCCGCATGCCGACTGCGGCGATCAAGCCTGAAACCGGCGTGTTGCTCATATTCAAATTAGGAATCACGCCGCTGAGGCCTTTCGGTCCCTCGATACCGCGGGCTTCGAGTTGTTCGCCCGAGATGGCGGTCACTGCCAAAGGTACGTCAAGGATTTTCTCCTTGCGTTTCTGGGCCGTGATGACGACGGTCTCGAGCTTGTCGGTGGCCTTAGCCGGATCATTCTCGCCCGCGGCCAATGCGACTGAACCGTAGATCAAGCCGATCGCCAATGGAAGCAGCTTCACAGCCAACTTTGACTCACAATGTGGGAACTTCATTCCGTTGTCTCCTTGATTGATATGAAGATGATCCAAGTCATGTTTGACTTGATATCGCCCTTGCATTTTCGGACTGTGGCTTTTCGCAACATCGTCTAAAAGGACTAAGGATGCTCTGCATAACTCAACGCGACTGGGTGCAGCGCGGATCGCCCGAGGCCGGGCTAGCACAAGCCGTGAGGGGTTATGCAGAGCAGCCTAAGTGCAAATCGGTAACGCCGATGCAATGAAATCCGTACTTTCTTGTTCCACTTTCAAGCGCTTCCGCCATAGTCCCATCAGACGATGGGCAGTCTCGCGATGCAGCAGAAAATCGCGACCAATTCGGGCCTGTAGCTGGCCCCAGGTAATGCAAGGAAGGTTGATTCATGGGATTGCAAGGCAAGGCGGCCCTGGTGGGGGCGGCTCAGTACAAACCTGAAAAATACGCCAGCGCGCCGCGCATGTTTCATCTCGACCAGGTGGCTGAACTCGCCGGCATGGCGCTGGCGGACGCCGGCCTGGGTCTGCAGCAGATCGATGGCCTGGTGGTGCATGGGCCGCAGTTCCACGAAGCCGGCATGTTTGTGCCGGCGATGGTCGGCGAGCATCTGGGCATCAAGCTCGACTTCGCCGAAGTGGTCGACCTGGGAGGCGCCAGTTCGGTCGGCGCGGTCTGGCGTGCCGCGGCAGCGATCGAGCTGGGTCTGTGTGAAACCGTGCTCTGCGTGCTGCCAGGGCGTTTGGCCCCAGCAGCGCCGCATGACGATCATGCCGCTGCGGTGATGAAGGCATCGCGCTATGGCGGACATAGCATCCGATTCGGCGCGCCCGAGACTGAATTCGACCTGCCTTACGGCCATATGGCGCAGAACACCGGCTACGCAATGATCGCCCAGCGTTATGCCGCCATGCATGGTTATGACGCTGAGGCCTTGGCCAGGATAGCGGTCGACCAGCGCTTCAATGCCAGCCTGAACGAACAGGCGATGTTCTTTGGTCAGCCGATCACAGTGGCCGATGTGCTGGCTTCGCGCATGGTGGCCGAGCCGCTGCGCATGCTCGAGATCGTGATGCCGGTGGCTGGCGGCGCTGCGGTGATCGTCACCCGCGACGACATCGCCAAAGGCTGCAAGCACCGCGCAGTCCAGGTGATCGGTTGCGGCGAGCATGTGCAGACCAAATCACCAAGCTATGCCGCCGACATGCTGGCCACGCCGATCGGGCCGGCCTCGCGCCGCGCTTTCGCCATGGCCGGGCTCAGGCCCGAAGACATGGACATGGCGCAGATCTATGACTGCTACACCATCACCGTCTTGCTGACGCTGGAGGATGCAGGCTTCTGCGCCAAGGGCCAGGGCATGCAATTCCTGCGTGACCATGACTTCACTTTCAAGGGTGACTTTCCGATGAATACCCATGGTGGGCAACTGAGCTTCGGACAGACCGGCACGGCCGGCGGCATGACCCAGGTGATCGAGGCGATGCAGCAGATCCAGGGCCGATCCGGCCAGCGCCAGTTGCTGCGCCATGACCTGGCTTATGTGTCAGGCACCGGCGGCGTGATGAGCGAGCAGGGCGCCTTGATCCTGCAAGGGGCCACCCGATGAGTCAGCCGACCTGGAACAAGCCGCTGCCGCAACCGACAGTTGCCTCGCAGCCATTCTGGGACGGCCTGAAAGCCCATCAGGTGCGCATCCAGCAATGCGAAGACTGCGCCCATTGGATCTTTTTTCCGCGTCTGCATTGCCCGCAATGCGCGTCGCGCCGGCTGGCCTGGCGCGATGTCGCTGGCACGGGCAAGCTCTACAGCTACACCGTGGCGAGGGTGGCGACGCTGGCTGAATTCAGCGATGAAATGCCGCAATTGCTGGCGGTCGTGGAACTCGATCAAGGCCCGCATCTGAACACGACCATGGTCGGCGTGGCACCCGAAAACCTGCAGGTCGGCATGTCGGTGCGACCAGTGTTTGACGAGCGTCCGGGCAGCATGACTTTGCTGCGCTATACCGCTGTCGATTCACACCAGAGCGATGTGATCTTGGCCGCGCCTGCCCAAGCTTCGGCCGAAGTTGTCGTCGATAGCCCGACGGCAGCCCCACAGCGGCAGGTTTCCTGCAAGGATCTGGCCGCCATGCGCAGCCTGGTCAGCGATCAATGGACTGACTGGTCGAATGATTTTCTCGTCAGCCAGCAATTGATCGACCAGTTCGCTGCCTTGTCGGGCGACGATTACTGGATCCATACCGATCCGCAGCGGGCCCGCGAACAATCGCCGTTTGGCGGCACGATCGCGCACGGCATGCTGGTCCATGCGCTGGCCAGCAGGCTGCGCATGCCAATGGGTTTTGCCGTGGTGGACTTCAACAATATGGTCAATTACGGTTCCGACCGCCTGCGCTTTACCGCGCCGGTGCCATCGGGCAGCCGTATCCATGGCCGCTGCCGGGTCAAGGCGATCGAATCGGTCAAGAGCGGCCTGCAAATGACGCTCGAAATTGCCATCCATGTGCTTGGCAATGAACGCCCCTCGCTGCTCAATGAGCAGGTCATTCTCTATATGTAAGCAGGACCTGGAACCATGAACGATAAAAGTCTGATCCGTCTGATGGTCATCGCCAGTCTGGCCTCGACGATCGGTGGATTGCCCTTCAATGCCTTGCCGGTGATGCTGGGCAGTCTGGCCGACAGCTTTTCGCTGGCACCCCAGGCCATCGGCCTGCTCGGCTCGATCTGTTTCGCCGGCTATCTGCTCGGCACCTTGGGCGCGCCTTTCTGGATCGACCGGGTCAATTGGCGCTTGCTGACCATCATCAGCGCTGCTGGCACAGCGGCTTCCTTTGCCTTCAGCGCCTTCGTCATCGACTTGCAGGCGCTTTATATCGTCTGGGCCTTGATCGGCTTTTTCGCCTCGACGATGACTTGTCTGGGCATGCGCATTCTCGGCGAGTTGCCCAACAAGGTTCGCGCCTTTGGCTTCCGCCAGGGCACCGAGTTGACCGTCACCGCAGCTGTGCTGTTCGCCTTGCCGCCCTTGGTGATCGCAGTCTGGCAATACCGCGGCGCGGCCTTGGCGCTGGCTGCCGTGGTCGGTTTGCTGGGTCTGTCAGCGCTTTGGCTGCCGGCCCGCTCGGCGGCGGTCGCGCCGGTCGAGCTTGTGCCCAAAGGTCCGATCTCCTTGACGTCGGCAGCGACGATGGGGGTCTTCTTCGTCTTCCTGACCGGCAATATCGGCCTGTGGACTTTCATCGAACGGATCGGCGCAGCCCAGGCCTTCGCTCCGGCGCAGATGGGCCTGGTGTTCGCGGTGCTCAAGCTGCTGGGTGGCGCGGCAGCCTTTTTAGTCGCGATTGGCGGCGAGCGGCTGGGGGCAAAGAAGCCCTATCTTTTGATGATTGCCGGCGTTTGCCTGGGCTTGGCCTTGCTGCACAGCCAGGCTGGTTTTGCTGCCTTCTCGCTGGGTACCTGGATCTGGGAATTTGCCTTCACCGCCGGTTGCGTGTTCCAGACCGCGGCGATCGCCCGCAGCGACAGTTCGGGGCGCGCCATCATGCTGGCGCCGGCCATCTTTGCCTTCAGTTCGATGGTCGGGCCCGGCCTGGCCGGCCAATTGGCCGCAGGTGGCAGCTTTGCCTACGTGCTGTTGCTGGCCCTGGTCTGCAGTCTGGTGCCGGTCGCTTACTACCTGTTGCGGCGCAAGTCCTGAAGGAAAAACGCCGGCCTGTAGCAGGCCGGCGCTGGGTTTGATCAGACCTTCAGCAGGCCGCGCTCGCGCGCCATATTGATGGCGGTGTCTTCGATCATGTCTTCCTGACCGCCGATCATCTTGCGGCGACCGAGTTCGAGCAGCAACTCGCGGGCATTGATGCCGTACTTTTTCTCGGCCCGCTTGGCAAAGAGCAGAAAGCTCGAATAGATGCCGGCAAAACCCAGGACCAGGGCGTCGCGGTCGATGCGGACAACCTGATCCATCATCGGGAAGACCAGGTCTTCGGCGACATCGCTGACCTTGAACAGATCGACGCCGGTGATGATGCCCATGCGCTCGCAGACGGCGACAAAGACTTCCATCGGCGTGTTGCCGGCACCCGCACCGAGCCCCGCGGCTGAGGCATCGATCCGGTTGGCCCCGCATTCCAGTGCCGCCAGCGAGTTGGCGATGCCCATGGCCAGGTTGTGGTGGCCATGAAAACCGACTTCGGTCTCGGGCTTCAAGGCCGCGCGCACCGCCCCGATACGCGATTTCACATCATCGGGCAGCATATAGCCGGCCGAGTCAGTGACATAGACGCAATGGGCGCCATAGCTCTCCATCAGCAGGGCCTGCTTGACCAGACCTTCGGCGCTGTTCATATGCGCCATCATCAGAAATCCGACGGTGTCGAGGCCGAGCTTGCGCGACACCGTGATGTGCTGCTCGGAGACATCGGCCTCGGTGCAATGGGTGGCGACGCGGATCGAAGCAACGCCATAGTCCTTGGCCATATGCAGGTGATCGACGGTACCGATGCCCGGCAACAGCAGGGCCGACACCTTGGCCCGCTTCATCAGCGGGACCACCGCACCGAGGTATTCCTCGTCGGTATGCATCGGAAAACCGTAATTGACCGAGCTGCCACCGAGGCCGTCGCCATGGGTGACTTCGAGCAAGGGCACACCGGCGGCATCAAGCCCGCAAGCCACCGCCTTCATCTGGTCGAGCGACATTTGATGCCGCTTCGGGTGCATGCCATCGCGCAAGGTCACATCATGCAGAGTGACTTTAATTCCTTTGAGACTGCTCATCTTGTGCTCCATTTTTTTCAGGCGCTGACCGGTGCCAGCTTGATATTGCCGGCGAGGATTTCTTCGGCAAACATCTCGGCGGTACGCGCGGCAGCGGCGGTCATGATGTCGAGGTTGCCGGCATATTTGGGCAGGTAATCGCCCAGGCCTTCGACTTCCAGAAAGATCGAAACCCGGTTGCCGTCAAACACCGGGCCGTTGACCAAGCGATAGCCCGGCACATAGCGCTGCACTTCGGCCAGCATCGCTTGCACCGAGGCATTGATCTCGTCGACCTTAGGCGCGTCGACGGTCAGGCAATGAACGGTGTCGCGCATCATCAGCGGCGGCTCAGCCGGGTTGACCACGATGATCGCCTTGCCTTTTTGTGCGCCGCCGACTTTCTCGATGCCATTGGCGGTCGTGCGGGTGAATTCATCGATGTTCTTGCGCGTTCCGGGTCCGACCGAACGGCTCGATGCCATCGCGACGATTTCGCCATAAGCCACCGCCTGCACCCGGCTGATCGCAGCAATCATCGGAATCGTCGCCTGCCCGCCGCAGGTGACCATATTGACGTTCATCGTCTGCGCCGCCAGCATTGATTTCAGGTTCACCGGTGGCACGCAGAAGGGGCCGATCGCAGCCGGCGTCAGGTCGATCATCAGCACACCCAACTCGTTCAGCTTGCGGCTGTTCTCGGCATGTACATAGGCGCTGGTCGCGTCGAAAGCGATCTGTACCTGGTCGGCCAGCACATGAGGCAGCAGGCCGTCAACGCCCTCGGCCGTGGTCTTGATGCCCATCTCCCGGGCACGTTTCAAACCGTCTGATTCGGGGTCGATACCGACCATCCAGACCGGCTCCAGAACCTCGCTGCGCTGCAACTTCATCAACAGATCGGTGCCGATATTGCCGGGCCCGATCAAGGCGCATTTGATTTTTTTCGCTGTCATCGCCAGTCCACCTGTCAATCAGTAAAGGAAATTGAACAACCGCCCATGCCTTCGATCTGCATCGTGAAGCGGTCGCCGGGCCGGGCTGGCACCAGGGGTGCCAAGGAGCCCGAGAGAATGATTTCGCCAGCCCGGAACGGAATTCCGAAAGCCCCCAGCGTATTGGCCAGCCAGGCCACGGCTTCGGCCGGATGGCCCTGCACCGCGGCGCCCAAGCCGCTGCCTGCCGGCTCGCCGTTTTTCCACATCTGCATGCTGGCCGCGGCCAGATCCAGCGCGGCCGGATCGGTATGCTGATTGCTGATCACGAACACGCCGCAAGAGGCGTTGTCGGCGACGGTGTCCTGGATCTTGATCTGCCAGTTCGCTATGCGTGAATCGACGATCTCGAAGCAGGGCGCCACCCATTCAGTTGCCGCCATCACATCCGCGCGGCTGATGCCCGGGCCTTGCAGGTCGCGCTTGAGCATGAATGCGATCTCGCCTTCGGCGCGCGGCTGGATCATCCCGGCAGCCGCAAAACTGATGCAAGCACCATCGCTGACCTGCATCGCGTCAGTCAGAA
>JBIKPD010000155.1:0-8846 GCA_044357665.1 Roseateles sp. | reverse complement strand
GAGCAGGCCGTAGGTGTCGACCCCGCGGCTTTTCTCGACCTGGCTTTTGTAGCCGGGAATGCGCTCGAGCCAACTGGTCGGTGTGCTCATCGCCAGCAGGGTGAACAACTCGGCATGCTCGGGCATGCGGCTCTGGATGAACAGCGTGGCTTTTTCGGGGTCGACGCCGGCGGCCAGCCAGTCGATCACCATGTCGTAGACATTGCCTTCGATCTGGCTGCGGTCCTGCTTGTCGCGGTATTGGGTGGTCAGCGCATGCCAGTCGGCGACGAAGAAAAAACAATCGTGCATCGTCTGCAGGCGCACCCAGTTCTTCAGCACGCCGTGGAAATGGCCGAGGTGCAGGGCGCCGGTCGGGCGCATGCCTGAGACCACGCGCTGGCGCGCTTGGGGCTTGGAACTGGATTCGGTAGGCATTGCGGGCGCGGGTCAGTGGAGGCGCATTGTTACACTGCCGGCGGATGAAGAACATCGTGATTCTGATCTCGGGGCGAGGCTCCAATATGGAGGCCATCGTGCGGGCTTGCGAGCAGGAGGCCTGGGCGGCGCGGATCGTTGCGGTGGTCAGCAACCGCCCTGACGCGGCCGGACTTGAATTCGCTGCAAGCCATGGCATTGCCACGGCGGTGGTCGACCATCGGGCCTTTGACGGGCGGGCGGCATTCGATGCCCAGTTGCAAGGCGTGATTGACGGTTTTGAGCCGCATCTGCTGGTGCTGGCAGGGTTCATGCGCATTTTCACGCCAGGCTTTGTCGGTCATTACGCCGGCCGCATGCTGAATGTCCATCCGTCCTTGCTGCCTGCTTTCACCGGCTTGAATACCCATGCCAGGGCGCTGGCCCAAGGCTGCAAGTTCGTCGGTGCTACGGTCCACTTCGTCACCGCCGAGCTCGACCATGGCGCCATCGTCGCCCAGGCCATCACCGCTGTGCAAGCTGGCGACGATCTGGTCAGCGTGACTGATCGGGTGCTGGCGCTGGAGCATGTCATCTACCCCCGCGCGGTGCGCTGGTTTGTTGAAGACCAATTGCGCATCGAAGACGGCTTGGTGCAGCAACTGGGCGGAGAAAGTCAGGCGTTCAGCTGACGATTCCGGCCACCGTGCTGAGGGCCAGCAGCAGCCCCACCCCGATCGCCAGCAGCAGCTTCATGCTGCCAGTGGCGTGAATCGCTGCACCGTCACGCCATTGACCTCGAGCGTGCCGAAGAACATGGCATGGGGCCGCACCCACAAGCCGCTCGCGTTGTAAAGCGGCCGGTAGACGACCAGGAACTCCAATGTTTCGCTATGCCGCGCCGCGCCGACCACCTCATATTCACCGCCCTTGTAGTGACGGTAAAGGCCGGTCGGGGTGGCGGGTAGCGGTGGCAAATCTGCATCGGCCGCAGGGCTCATTGATTCGGCTGGGATAATCATGCAATGCATCCTAATGCCCTTCTAGATATGAGCTGCGAATTGCTTCGCAATGTGCTCAAGCTCGAATTCCCCGCTGACAGCGTGGTTTCCGCCTTTTTCCGTAACCACAAGGCCCTCGGTCAGCGTGAGCGCCATGCCCTTGCCGAGACCACTTACGCCGTGCTGCGGCAGCGTCCGCTGTTGCAGCATCTGGCCCAATCGGGCAGCGGGCCGACCGAACGCCGCTTGGCGATCCTGGCCTGGCAGGGCAATGAAAGCTTTCTGCGCGGCGCCCTGAATCCGACCGAACAGCAATGGCTGGAGCAGGTGCAGGCGATCGACAAGACCGCTTTGCCTGCGCGCCTGCGCCACAACCTGCCCGAATGGCTGGCCGAACCGCTGCTGAAGCGGCTTGGCGAAGAGAAGTTCTGGGCCCTGGCGGACAGCATGAGCTTGTCGGCGCCGCTCGATCTGCGCGTCAATGTCCTGAAGAACAAGCGCGAGGAAGCGCAAGCGGCCTTGCAGGCGGCCGGCATCGCCTGCGAGCCGACGCCATATTCGCCCTGGGGGCTGCGGATACCCGGCAAGCCGGCGCTGAACAAGCTTGAACTGTTCACCGGCGGCGGCGTCGAGGTACAAGACGAAGGCAGCCAGTTGCTGGCCTTGCTGCTGGACCCCAAACGCGGCGAAATGGTGGTTGATTTCTGCGCCGGCGCCGGCGGCAAGACTTTGGCGCTGGGTGCGGCAATGCGCAACACCGGCAGGCTCTATGCGTTTGACGTCTCGGGCCACCGACTCGCCGCGATGAAGCCGAGGCTGGCCCGCAGCGGCTTGTCGAATGTCTTTCCGGCGCAGATTGCGCATGAACGCGACGACCGCATCAAGCGCCTGGCTGGCAAGATCGACCGGGTGCTGGTCGATGCGCCTTGCTCCGGCCTGGGTACCTTGCGCCGCAATCCTGACCTGAAGTGGCGTCAGTCGCTGCCCGGCATCGAGGAATTGAAGGTCAAGCAACTGGTGATCCTGACCAGCGCTGCGCGTTTGTTGAAGCCGGGAGGGCGACTGGTCTATGCGACTTGCAGCCTGCTCGATGCCGAGAACGAGGGAATTGCCGAAGCGTTCAGCGCGGCGCATCCGCAATTCAAGCTATTGCCTGCCAACGAGGTGCTGTCGCGCGCCCATGTCGAGCAGGCCGACAGCCTGGTTGAAAACGGCTATCTGAGACTGTGGCCGCATCAACATCAGACCGATGGCTTTTTCGCTGCAGTCTGGGAGAAGGTCTGAGCCGACCTCGCGCAGGAATAATTAGCCGGTTTTTGCCTGGCTACCCTACAATCTAGGGGTGCTTTGCATAACTCAACGCGAGTGTGTGTGGTGCGGATCGGGATGGGATGCAAGGCGCAGTTTGCGGCCAATAGCGCGTGCTATTGGCAATAAATGCAACGCCGCAGACCGCCCGAGGCCGCGCAATCACAAACCGTGAGGGGTTATGCAGAGCGTCCCCAGGGGGATTGTTTAATTTTGTTGCCCGGCAACGGGCGGAGTGAAAAGACGAATGAACTTCTTGACCTCGGTACATGACGCCCTAGTGCAGTGGCTCGGTTATGGTCTGCTGAATGCCAGCATCTGGCAAGTCGTGGTCTTTACCTTGATCGTGACCCATTTCACGATTCTGGGCGTGACGATCTTTCTGCACCGGGCGCAAGCCCACCGGGCGCTTGATCTGGGGCCGGTTCCGGCGCATTTCTTCCGCTTCTGGCTGTGGTTGACCACCGGCCTGGTGACCAAGGAATTCGTTGCGGTTCACCGCAAGCACCATGCCAAATGCGAAACCGACGAGGATCCGCACAGCCCGCAGACGCGCGGCCTGCCGGCCTTGCTGCTGACCGGGGTCGAGCTCTACCGGACCGAGGCGCTGAATTCCGAAACGACGGCCAAATATGGCCTGGGGACGCCTGACGATTGGCTCGAGCGCAACCTCTATACCCGCTACAGCTGGCAGGGCGTGGGGGTGATGTTGGTCATCAACCTGGCCTTGTTTGGCGCGATCGGCCTGACCGTCTGGGCGATACAGATGGTCTGGATCCCGGTCTGGGCGACCGGTGTGATCAATGGCATTGGCCATTACTGGGGCTATCGCAATTTTGAAGCGCCTGACGCTTCGACCAATGTCTCGCCCTGGGGCATCCTGATCGGTGGCGAGGAATTGCACAACAACCACCATACCTATCCGACCTCGGCCAAGTTCTCGGTCAAGAGGTTCGAGTTCGACATCGGCTGGGGCTATATCCGGGTGATGGAAATGATTGGCTGGGCCAAGGTTCGCAAGACGGTACCCAAGCTGCGCCAGGGTGAAATCAAGCCAGCCGACAAGGCCACGCTGGAGGCGATCATTGCCAATCGCTATGAATTGATGGCCAGCTATGCCCAGGGCCTGAAGACCGCTTGCGCTGCCGAAGTCAGCCGCTTGAAGGCACAGGGTAGCGAGCACAAGGCGCAATGGGTTCAGTTCAGCCAGGCCAAGCGCTGGCTGCACCGCGACGAGGACAAGATTCCTGCGGTCTGGATGCAGCAGATCGCCGGCATCCGTGCCGCCAGCCCGTCGCTGGATCTGCTGTTGACGATGCGTGAAGAGTTGCGTCAGTTGTGGACCCGCACCAATGTGTCTGCCGAGCAGTTGGTCAGCGACCTGCAGGCCTGGTGCCGGCGCGCCGAGGAAAGCGGCATCGCCGAGTTGCGCAGCTTCTCGATGGGCTTGCGCGCAGTGCATAGCTGATCAGTCCTGATTTCTGTATAAAAAGGCCGGTCATTGACTGGCCTTTTTCACGTCTGCTCTGGAGCTGGGACGGAAAGTAAAAAACCCTGCGGGCTTGCGCCGGCAGGGTTTTTGGGGCCGCAAGGCCGTTGCCGAATTACTTCAGCTTGGTTTCCTTGTACAGGACATGCTTGCGTGCCTTCGGGTCGAACTTCATGAATTCGAGCTTGGTCGGCGTCGTCTTCTTGTTCTTGTCCGTGGTGTAGAAATGACCCGTACCAGCAGTCGATTCCAACTTGATTTTTTCTCTTGCGCCTTTGGCCATGGTGATGCTCCTTGAGTCTTAGTGGGCGATCAGAGTTCGCCCTTGGCGCGAAGATCGGCAACGATCTGCTCGATCCCGACCTTGTCGATCAGACGCAAAGCAGCGTTGCTGATGCGCAGACGCACCCAGCGGTTCTCTGTTTCCAGCCAGAAGCGACGGTACTGCAGATTCGGCAGAAAACGACGCTTCGTTTTATTGTTGGCGTGGGACACATTGTTGCCCACCATCGGGCGCTTACCCGTAACTTGACAGACGCGTGCCATGACGCTTCTCCGGTTTTATGTCGTTGCTGACTTGGTGCCCAGAACAAGCTGCAAAAACCCTGGGGTTTCATTGGCTTGGGAAAGCACTCTTCGATGACCACGCTGCGCACTCAAAGCGACGGGGTTTTTTTAACACCCCGCTTACCAAGTGCGTGCCAGACAATCACTTCGCTGCAACTTCACAGCAAAGGCGCGGCCTATATCGGCAAAGAGGACGAGTATAGCCTGAATTTGACCCTGAAGCCAGCGCCGCTGACTCGGAAGTCCAAAGAAGTCCGGATTCCAGCCCTCGTTCCGGTCACTTCCGGCCCATCCAGGCGTGTCGCGGTTCAGGACTGTTCTTGCTCCAGGAACCGCTGTGCGTCGAGTGCCGCCATGCAACCGGTGCCGGCGCTGGTGATGGCTTGCCGGTAGATATGGTCCTGCACATCGCCAGCGGCAAACACGCCCGGCACGCTGGTCATCGTGGCCAGCCCATTGAGGCCGCTGCGGGTGACGATATAGCCGTCTTTCATTTCCATCTGGCCCTTGAAAATGTCGGTATTGGGCTGATGGCCGATCGCGATGAAGCAGCCTTGCAGGGTCAGGTCCTGGGTGCTGCCGTCCTGCGTGCTCTTGATGCGCACGCCGGTGACGCCGCTGGCGTCGCCGAGTACTTCATCGAGCGTGCTCCACAGATGCATGACGATCTGGCCCGCGGCGGCCTTGGCCATCATCTTGTCGATCATGATCGGTTCGGCGCGGAATTTGTCGCGGCGGTGGATGACATGCACTTTGCTGGCGATATTCGACAGGTAAAGCGCTTCTTCGACAGCGGTGTTGCCGCCACCGACGACGCAGACTTCCTGGCCGCGGTAGAAAAAGCCGTCGCAAGTGGCGCAGCCGCTGACGCCGCGGCCCATGAAGGCTTCTTCGGAAGGCAGCCCCAGATATTTGGCCGAGGCGCCGGTGGCGATGATCAGCGCATCGCAGCTGTAAGCCTGGCTGTCACCTTGCAAGGTGAACGGACGCTTGGACAGATCGACCGAATTGATATGGTCATAAACGATCTGGGTCTGAAAGCGTTCGGCATGCTTGAGGAAACGCTCCATCAACTCGGGGCCCTGCACGCCCATCACGTCAGCAGGCCAGTTGTCGACTTCGGTCGTGGTCATCAACTGACCGCCCTGCGCCATGCCGGTCAGCAGGGTCGGTTTCAAGTTGGCGCGTGCGGCGTAAATGGCTGCGGTGTAACCGGCCGGGCCGGAGCCCAGAATCAGCAGGGGATGGTGTTGGATCGTTGTGGTCATTGAATTTGGTTGGAGTTGGTCGCGCTTGAAAAAGGCGTGACATATTGAACGTATCTTTTCAGCTGCTTGCGCACAAGCGTAAGCGAGTTGGCAGAATATGCATTCTAGGGATGGTGGTTTCCGTTGGACAGGTTTCCGTCAATAAACATCAATCAAAAAGGCTCTCATGGCAATGCTGTCCAACCTCGATTTGATCCGCAGGGTACCGCTTTTTTCTCTGCTCACCGCCGATCAGGCGCAGTCGGTTGCCGACAATGTCATGAAGCGCCGCTTCAAAAGGGGAGAGCTGATCGTAGAACAGGGCTGCAAGTCCGATGCGCTGTTCATCCTGCTGAACGGCCGTGCCCGGGTGTTGACCGCCGATCCGCGTGGCCGCGAGGTGATTCTTGCCGTGCTCAAGCAGGGCGACTATGTCGGCGAGATGAGCTTGATCGACCATAAACCGCATTCGGCCACCGTACGCGCTGAAGTCCAGACCGACATGCTGGTGCTTGGGCGTGCAGAGTTTTCCCGCTGCCTGCCCGACGCCAACAGCATGGCCTATGCGACATTGCGCGGCTTGGTCGCGCGACTGCGCAACGCCGACCGGCAGATTGAATCGCTGGCCTTGCTCGACGTCTACGGCCGGGTGGCACGCACGCTGCTCGATATGTCCGAGGAGGACAAGGGCGTGAAAATCATCCGCGCCAAGGTGTCGCGCCAGGACATGGCCAAGGTGGTCGGCGCCTCGCGTGAAATGGTCAGCCGGGTGATGAAGGACCTCGAACTCAGCGGCGTGATCGAAACGCTGGAGAGCGGCTCGGTCTTGATCAAGAAGAGCCTGCCAGATTGATCTGCTGACCTGACGGCCGGAGCTGATTCCTGCGCGACAATGTCGCCATGAGTTTTCCAGGTTCCCTTCTGCGCGGTGACGATGCGCTTGCGCCCGACAAGGTCCACCGACGTCAGGCCAAGAAGATTGCACCGCCGCCGCCAATCCTCAATCCTGCCTTGCGCAGGCCGCTCTGGCTGCTGATCGCGGCACCGCTGTGGTGCCTGATCGTGCTGGCGCTAATCTCGCATGATTCGGGCGACACCGCTTTTTCGATCTCAGGCAACCGTGAGCAATATGTCAACCAGGTCGGCGCGCTCGGAGCTTGGGTGTCTGATCTGCTGCTGTTCTGTTTCGGCTACTCGGCCTGGTGCTTGCCCCTGCTGGCCTTGCGCTGGTGGTTGAGCGGCTTGACCGGCATCCTCCATATCAACAGGCCAGCGACTCAAGTCGGGCCTGTTGTCCCACGATTGCTGGGCACCTTGCTACTGCTCTGCGCCGCTTGCGCGCTCGAATGGACCCGGCTTTATTCCTGGGAAGCCCATCTGCCCGGTCATGCCGGCGGCGTCCTGGGCTATGCGCTGGGCCCGCTGAGCGTGAAGTTCCTGGGCTTTGCCGGTTCGGGCGTGGTGTGGATCGCGGCCTTGCTGCTCGCTGCGTCGCTGGCCTTCAGGTTCTCCTGGTTGGAACTGGCCGAGTTGATCGGCACCCGCCTCGATGAATGGCGCGAGCGTCGCCTCCTTGACCGCGAAATCGTCGAGGATCAGCGCTTGGGTGAACAAGCCGCTCAGGAACGCAAACTGGTCGTCGAGGTCGAGCGGGTGGTCGAACATCAGCCGATCGTGATCGAAGCACCGGTGATCGAGGTCCCCAAGTCGACCAGGGTCGCCAAGGAGAGGCAGACCACTTTGTTCGTTGATGCCAGCGACAGCAAGTTGCCGCAGGTTGATCTGCTCGATGCGGCGCCCGGCCGGATCGAGTCGGTCACGCCCGAGTCGCTCGAGATGACGTCGCGGATGATCGAGAAAAAGCTGCGCGATTTCGGCGTCGAGGTGCGCGTCGTTGCCGCCTCGCCCGGCCCGGTGATCACCCGTTACGAGATCGAACCAGCCACCGGTGTCAAGGGATCGCAGATCGTCGGCCTGGCCAAGGATTTGGCGCGTTCGCTGAGCCTGGTGTCGATCCGTGTGGTTGAAGTCATCCCTGGCAAGAATTACATGGCGCTGGAATTGCCGAATGCGCGGCGCCAGATGATCCGTTTGTCAGAGATCCTCGGCTCGCAAATCTATGCCGATGCGCCTTCGCAGCTGACGATGGGATTGGGCAAGGACATCATCGGCCTGCCGGTGGTGGCCGATCTGGCCAAGATGCCGCATTGCCTGGTGGCGGGAACGACCGGATCGGGTAAATCGGTCGGCATCAACGCGATGATCCTGAGCTTGCTCTACAAGGCCGAAGCGCGTGATGTGCGGCTGATCCTGATCGATCCCAAGATGCTCGAGATGAGTGTCTATGAAGGCATCCCGCATTTGCTGGCGCCGGTGGTGACCGATATGAAACAGGCCGCCAATGCGCTGAACTGGTGCGTTGGCGAAATGGAGCGGCGCTACAAGCTGATGAGCAAGGCCGGCGTGCGCAACCTGGCCGGCTTCAACAAGAAAATCGATGAAGCGGCCGAGCGCGGCGAGTCATTGCCCAACCCGTTCAGCCTGACGCCTGAAGAACCCGAGCCGCTGGAACGTCTGCCCTATATCGTCGTGGTCATCGATGAATTGGCCGACTTGATGATGGTCGTTGGCAAGAAGATCGAAGAGCTGATCGCCAGGCTGGCGCAAAAGGCGCGCGCCGCCGGCATCCACCTGATCCTGGCCACCCAGCGCCCCAGCGTCGACGTGATCACCGGTCTGATCAAGGCCAATATCCCGACAAGGCTGAGCTTCCAGGTCAGCAGCAAGATCGACAGCCGGACGATCCTGGACCAGATGGGAGCCGAAGCGCTACTGGGC
>JBIKPD010000540.1:0-2501 GCA_044357665.1 Roseateles sp. | reverse complement strand
GTCGACCTGGCCGCCACCAAAGTTGGTGGCATAAATGCCCTTCTTGATGCTGGCAATGATTTCCTGCGGATCGGCCTTGCCGCCCAGCATATAGGTGTTGGTCATGCGCGGCATCGGCACATGGGCATAGCTCTCGCGCCGGCCATTGCCGGTCGGTGCCACCTTCATCAGCCGCGCATTCATCGCGTCCTGGATATAGCCCTTGAGGATGCCGTCTTCGATCAGCACATTGCGCTGTGAAGCGCAGCCCTCATCGTCGACATTGAGCGAGCCGCGCCGATCGGCGAGCGTGCCGTCATCGAGCACGGTCACGCCCTTGGCGGCGACGCGCTCGCCGATGCGGCCGGCGAAAGCACTTGAGCCCTTGCGGTTGAAATCGCCCTCCAGACCATGGCCGATGGCCTCGTGCAGCAGCACGCCGGGCCAGCCAGGGCCGAGCACCACGGTCATCTCGCCGGCTGGCGCCGGTCGCGATTCAAGATTGGTCAAGGCCGCAGCAACCGCATGGTCGACATAGCTGGCAATCATCTCGTCGGTGAAATAAGCCAGGCCGAAGCGTCCGCCGCCACCGCCCGAGCCGACTTCGCGCCGGCCATTGCTCTCGGCGATCACCGTCACCGACAAACGCACCAGCGGCCGCACATCGGCTGCCAGCGTGCCATCGGCGCGTGCAATCAAGACGATTTCATGCTCGGCCGCCATGCCTGCCATCACCTGTGCGACACGCGGGTCCTTGGCGCGCGCCATGCGCTCGGCGCGCTCGAGCAGCGCGACTTTTTCAGCACTGTCCAGGCTCAGGATCGGGTCAGCCGGGCCGTAAAGCGAGCGGCTGGCGGCGATCGATGGCGTCGAAGGGACTTTGACCTTGCGGCTCTGGCCTGCAGCGGCAATGCTGCGCACCGTCAGCGCCGCGTCCATCAAGGCGGCTTCGGAGATGTCATCGGAATAGGCGAAAGCGGTCTTCTCGCCCGCTACTGCACGTACCCCTACACCCTGGTCGATGCTGAAGCTGCCACTCTTGACGATGCCCTCCTCCAGGCTCCAGCCCTCAGAGCGGGTGGTCTGGAAGTAGAGGTCGGCATCATCGACACGATGCTCGGTGATCAGACGCAGGGCTTTGGCCAGCACCATCTCGCTCAGACCGTAAGGCTCAAGCAGATGGCTGCGGGCCGCAACCAAGCGGGCAATAGTGGGTTCGCGCGAAATCATGGCGGCATTGTAGGAGCGCCGCCTGTTTCCCGCTCGATCAAGCGCCCTGGTCCGCCCCGGCCTGTTTGAGCTGCAAGGCCTTGTCGTAAAGCCGGTTGCGCGAACTGCCGCTGATTTCCGCCGCCAAGGTCACCGCCTGCTTCAAGGGCAGCTCGGCCAGCAGCAGGCCCAGCACCCGCAAAGCCTCGGCCGGCAATTCGCCATCCGCCGCAGCTTCAAGCTTGCAGGCATGCAGCACCAGCACGAACTCGCCGCGCTCGCGCTGCGCGTCGGCGGCCAACCAGGCGGGCAAAGCAGAAGCCAGCGCGGTGTGGACAGACTCAAACTGCTTGGTCAACTCGCGGCAAACCGTGATCTTCTGGGTCGGACAGAGCTCGGCGAGCAAATCGAGCAATGCCTTGATCCGGTGCGGCGCTTCGAACAGCAGTTGGCTGCGCTGGCTGCCGCACAGCGCCAGCAGCGCGCTACGGCGCTCACCCGCCTTGGTCGGCAGGAAACCGGCAAACTCGAAACCCTGGGCGACCGCATCGCCGGCCACGCTGAGCGCCGTCACGACGCTGCTGGCGCCAGGAATCGGCAGCACGCGCAAGCCGGCCGCTGCAACCGCGGCGACCAGCACCGCCCCGGGGTCGGAGATCGCCGGCGTGCCGGCATCGCTGACATAGGCAATGCGTTCGCCCTGGCTGAGCCGCTGCACCACGGCAGCGCTGGCAGCATGTTCGTTGTGCTGGTGCAAGGCGATCAAGGGCCGGTGCAGGCCCAGATGGTGCAGCAGTCCGCCGCTGACGCGCGTGTCTTCGCAGGCCACCGCGTCGACCAGGCCCAGCACATGGACAGCACGCAGACTCAGATCAGCCAGATTGCCGATCGGCGTGGCCACCACATAAAGCGTGGCTGCGGGATACTGTTGACCACCGGCTGCAGCTGCAGCCGCCTGCATCAGCAGGGAGGCATCAATGTTCAAGAAGGGCTCTCCCAGGATTAGCGGCAATGAAGCCGAAGACTGCGCCTTGCGCTATCTGCAGCAACGCGGATTGCGTCTCGTCGAGCGCAATTATCGGGTCGCGGCCGGCCCGGGCGCGCCAGCTGGCGAAGTCGATCTGATTCTGTACGACCGCGAGGGCACTCTGGTCTTCGTCGAAGTGCGCTCACGGGCCGGCCTCACCCATGGCGGCGCGGCGGCCAGCGTGTCGGCGTTCAAGCAGCGCCGACTGATCTACGCGGCCAGCCATTACCTGCTGCGCCATGCCTCGCCGCCGCCCTGCCGCTTTGACGTGGTCGCCATCGACGGC
>JBIKPD010000537.1:0-2503 GCA_044357665.1 Roseateles sp. | reverse complement strand
AGCGCTTTGAACAAGGCACAGAGCTTGCCTTATCAGGTCTACACCGCCCTGCCCGCCAAGCTGCTGACCTCATTGCAACAAGCTTGCAGCGCCATCAGCCAATACCTGGTCGACCACCCGACGCAACTGCACCCGGCAATGCAGGCCTTCTACTTCGAAGCCTTGCATTTCACCCGGCTGGCCGAGTTGTTTGACGATCACGCGTTGTGCGATCTGAGCCTGGAGCCGGCCGGACTCGGCCGTACCTCGTCGACTTTATGCATCCGCAACGTCATCCCGGCGCCGTTTTTGAAACCGCGCTTTGCCGCAGCCCATTCGGCCGTGCTGTTTTCGGCCACCCTGCAGCCGGGCGATTTCTACCAGGACATGCTCGGTCTGCCCGCAGACTCGGTCAGGGTCGAGGTCGACTCGCCCTTTGAAGCTGCGCAGTTGCAAGTCCAGGTTGCCGCCCATATTTCGACCCGTTATGCGCACCGTCAGGCTTCGCTGCCAGCCATCAACGAACTGATGGCGCAGCAATTCGGCTCGCAACCAGGCAACTATCTGGCTTTCTTCAGCAGCCATGACTATCTGCAGCAGGCCGCTGAGCTGTTCGAGGCGAGCTTTCCGCAGATCACCCTGTGGAAGCAGGCGCGCCGGATGAGCGAGCAAGAACAGCAGGAATTCCTGCAGCGCTTGACCCAGCAGAGTTGCGGCATCGCCTTTGTCGTGCTCGGTGGATCCTTTGCCGAAGGCATTGATCTGCCAGGCAAGCGCCTGATCGGTGCCTTCATCGCCACGCTCGGCCTGCCCCAGGTCAACAAGATCAACGAACAGCTCAAGCTGCGGATTGAGAAGTTGATGGGGAGTGGCTACGACTACACCTATTTGTTCCCGGGCCTGCAAAAAGTCGTGCAGGCCGCCGGCCGGGTTATCCGCAGTTCAAGCGACAAAGGCAGCCTGTACCTGATGGACGACCGCTATTTGCGCGGCGAAGTGCGGCGTCTGTTGCCAAGCTGGTGGCAAGTCAAGCCTGCAGTTGCAACGACAGCTCATGCAGCACTTGATAGCAAGGCAGGACCTGAGCCACGCTTGAATTGGGTTCCCTGACTTCACGGATCGCTGCGATGAATTCGCGGTCCTGCAATTCAATGCCGTTCATCGACACCGCCACCTGGCTGACGTCGATCTGCTCTTCCTTGCCGGTGAACAAGTCGTCATAGCGCGCCAGATAAGTCGCGCTGTCGCCGATATAGCGGAAATAGGTACCGAGCGGCCCGTTGTTGTTGAACGACAGGCTCAGCGTGCAGATCGCCCCGTTGGCGGCTTTCAACTGAATGCTCATGTCCATCGCGATGCCCAGGACCGGGTGGATCGGGCCTTGCAGCGCATTGGCCTTGACGATCGTTGATCCGCATTGGTAGGCGAACAGGTCGACCGTGTGCGCGGCATGGTGCCAGAGCAGGTGGTCGGTCCAGCTGCGGGCTTCGCCCAAGGCATTGATATTGCTGCGGCGGAAGAAATAGGTCTGCACATCGAGCTGTTGCAGATTGAACTGGCCGGCAACGATCTGCTGATGCACATATTGGTGGCTCGGATTGAAGCGCCGCGTGTGACCGCACATCGCTACAAGACCGCTGCTGCGCGCCAACTCGACCACCGCCTGTGCACCGGCGAGTGAATCTGCCAGCGGAATTTCCACCTGCACATGTTTGCCGGCACGCAGGCAGGCGATCGACTGCTCGGCATGCATCTGGGTCGGCGTGCACAGGATCACGGCGTCGACTTCGGGCAGCGCGAGGCTGTCGGCCAGGTCAGCGCTGACATGGGCAATGCCATAACGGCTGGCGACCTCGCGGGTCTTGCCGAGGTCGCGTCCGACCAGGGAGATGACTTCAACGCCTTCGATCAGCTTGAGGCCGTCGAGGTGCTTGATGCCGAATGCGCCGGCGCCGGCGAGTGCGATCTTGATCGGTTTCACAGTGGATTCTCCAGAATCAAATGGCCTACCGCTGTGTTCGAGGCAGGCACATGGTAGAAACGATGCAGGACTTCGGGCGCCTTGCCGCCGGCGACATCGCTCATCGCGCCACGCGCGATCAGCCACATCACCAACTCGATGCCTTCAGAGCCTGCCTCGCGGACATAGTCGATATGCGGCACTGCCGCCTGGCCGGCCGGATCAGCAATCAGCCGGTCCAGAAAGGCATTGTCAAAAACCTTGTTGATCAGCCCCGCGCGCGGACCCTGCAACTGATGGCTCATGCCACCGGTGCCCCAGATCTGCACGTTCAAAGGCTTGTCAAAGCTTTCCACTGCACGACGCAGCGCCTGACCCAGCTTGAAACAGCGCTGGCCGCTGGGCACCGGATATTGCACCACGTTGACTGCAAACGGAATCACCGGGCAAGGCCATTGCACGGGCTGGCCGAACATCAATGACAGCGGCACGGTCAGGCCATGGTCGACATCCATCTTGTTGACGATCGTCAGGTCGAAGTCCTGCTGGATCACCGATTGGGCG
>JBIKPD010000538.1:0-2503 GCA_044357665.1 Roseateles sp. | reverse complement strand
CTATCTCGGTCAGGTGTTGATACTGTACTTCTATCCGAAGGACAACACACCGGGTTGCACCACCGAAGCAATGCAGTTCCGCGACCGGCACCAGGATTTCATCGATGCCGGAGCAGTCGTGATGGGTGTCTCGCGCGACAACATGGCTTCGCATGAAAAGTTCAAGCAAAACCTTGAGCTGCCATTCGAGCTGATCGCCGACACCGAAGAAAAGCTCTGCCATATGTTCGGCGTGGTCAAGAACAAGATCATGTACGGCAAGAAGGTCAAGGGGATCGAGCGTTCGACTTTCCTGATCGACGCCCAGGGTGTGTTGCGGGCGGAATGGCGTGGCATCAAAGTTGCCGGCCATGTCGACGAAGTGCTCGACGAAGTCAAGGCACTGAACAAGGAAGCCGCCTGAGCGGACCGGCTGCTGCCGATTGCCAAGCCGGCCCGGGAGCAATCCAGGCCGGCTTTTTCATGCCAGTCCCGCCAGCGCCATTGCGGCTCGACTCGACCGTCATATGGCTTTGTGCATAATGAGATCATGCCCGAGCGCCACCAAGCCAATATTCAAACTTTGCAAGTATCCCGGGTTGAGCCAAAAAGCCGTACAGGCGCTGTGCGGCTTTTTGCGTTTTCAGGTCCGATCTCCAGGCCGCCAGGCCGCTTTTGTGCACATTGAACCCACCTATGCCATTGCCCAAGCCACCGACCAAACGCGCCAGCCAACTCGAATCCACCGCTTATGCAGCCCCCTTGGCAGTCAGCCCGCCTGCGGCGAGGCCCAAGATTGTCTCGGCCCCGTCGGTCGAGCCTCGTCCTGAATTGCCCGCGCGTAATTTGGCGCCTGTCGCCAGCCTGCCTATGGCGAGGGAATTGCCGCCGACAAAGCCTTTCATGCCACTCAGGCCGGTCAAGGCAAGCAAGCCCAAACCGCTGGCAGCAACTCAGGGCAAGAAAGATCTCAACGCCCTACCGAAGCTGTTCGTGCTCGACACCAATGTGCTGATGCATGACCCGATGAGCTTGTTCCGGTTCGAGGAACATGACATCTACCTGCCGATGATCACGCTCGAAGAGCTCGACGGGCACAAAAAGGGCATGACCGAAGTCTCGCGCAATGTGCGCCAGGTCAGCCGCGAGCTGGACTCGCTCGCTGCCAGCTTGAAGACCAGCAGCATCACGGAAATGGCCAAGGGCCTGCCGCTCGACCATACCGGTCACCGCGAAGCCGGCGGCAAGTTGTTCTTCCAGACCGAGCTGATCGATGCGCCCTTGCCCGCCGGTCTGCCCCAGGGCAAGGCCGACAACCAGATTCTGGCTGTCGTCCAGGCCTTGAAGCTGAAGTTGCCTGGCCGCGAAGTGGTGCTGGTGTCCAAGGACATCAATATGCGCATCAAGGCCCGCGCCTTGGGCCTGCCGACCGAGGATTACCGCAACGACAAGGTGCTGGAAGACAGCGACCTGCTCTACACCGGCGTGCAGGCCTTGCCGGCCGATTTCTGGGAGCGTCATGGCAAGACGATGGAGAGCTGGAGCCAGGGCGGCATCACCTATTACCGCATCAGCGGCCCGCTGGTTCCGCAGTTGCTGGTGAATGAACTGGTCTATCTGGAGGCACCTGGCGCTGCACCGCTTTATGCCAAGGTGCTGGAAATCACCGGCAAAACTGCCGTCCTTCGTACCTTGAAAGACCATGGCAACCAAAAGGCTTCGGTCTGGGGCGTCACGGCCCGCAACCGCGAGCAGAACTTCGCGCTCAATCTGCTGATGGATCCGGAGTGCGATTTCGTCACGCTGACCGGCAATGCCGGCACCGGCAAGACGCTGATGACGCTGGCCGCAGGACTTTCGCAGGTGCTCGACGAGCGCCGCTATTCGGAGATCATCGTCACTCGCGTCACCGTGCCGGTAGGCGAAGACATCGGCTTCCTGCCCGGCACCGAGGAAGAGAAGATGAGCCCCTGGATGGGTGCGTTGGACGACAACCTTGAAGTGCTGGCGCGCGGCGACAGCGCTGCCGGCGAATGGGGACGAGCCGCGACCAATGACCTGGTGCGCAGCAAGATCAAGATCAAGAGCATGAACTTCATGCGCGGCCGCACCTTCTTGAACAAGTACGTGATCATCGACGAGGCGCAGAACTTGACGCCAAAACAGATGAAGACCCTGATCACCCGCGCCGGACCCGGCACCAAGATCGTCTGCCTGGGCAACCTCGCGCAGATCGATACGCCCTACCTGACCGAAGGCAGCTCGGGGCTGACCTATGCGGTCGACCGTTTCAAGGGCTGGGCGCACAGCGGCCATGTGACGCTGGCGCGCGGCGAGCGCTCGCGTCTGGCGGATTTTGCTTCCGAGGTGCTGTGAGCCTTTATGTCTCCGACCTCGACGGCACGCTGCTCGACCGCAATGCCAGGCTTTCCGACATCACTCGCCATGGCTTGACACGTTTGCTCGATGCCGGGCTGACCTTCACCATTGCAACGGCGCGGCATGTCAGCTCGGTCCGCCAGAT
>JBIKPD010000154.1:0-9000 GCA_044357665.1 Roseateles sp. | reverse complement strand
GCCGATGTGGGTGGCACTACCTTTGACGTCTCCTTGGTCGTTAACGGCCGAAACGTCTTGCGTAACGAGCACGAAGTGCTGGGATATGTCGCAAAAGTTTCGTCGATAGATGTTCGAAGCGTTGGCTCGGGTGGTGGAAGCATTGCCTCTGTCGATGCCGGTGGAATGTTGGAGGTTGGTCCGGCAAGCGCCGGTGCTGATCCGGGCCCCATGTGCTACGGCCGAGGAGGCGATCGCCCAACCGTCACCGATGCTGCGGTAGTTAGTGGCATCATCGACTGGCAACGGTTCGCCGGTGGAGAAATGCTGCTTAAGCCGGAACTATCGGCCCAGGGTGTTGAGCAGATTGCCACACGACTCGGCATTTCTTCCGACCAAGCCGCAGAGGGCATCCTTACGGTGGCCCGCAACGTCATGGCGGATGTGACGCGTCAGATTTTGGTGGGTCAGGGGCATGACCCGCGTGATTTCTCATTGCTAGGATTCGGCGGCGGTGGCGGGTTGTTTGCTTGCGACGTTGCCCGAAATCTCGACATTCCTACGGTGGTCATACCCAATCATCCGGCGGCTTTTTCCGCCTGGGGAATGCTCAGCGCCGACATCATCGGATCATTCGCACGGAGTTATGTCCAATCGGCCGATACGCTTGACCCGGCGGTTATCCGCGGCCTCTTTGCGGAAATGGAAAAAGAAGCAGCCAGCCTGATGGCCGAAGCGAAGGTAGAGCCTGGTCGAGTGACCCTCGAGCGCGTCGTCGAAGCACGCTACGAGGGTCAGGGACACGAAGTGGAAGTCTCCATGGACGGCCTAGCCCTGGATGACTCGCTGCGAACAACACTTTCCCAACGTTTTGAAGAGCGCCATGTTTATCGTTTTGGCCACTCGATGCAGGCTTCTCTGGAAACAGTCACGTTTCGGCTGCGTGCTTTTGGTGCTATGACCAAGCTGGCGATTCGCAATATCGCGATCGGCAACTCGAATGCGGAGGCGGCGCTGGTCCGAACCCGGTTGATTCACCTGGCCGGTCAGCGGCATGATTGCGCCATTTATGAGCGCAGCAAATTGCTGGCAGGCAATGTCATTCATGGCCCGGCAATCGTCGAGGAACCAGCACATGTGACCCTCATTTTCCCAGGCGACATCCTCAGGGTTGACGCCTACGGCAATCTCGTTGTGACTATCGGAGCGGATTCATGAGCACAAATACACCTATAGACCCGATTACGCTTGCCGTTGTCAGGAACTTTCTGCAAGCAACTGCTACCGAAATGCGTGACACGATTCAACGTACTTCGTTCTCACCGGTCATTTATGAGGACCGCGACTTCGCCTGCGGCCTGCTCGATGCCGACGGGGGGACCGTCGCCGAGGCGCCGGGTCTAACTCTCTTCATGGGAACTCTCGGCCCAGCCGTAAGCAAGTGCCTCAATGTGCTCGGTCGCGATGTCGTCGAACCTGGTGACATCTTCATCGTTTCCTTGCCGGACTTCACCGGGTCTCATGCTGCCGACATGATGCTTTTCGCCCCGATTTATCACGGTGAACGCCTGTTTGGCTTCACGGCTAGCAAGGCCCACTTGGTCGACGTTGGTGCCAAAGATCCCTATCCAACTGACTCGACCGATGCGTTCCAGGAAGGATTGCGGCTGCCACCCACCAAGCTATACCGCCGTAACCAGTTAAACACTGACGTCGAGGGAATTATCAAGTCCAATTCACGCGCAGCCGATGTCATCTGGGGCGACATTCAGGCAGAAATTGCCTGCTTCCGCGTCGGCGCCGCTGCCTGTCAGCGTCTGCTCGACAAATACGGATTCGACACGGTCAACGCATGCGTCACGGAGATGTACAACCACGCCGAACGCATGGCGCGCGCAGCAATTCGTACCCTGCCGGCTGGCACTTGGTCAGCGCAAGGACATCTCGACGATAACGGTGTGCAGCGGGGAATTCCGGTGCACATAGCAGTCGCAATTACAGTCGATCCGGTTGCCGAGACCATTATTTTTGATTACACCGGATCTGCTCCGGAACAGGGCGGCCCGACCAACACGCCCTTGATCAGCACTGTCTCGGTTTCGCGCATGATGGGGAAGATATTGTCTGCTCCAGACACGACTGCCAATGAGGGTTCGTTTCGGCAGATCAGGATCATTGCGCCGGAAAGGACAATCTTCAACGCCTCTACAACTGCTCCGACTCAACTCTATGGATGGCCATTATTGAGCGCCGTCGAGATTATTTGCAAGGCATTGGCGCCTGTGTTTCCCAACCGCTTCCCGGCACAATCGGCCGGTGATCTTGGTGGTGTACTCCGCTACGGATTCTGGCCAGAGACGGGGAAAATGTGGTTTCAAGCGAACATCGAAGGTATCGGTCAGGGCGCAAGCTCCTCCGCTGACGGTGAAAGTGCGATGGTTCACATCGCAGAAGCCTGCTCGCGCAATCTGCCGGTCGAGATTGAGGAAACCAATACTCCGACTATCGTCGAACGGTATGAGTTGATCACTGACAGCGGCGGAGCGGGAACATTTCGTGGCGGTCTTGGCGTCAGGCGTGACTACAGGATGTTGATGAATGGCACCATGCTCTCCGCCCTCGAACGCACTACTTCGCCGGCAGAAGGTGTCCTTCTTGGTCAGACGGCGCATCCGAACCATGGCATGCTGGAATCAAAAACCCACGGAAACATCCGGTTTGCCAAGATACCTACACAACCCTTTGCAAACGGAGATTTGATTTCAGTTCGAACTGGCGGCGGGGGCGGATGGGGCGACCCGCACCTGCGTCCGCCGGAAGCTGTTCTGAAGGACGTTATAGACGGCTACGTCTCCGTGGCATCAGCTAAAGATGTCTATCACGTTGTCATCGACGCTGCGACCATGGCTATCAATCGGGATTCCACAGTGATTCTTAGAGGTCAATGACTGTGCAATTGCCGGCTATTTTTATATTGAAATATCGGCATAAGTTTCGTTCGCCCGGAACAGCTGGAAGCGATCGTCGCCGGGCTGGTGCCCGCGCCTGTGGGGCACTTTCCCGCGTGTGCTGGGTCACTACTGCCATGGCCGGGGGCTGTTCTCGCTGGAGACGGCGGTGCACAAAATGACGGGGCTGACGGCCAAGCGCTTTGGCCTGCCCGATCGCGGCCTGATCGCTCCCGGTATGGCCGCCGACCTGTGCGTATTCAATGCTGACATGGTGATCGACCAAGCTACGTTCGAGGAACCGAAACGGGCCAGCGCCGGCATCGCCTGGGTGGTCGTGAACGGGCGAGTGGCATGGCGCCAAGGTGAAGCGGCGGCCCTGGCCGGCCAGTTGTTGGAGCGGCGGGCATGAGCGGCTTCATCCAGAACTCATGGTATGTCGCCGCCTGGGCCCACGAGGTTCCGGCCGACGGCTTGTTTGCACGCACCGTGATCGGCGAACCCCTGCTGCTCTACCGCACAGCCAGCGACGAAGTCGTGGCACTCGAAGACCGCTGCTGCCACCGCCAAGCACCTTTGTCGCGTGGACGAAAGGAAGGCGACTGCGTGCGCTGCGGCTACCACGGCCTGAAGTTCGACCGCCACGGCATCTGCGTCGAAGTACCCGGAATGGAAGCTGTGCCGCCGAAGGCCTGCGTGCGCAGTTTCCCCGTCGTCGTGCACAACAAGTGGATCTTTGTCTGGATGGGCGACAGTACCAAGGCCGACCCGGCGCTACTGCCAGATACCTTCAGCAATGACCACCCCGAGTGGCGCTACCTGCCGGGCTACCTTCACTACGAAACGCCGTACGAACTGATCGCTGACAACCTGCTCGACTTCTCGCATTTGAGCTATGTGCACGCGGCCACGCTGGGCGGCAGCGAACAGATCGCGCAGATACGGCCCAAGGTCGAGCGAATCGAGCGCGGCATCCATGTGCAACGATGGGTACCCAATGTGCCACCGCCGGCCTATTACCAGCCGCTTTGGGACTATGGCGGGCTGGTTGACCGTTGGATCGAGTACGAATTCATTCTGCCGGCCACGCTGTTGATGCATTCCGGCGCAAGCCCGGCGGGGGCGGCCCGTGATGACAACAGAACCGGCATCCGCTTCCACAGTTGCCAGGCCTTGACACCAGAGAGCGCCCACTCGACGCATTATTTTTTCCAGGAGTCGCACCATGCGACACAGGGCGACGCCGGAACCACGCAAGGCTTGTACGAAGGATTGCTGGCGGCTTTCGAAGAAGACCGGCAGATGATCACCGCTCAATGGCGCAGCATGTCACTCAAGCCCGACGTGCCGATGCTGCCGCTGCATATGGATGCGGCGCTCACCCTTTTCAGGCGACTGGTGATGCAGGTGCTGGTCGAGGAGTCGAATTGCAAGGACTCGGCATGACGCTTCGCAAGCATTATTCGGCCTGGAACCTCTTGGCCTCGGCCCTGCAAGGCCAGGCCGACTGGGCGCCGGCGTGGCGCGACGCCGAGCCCAAGGCCCGCTACGACGTGATCATCATTGGCGGCGGCGGCCACGGCCTGGCCACGGCCTACTACCTGGCGAAGAACCACGGCATCACGAATGTGGCGGTGCTCGAAGCCGGCTGGATCGGCGGCGGCAATACCGGGCGCAACACCACCATCGTGCGCTCGAACTACCTCTATCCCGAGAGTGCGCGGTTGTATGACTTTTCGGTGCGGCAGTACGAGCAGTTGGCGCAGGAACTCAACTTCAACATCATGTTCAGCCAGCGCGGGGTGATGACGCTCGCGCATTCGCGCCACGACCTCGATTCGCAGTCGCGTTGGGTCAATGCGATGCTGTGCAATGGCGTCGATGCCGAATTGCTCGATGCCAGGCAGGTCGAGCAACTCGAACCGCGGCTGAACTTCGGCAAGGCGGCGCGTTACCCGATCCTGGGCGGATTCATGCAGCGACGCGCAGGCGCGGCAAGGCATGATGCGGTGGCCTGGGGCTATGCCCGCGGCGCCTCGGCTCTGGGCGTGGACATCGTGCAGAACTGCGCTGTCACCGGCTTCATCAAGCAAGGTGACAACGTGGTCGGTGTGCAAACAAACCGTGGCGACATCCGTGCCGAGAAGGTGGCGCTGGCGGTGGCCGGGCATTCATCGGTGCTGGCCGGTCTGGCGGGTTTCAAGTTGCCCGTCACCAGCTACGCGCTGCAGGCGATGGTGAGTGAGCCGGTCAAACCGGTGCTCAATACCGTCACCCTCTCGCCTGGGCTGGGTGCCTACTGGAGCCAAAGCGACAAGGGCGAGGTCGTCATCGGCGGCGCGCTCGACCACTTTCCTTCCTATGCGCAGCGCGGCAGCTTTGCCACCATGCAGCAGGTGATTGCCGCAACGGTGGAGATGCTGCCTTCGCTGGGTCGTCTGCGCCTGTTGCGCCAATGGTCTGGCATCGTCGATGTGGTGCAAGACAGCAGCCCGATCATCGGCGCCACGCCAGTGCCTGGCCTGTACATCAATTGCGGCTGGGGTACCGGCGGTTTCAAGGCCATCCCGGTGGGCGGCTGGACCCTCGCCCATGTCATGGCCACCGGACGCAACCATGAGTTGGCCGAACCCTTTCAGCTGAATCGCTTCCACACCGGTCGACTGATCGATGAAGCCGGTGCCTCCGGCATCGCGCATTGAGGGCATGACCGGATGATGCAACTGACCTGCCCCTTGTGCGGCCCGCGCGCCGAGAACGAGTTCCACTGCGGCGGCACCACCGCCATCGCGCGCCCGCCGCTGGACTGCAGTGACGAGACCTGGGGCATGTATTTGTTCTTCCGCGACAACCCCAAGGGTAGCCATGCCGAACGCTGGCGCCACAGCTATGGCTGCGGCCTTTGGTTCAACCTGCTGCGCGACACCGTCACTCACGAGGTGGCGGCTGTCTACGGGATCACAGACATGTGCCCGAAAGTGCCGTCATGAGCGGCTTTCGACTGCCCGTACCCCATGGCGCCTGGATCGACCGCGCACAGCCGCTGCGAATCCAGTTCAACGGCCGCGACATACCCGGCTTTGCAGGTGACACCGTGGCCTCGGCGCTGCTGGCCCAGGGCACCTCATTGGTGGGGCGCAGCTTCAAGTTGCACCGGCCGCGTGGCATCTTCAGCTGTGGCGTGGAAGAGCCCACCGGACTGCTCGACATCGGCGTCGGCGCGCAGCGCACGCCCAACACGCGCGCTACCGACATCGCCGCATGCGACGGCCTGCAGGCCCGTACCGGCAACGCCTGGCCGAGTCTGGAATTCGACCTAGCTGCCTTGACCTCGCGCTTCGCCGCCTTCATGCCGGCGGGCTTTTACTACAAGACTTTCATGTGGCCGCATTGGCACCTGTTCGAGCCCCTGATCCGGCGCATGGCGGGCTTGGGGCGGGCGGCTGATGGGCCAGATCCGGATCGCTACGACGAAATCTCGCGTCGGGTTGAAGTGCTGGTCATCGGCGCTGGCGCGGCGGGCATGCAAGCCGCGCTGGCGGCTGCGCGCAGCGGGCGCCAAGTGCTGTTGCTCGAAGGCGCGCCGCATAGCGGCGGCTGGCTTGCAAGCCAGGTATTGCAGCCCGGCGGCACCGCGGCGACCGAGTTGGAACGGATGCAGCGCGAACTGGTCGAAGCCGGCGTCGAACTGCGCACCTCGTGCACCGCCCTGGGCCTGTATGACCATGGCCTGGTGACGGCGGTCGAGACCATCGATGCCGGCCCGGCGCGCGAGCGACTGTGGAAGATCCGCGCCGAACGCATCATCCTGGCCACTGGCGCCTTCGAACGGCCGATGCTGTTTCCCGACAACGACCGCCCCGGCGTCATGCTGGCCGGCGCGGTAGAACGCTACCTGACCCAATTCGGCGTGGCCTGTGGCCGCCGCGTCGTGATCGCGGCAGCCTGCGACAGCGCCTACGGCGTGGCAAGGTCGCTGACGGCTGCCGGCATCACTGTTGCGGCCATCGTCGACCATCGCACCAGCACTGCGGCCACCGCGCCGGCCGGCGTGCCGGTGTTCATGAACAGCAGCATCGTCGCCGTTGCCGGCCAGCGTGGTGTGAAGGAGGTGACCGTCGCCAGCCAGGATGGCGCCGGGCTGACGCGCATTGCCGCCGATTGCATTGCCAGCGCCGGCGGCTGGGCGCCTGCAGTGAATCTGTATTCCATGGCCGGCGGCAAATTGCGCTGGGTCGACGAGGCCTCGATGTTCGTACCGGATCGGGCTGTGCCGGGCCTGGCATCGGTTGGCGCCTGCGCCGGCGCCTTCGACCTCGACCTCGCCCTGGCACATGCCGACGCGGTCGGTCGTGGCAGCCTGGACGTCGCGCCGGTCGGCGGCACCGGTCAAGTGCCTGGCGACAACAGCCCGAGCGCAGCCGCGCTGGCTACCCTCGGTCGAAAGCCGGGCAAGACCTTTGTCGACCTGCAAAACGATGTGACCGCCAACGACGTGGCCATCGCGGCGCAGGAGAACTACCGATCCGTCGAGCATCTGAAGCGCTACACCACCATGGGCATGGCGACCGACCAGGGCAAGACCAGCAATATCAATGCCCTGGTGCTGATGGGCGGGTTCACCGGCCGCAGCCCGGCTGAGGTCGGCACCACCAAGTTCCGCCCGCCCTTCAAGCCGGCAACGCTGGGCGCATTGGCCGCGGGCCGCAGCGGTGAGCGCTACAAACCGCTCAAGCACTTGCCAGCTCAGGCCTGGCATGTGACGCGTGGCGCTTTGCTGGAAGAATTTGGCGGCTGGCAGCGGCCGGCCGCCTATCCGCTGCCCGGCGAGACCTTGACCGCCGCTGCCGAGCGCGAAGCCTTGCATGTGCGCACCCATGTCGGCCTGTTCGATGCTTCACCGCTGGGCAAGATCGAACTCTATGGCCCCGACGCGGCGGATTTTCTGGACCTGATGTACGTCGGCACGATGTCGACCCTGGCGATCGGGCAGGCGCGCTATGGCGTGCTGCTGAACGAGAACGGTGTGATCTTCGACGATGGCATCGTGGCTCGTCTCGGCCCGGATCATTTCTGGGTCAACACCACCTCAGGCGGCGTCGAGCGGGTGGCGCTGGGCTTCGAGGAATGGCAGCAATGCGAATACGTGAAGCACCGCCTACTGATCACGCCGGTCACCTCGGCCTGGGGCAACGTGACGGTGTCGGGGCCGAAGGCCTGGGCGTTGTTGCAGGCCGCCGGATTCGACGCTTCGCTGGCGCCGGCGTCGATGAAACACATGACGATGCGGGAACTGAACTATGCCGGCCTACCGATGCGGATCATGCGCGCCAGCTTCTGCGGTGAACTGGGCTACGAGATCAACCTGCCGGCCCTGCACGCCAGTGCCATGCTCGATCGCTTATGGGCCGCAGGTCAGGCCCTTGACGTGCAGCCTTATGGCGTGGAGGCATTGATGATCCTGCGCACCGAAAAAGGCTTCCTGCATGTCGGTGCAGACACGGACGGCACCACCTTACCCGGCGATGTGGGCCTGGACCGAGGCATTGCGAAGAAGCTGGCCAACTTCGTCGGCCGACGTTCGCTGTTGCGGCCCGCGGCCAGGGATGATTTGCGCATGCAACTGGTGGGCCTGTTGCCGCTGGATCGATCCAAACGCCTGCCGGTGGGTGCGCATGTGGCGCCACATGCACCGCCAGCCCCGATCGACGGCTTCATCACCTCCAGCGCCTACAGCCCGGCCCTCGGCCACCCGGTGGCCATGGCGATGCTCAAGCGCGGCCATCAACGCCTGGGTGAGCGCATCACGCTGTACCACATGGGGCAAGCGATTGGCGCGGAAGTGGTGCAGCTGCCGTTCTTTGACCCACAAGGGGAGCGACTCCATGGCCAGTCTTGAACGGCTTGAACCGCTGTCGCGCGCGGACATCGGCGCACTGCGGCTTCTGCTGGAGCAAGCTGCAGCGGCGCAATCCGCCGGTCTGTCGGTGCGCCTGATCGAGCCCCTGCGTGTGGTCTCGCTCAGGCACCTGGCCGAAGGTGCGCCCGCCAAAGCGCTTCATGCCCATGGATT
>JBIKPD010000536.1:0-2524 GCA_044357665.1 Roseateles sp. | reverse complement strand
GGTGAACATCTTCCAGAGTATCAAGGCCAGGATCCCGCCGCCGAGGGCCCAGATCCAGCTCGGCAAGCCGCTGCTGGCAGGTGGCGCTTCGCGCTTGATCGGCGCGGGCTCGAAGTTCGAGACGGCACGCTTCTCGGCCGCTTGCTCGCGCTCGAGCAGTTGCACAAAGGCGTTCAATTTCTCTGGCTGGGCGAACTTCAGCGCCGGGTCGATCCGCTTGGCGTTGGCGACTTCTTCGACCGCCTGGCCAAAACGCTTGTTGTGCGCGAGCAGCTCGGCGTAAACATAATGCGCCTTGGCACTGTTGGGTTTGGCCGCGACGACTTCGCGCATCATCTCCTCGGCCTTCAGATAGTTGCCCTGGCTGATCTGGGCTTGCACCGCATCGGCGCTGGGCAAGGCGAACACAGAACAAGTGAGGACTGCAAACGATGCAGCGATCAGAAAACGTTTCATGTAGATCCCTTGAGCATTGAGCTTGCTCTGTTGCGATGAAGCGCTATTCTGACCGAGAACTAGGAGTCGCGTGCGCCGATACTGGAGCAGGGGCATCAGTTGATGCTGATTCAGCCCTCGCGGCGCCCGAACATGCTCCAGCCTTCCATGCTCATCACCGCCTCGTCATGCTGGTTGAAGACCTCCCAGGCGCTGCGCAACAAGCCGATCTGTGGGCGGCTTTTGCTCGGGCGGGCTTCGAGGACAGTCAAGCGCACGCGCAGGGTATCGCCGGCCCGCACCGGGCGCAGCCAGCGCAGGTTGTCGATGCCGGGCGAGCCCTGGCTGGTCGAATCGAGCAGATAGCCGTCGCACATCATCCGCATCATCATCGCGCAGGTATGCCAGCCGCTGGCGGACAGGCCACCGATCAGCGATGAGGTTTCTTCGTCGAGGTGAAAGGGCTGGGGATCAAAGGCTGAAGCAAAGGCCAGAATCTCTTCCTTGCTGACCAGGCGCGAACCGAATTCGCGCACCTGGCCGACCGGGAAATCTTCAAATGCATATTTTTTCATCGACGCTCAGGCATTGACATTGACGACGACGCGGCCGCGGATGCGACCGGCGAGGATGTCGACACCGGCCTGCAGCGCTGCTGCGAGCGGTATCTCTGCGGTGATTTCAGCCAGTTTGGCCAGGTCGAGGTCCTGCGCCAGACGCTGCCAGGCGGCGAGCCGCTTGGCCTGCGGCGCCATCACGCTGTCAATACCGTAGAGCGTGATGCCGCGCAGGATGAAGGGCATTACCGAGGAAGGGAAGTCCAGCCCTTGTGCCAGACCGCAGGCTGCGACTGCACCGCCATAGCGGGTCGCAGCACAGGCATTGGCCAGCGTGTGGCTGCCGACCGAATCGACCACGCCGGCCCAGCGCTCCTTGCCGAGTGGGCGCCCCGGGGCCGACAGCTCCTCGCGATGGATGACCTCGGCCGCGCCGAGGCTGCGCAGATAGTCTGCTTCTTCAGGCCGGCCGGTCGAAGCGACGACGCGATAGCCGAGCTTGGCCAGGACCGCGATCGCCACGCTGCCGACGCCACCATTGGCGCCAGTCACCAGAATGTCACCGGCCTCGGGCTTGATGCCATGGTGCTCGATCGCCAGCACGCAAAGCATCGCCGTATAGCCGGCCGTGCCGATGGCCATGGCCTGCCGCGTGGTCAGCCCGGCGGGCAAGGGCACCAGCCAATCGGCCTTGACGCGCGCCTTCTGCGCCAGCCCACCCGAATGGGTTTCGCCGACGCCCCAGCCGTTCAGCACCACGCGATCGCCGGGCTTGAAGCGAGCGTCGTCGCTGGTCTCGACCGTGCCGGCGAAGTCGATGCCGGCATTGAGGGGGAACTTGCGCACCACCGGCGACTTGCCGGTGATCGCCAGTCCGTCCTTGTAATTGACGGTCGAATAGTCGACCCGCACTGTGACCTCACCGTCCGGCAATGAAGCCTCATCGACGGCCTTCAATGAAGCGCGGTAGCCGGCTTCGTCTTTCTCGATCACGATTGCATTGAACATTTTTACCTTTCAGAAGACCGGCATTCTGCCGCTCGTTCAGCTGCCCCGGGTGATCGGCATCTGCACCTTGGCGCCGGGGAGTTTCAGATAGCGTGCCAGTTCGAGCTTGGCGAGCGAATTGCGGTGCACCTCGTCCGGGCCGTCGGCAAAGCGCAAGGTGCGCTGATGCGCCCACATCAGGGCCAGCGGTGTGTCATCGCTGATGCCCATGCCGCCATAGACCTGCACCGCCCAATCGATCACCTTCAGCGCCATATTGGGCGCGACGATCTTGATCATCGCGATCTCGGCCTTGGCGCCCTTGTTGCCCACGGTGTCCATCATGTAGGCGGCTTTGAGCGTCAGCAGGCGGGCCTGCTCGATGCTGCAGCGCGACTCGGCGATGCGCTCCTGCGTCACCGTCTGCTGGGCCAGCGTCTTGCCGAAAGCAACGCGCGACACCGCGCGCTCGCACATCAGCTCAAGCGCGCGCTCGGCCGCGCCGATCGAGCGCATGCAATGGTGAATGCGACCGGGGCCGAGTC
>JBIKPD010000153.1:0-9073 GCA_044357665.1 Roseateles sp. | reverse complement strand
CAAGAAGATGCCTAAAAAAATCATCACCGCGGCAATCACCGCGCTGGCGCTGCTCGGCCCGATCGGCTCGATGGCGCAGACCTACCCGTCGCGACCGGTCACGCTGGTCGTGCCTTATCCGGCCGGAGGTGGCGCCGACATCATCGGACGCATGCTGGCTGAAGCGATGAAACCCGCCCTCGGTCAGCCGGTGACGGTGACCAATCGCCCGGGCGGTCAGGGCACGATCGGCACGGCCGAAGTGCTGCGCTCGACCCCTGACGGCTACAACATCGTGCTCAGCGCGGTAGCCACCTTGACGGTGCAACCGCATCGGCAGGACCTGCCCTACAACAGCCCGGACGATTACGACCCGATCATCAAGGTGGCCAATCTGCCGATGGTGCTGGCCGTGCAGTCGACTTCGCCCTGGAAGAGCGCCAAGGAGCTGATGGAATATTTGCGCGCCAATCCGGGCAAGATCCGCGTCGGCACGCCGGGCAATGGCTCGATCGGACATTTGATCGTGGCCAGCGTCAACAACAAGGCCGGGGTCAAGCTGGCCCATGTGCCTTATGCCAGCGGCGCCGAATCGATCCCCTCGCTGCTGGGCGGGCATATCGAGGCGGTGGTCGCCCATCCGTCCGAGCTGCTGCCGCACGTGAAGGCCAAGACATTGACCGTGCTGGCGACCTTCGAAGACCACCGCAACAGCACTTTCCCCGAGGCGCTGACCTTTCGCGAAGTCGGCTATGACGTCGTGATGGGTGTCTATTACCCAGTGCTGGCACCGAAGAACATGCCGGCCGACGTCAAGGCCAAATTGTTCAAAGCCGCCAAGGCAGCGATCGAGAGCCCGGCATTCAGCGGGCCGGCCAAGGACCGCGGCTACATCCTCGAAGTCAAGGACCCCGAGGTGTTCCGTAAAGAGATCTGGGGCGACTACCGCGCCAACTTGCAGCTGCTGACCGAGCTCGGCATGGGCAAGAAATGAACGCGCGCTTGATGGGTTTGATCGCAGGCCTGGTTTTCCTGCTGATCGGCAGCGGACAAATCTATCTTTCGCTGCGTTTACCCGGCGGTCTGGGGCTGAATGCAGCCGAGCCAGGCCCGGGGCTGTTTCCGATGATGGTCGGCAGCTTGATGTGTGTTGCCGCCATTGCGCATCTGGCGCAGACCTGGGTCGCACAGCGCGGCGAGCAGGCCGAGCCGGGAAGGCTGCCAATCGACATCGCGCTGCTGACGGCGACGATCGCCGGCTACATCCTGCTGCTGCCGCGCGCCGGCTTCGTGATTTCATCGGCGCTGCTGCTGCTCGGGACATTGTCGATCTACGGCATGCCGGGACTGTGGCGCAGGCTTGCCACCGCTGTCATCGCGACCGCAGTCGCCTACCTGGTCTTCACGCGAGTACTCAGTGTGACCATGCCCAATCCGACCTGGTTCAATTGACATGAGCGCATTTGAAGGTCTGGCCTTCGGCTTCTCGATTGCCCTGCAATGGCAGAACCTGCTGGCATGCGTTGCGGGTGTATTGATCGGCACCGTGGTCGGCGTGCTGCCGGGGATAGGCCCGATCGGCGCGATGGCGCTGCTGCTGCCGGTCACCTACTCGATGACACCGGCCGGCGCGCTGATCATGCTGGCCGGCATCTATTACGGCTCGATGTACGGCGGCTCGACGACCTCGATCCTGCTGAATGTGCCAGGTGAGGTGTCGTCGGTCATCACCACCCTGGACGGCTACGAGATGGCCCGGCGCGGGCGCGCGGGCGCGGCCTTGTTCGTCGCTGCGATCGGCTCCTTTGTGGCCGGTTCGGTCGGCATCCTGGGTCTGGCTTTCATGGCGCCGGTGCTGGCCAGTTCGGCGCTGCGTTTCGGTCCGCCGGAATTCTTCGCGCTTTGCATCCTCGGCCTGCTGGTGTTGTCGCGGTTGACCGGCTCATCGCTGGTCCGCGCGGCGGTGATGGTGGCGCTGGGCCTGGGGCTGAGCACGGTCGGGATGGAGCCGATGTCGGGTGTGGCACGCTTTACCTTCGGCTCGCTCGAACTGTCGCAGGGGCTGGAGTTGGTGCCGATCGCGATCGGGCTGTTCGGCGTCGCTGATCTGCTGTCTTCAGCGCATGACAAGCTGACTGCCGAGCGGCCGCTGCCGGTGCGGATGCGCGAGCTGCTGCCGACAAAGCTGGAATGGAAACGCTCGCAATGGCCGATCATCCGGGGCTCGGTGATGGGCTTTTTGTTCGGGCTGATCCCGGGGCCGACCGCGATGATCGCCACCTTCAGTTCCTATGCGCTGGAGCGCAAGCTGTCCAAGCATCCGGAAGAATTCGGCCATGGCGCGATTGAAGGTGTGGCCGGCCCCGAGAGCGCCAACAACGGCGCGGCCCAAGGCGCTTTCATCCCCTTGCTGGCGCTGGGCATTCCGTTCGCACCGGCCTCGGCGATGCTGCTGACCGCCTTGCTGATCCATGGTGCGCAGACCGGCCCGCTGCTGATGGTCAACAGCCCTGAGATCTTCTGGGGTGTGACCTCGAGCATGTATGTCGGCAACGTCATGCTGCTGCTGCTGAACCTGCCCTTGATCGGCATCTTTGTCTCGCTGCTGCGCCTACCGATGTACCTGATTTCGAGCGTGGTGGCGCTGCTTTGCCTGGTCGGAACCTATGCCATCTCGAACAGCCTGCTCGACCTCTGGGTCTTGCTCGCCAGCGGCATCGCCGGCTATGCGTTGCGGCAGCTGAAGTTTGAACCCGCCATCCTCTTGATGGCCTTGGCGCTGGGGCCGATCCTTGAGCGCTCGTTTCTGCAATCGCTGTACCTGACACAAGGCAATCTGAGCGAGGTGATGCAGCGCCCGATCGCCGGCTCGATGCTGGTCATCGCCCTGCTGGTGCTGCTCTATCCGGTGCTGAAATGGCTGTTCGCCAGGAAACGTTCCACGCAAGTCGCCGCCGCCTGAACCCAACGGAAACCCAATGCTCGACCGATCCCTGATCAAAGAACTCGCCAGCCAGCTGCAATCAGCGCGCAAGACAAGAACCCGCTTGCGCCAGTTCTCGAAATCGCATCCCGGCATGACGCTGGCCGACAGCTATGCGGTGCAAAGCGCCTGGGTCGATCTGGAACTCGCTGCGGGACGGACCGTCAAGGGCCGCAAGATCGGCCTGACATCACAGTCGATGCAACAGACCTTCCAGGCCAGCGAGCCGACCCATGCGCCGCTGATGGACGATATGTACTTTGCCGAGGGCAGCGTGATCCCGACCTCGCGCTTCCTCGCGCCGCGCGTCGAGGCTGAACTCGCTTTCGTCCTTGGCCGAGCTTTGAAAGGGCCCGGTGTGACCCTGTTTGATGCGCTGGCTGCGATCGCCTATGTCACACCGGCGATCGAAATCATCGACGCAAGGATGGAACTGGTCGATGCGCTGACCAAGGGCAGCCGCAGCGTCGTCGATCAGGTGGCCGATTTCGCCGGCTGCGCAGGGATAGTCGTCGGCGGCCGACCGATGAAGCCGGACGAAATCGACCTGCGGCGGGTCGGTGCGATCCTGTTCAAGAACGGCGTGATCGAAGAGACCGGCTTGTCGGCTGCGGTGATGAACCACCCGGCCCATGCGTTGGCCTGGCTGGCCAATCAGCTCGCGGCCGAAGGCGGGCAACTCGAGGCCGGCGAACTGGTACTGGCCGGCGCCTTCACGCGGCCCTTGCCGGTCGCCGCCGGCGACAGCATCCATGTCGACTATGGCCTGCTGGGCAGCGTCGCCTTGCAATGGGCGGCAGCGTAGCGCCCTGCGCAGGCCGGACTGGCCTGCAGAAAATCGGCACGCAATTAAAATCGGGCAGCGAGCCTAAGGATGCTCTGCATAACCCCTCTCGGCTTGTGCTGGCGCGGCCTCGGGCGGTCTGCGGCGTTGCATTTATTGCCAATAGCACGCGCTATTGGCCGCAAAATGCGCCTTGCATACCATCCCGATCCGCACCGCAGCCGCTCGAGTTGAGTTATGCAGAGCATCCCTAAGCTATTTATTTATTATTTTTCCTGATTCGCATCGCCAGACTTCGCATGACATTCCTGGCAATATGCGGGCTGATCTTGATGGAGATTTCAAAGTCCCTGCCGGAAAGCCGCATTAGCCGGCAATCGGTCGCCACCTGAGCCCCAGCCGAGCGCGGCAGACCGTCGAGCAGGCCCATTTCGCCAAAGAAATCACCGGGATTGAGCGTTGCCAAGATCGTCGTCGCGCGGTTTCCGCCACCCTTGTAAATATTTACCGTCCCCTGGTCGATGATATAGAGATGATCCGCCGCATCACCTTCGAGGAAAATATGCTCTCCGCGCGAATAGGAGACCTGCTTCATACACCCCATGATGGCTAGAGTATCTTCAATGCCGAGGTCGGCGAAGAAGGGTATTTTATTTATGATACTTGTTGCCATGGTGTCTTATGAATTAATAAAAAATTGATGTCTCAGGATAAAAAAATATTAATTCAAAATCACTCTTCCGAGCCTCAGAGAATTACCCCGCCTCGCATTGCGCCAGCGTTGCGCGCAAGGAATCCCCCCACACCCGGCTCGCAGTAGTTCCATCCAGAACCTCGAATCCGACCTGCATCAACGGCTTAGCCACCTTGCGATAGAACTCAGGAAATAGATGCACCAGGTCGGCATGGCCGGACTGTCCATCGCCATGCGCCAGGCCACATTCCAGGAACTCGGCATTGAGCGAGGGGAGTTTTTGCAGGTAAGCGGGGTCGGCCAGTTGGCCGATCAGGTCAGCCGCCTGCACAAGATCAGCCCAGGAAAACCGGCTGCGGCCTCGGGCCAGCAATTCCTGCGACACCGGGAAACGTGTGTGCTCGATGAAGGCGCCCAGGGCCTCGGCGTCGATCAGCGGATGCTTGGCGAACAGTTGCCGGACCAGCGCCACACCGCGGTCGACATGGATCGGCGTCAGGAAGGCATCGGTCGCACCGCTGGGCAGTTGCCGCCAGCCGCCCAGCCCATCGGCTGCCATCGTTCCCTTGATGTCGCCGGGCAGCGCATCCTTGACATAACCGATGTCATGGAACAGCAAGGCGATGATGTAGTGGACCCATTCCGTCGCCGAGACCGGATCCCCGAGGGCTTGTTTGCCCTCCAAAATCTGCTGCCCCACCAGGCAAACCAGCAAGGTATGTTCACGGTTGTGATAGGGCGCATCGGTGCGGGCAATGCAGGTCAGCGCGACTTCGGCCGCATCCAGCATGGCCTGCAGACGCTGGGGTTCGCCCATACCAAAAGCCACTTCGAAGCGGGCTTTGAGCAGCGCCTGAAGCTGGCCGATCAAGTTGTCAGGCGGGCTGAACGGGACGATCTTCCCGGCCTTGTCACGGCGCCAGGGGAATGCTGCCTGGTCAGAGTCCAGTCCGGTCACAGGGGCGGTCACGGGGGCGGTCATCTCCAGACCCCCTCACCATCAGGCCTGGCGAGCCGACGCAGCGTCAAAACCACTGCCGCAATCGCAAAAACGCACATGGAAGCCTTTAATTGATTAAACATTTTTAACGCTTTTACATTTTTTCCAATCCGGATAAACCTTTATCCGGCGTGGGCCAATTATCCGGAATCGTCCGCCCTCAACACAAGCACCTGTTTGCCCGGGTCTGAGGCCAGCGGAAAAAATATGGCATGCGCTGCAGCAAGGTTGCGGCAAGTGTCAGCGCGTATGCTCGCCCAGGACCCACCTTTGAGAAACAAGCCACCCATGTCGACCTCCATTCCCGCTACCTTGATCGCCGGTGACGGCATCGGCCCTGAAATCGTCGAAGCCACGCTGGCCGTCCTTGACGCGCTCAAGGCCCCGTTTGTGTGGGACCGGCAGGTCGCAGGGCTCGGCGGCGTCGCCGCTGCCGGTGACCCCTTGCCCGAGGCCACGCTGGAGAGCATCCGCCGCACCCGACTGGCCTTGAAGGGTCCGCTTGAAACGCCTTCGGGCGGCGGCTACCGTTCGTCCAATGTCAGGTTGCGCGAAGAGTTCCAGCTTTACGCCAACTTGCGTCCAGCGCGAACCATCGTCCCCGGCGGGCGTTTCGACAACATCGATCTGGTGGTGGTGCGCGAGAACCTCGAAGGCCTCTATATCGGCCATGAGCATTTCGTGCCGATTGATGGTGACCCCCATGCCGTGGCGATGGCGACCGGCATCAACACCCGCCAAGGCAGCCGTCGACTGCTTGAATATGCCTTCGAATTCGCGGTCAAGCAGGGCCGCAAGAAGGTCACTATCGTCCACAAAGCCAACATCATGAAGGCGCTGACCGGCCTTTTTCTCGAAACCGGGATCGAGCTCTATGAGCGCAAGTACAAAGGCCTGTTCGAGCTCGACACCGTCATCGTCGACGCCTGTGCGATGAAGCTGGTGATCAATCCCTGGCAGTTCGATGTGCTGGTGACGACCAATCTGTTTGGCGACATCCTGTCTGACCTGGTCGCCGGTCTGGTCGGCGGACTCGGCATGGCGCCGGGCGCCAACATCGGCGCCGATGCAGCGATCTTCGAAGCCGTGCATGGCTCGGCACCCGACATTGCCGGCAAAGGCATCGCGAACCCGACCGCCTTGCTGCTGGCCGCCGCGATGATGCTCGACCATTGCCAGCTCGGCGCGATGGCCACGACGCTGCGCCGCGCACTCGATGAAACGCTGAACATCGACAAAGTCCGCACCGGTGACCTGGGCGGCAAGGCGAGTACCGCCGCCTTCACGCAAGCGCTGCTGAGCCGGATCAGCCAGAGCTGATGCGTTTATTTCCTGGCCGGCTTGGTCGCGGTCTTCAGCGCGACCTTGTCGGCGAGCGCCGGCGCGGCTTCGATCAGCGCCGGCAAGATCGTCGGCGCCTTGATGCGCAACTGCTTGTTGACATTCATGCGGCCGAAGACGACCTCGATGTCGCCCCGCGCAACGCCAAACTCACCCGCGAGGAAGCGCACCATATGGTCAGTGGCGCGGCCGGCACGCGGCGCGGCGGTGACGCTGATCTTCAACTGCGGGCCCTTGACCTTGCCGATCGCGTCCTTGGAAGCGCCCGGCGTGCCCAGCACATTGAGCACCAGAATATCGCCTTCCCAGTGGTAAAAGGACTTAGCTGCCACGGCGAATCTGACTGCTCAAGCCTGCTGACATCAAATCGATCATTCGCTTTTCCCGGTTATTTTGATTATATTTGCGCAAAAAAGCATTTAGTTTGGTTTGTGGCGCGCCAACCTTGCGCCCGGACGATGCCCCTATGACTTTTGACTTCCTGATTCGACAAATGACGATTGGACGGCCAACGCGGCTGGCCGGCGTGTCGATGGCGGATCGATGAGCGCGATGGGGCAATGGCTGACGATCGACTGGATGCTGTTGCTGCTGGCGGGCTGGCTGTTGATCGGCGCCGCGGGGGTGCTGGCGCTGAATCGGCTTGAGCTGGTGGCGCGCTGGCTGTTTCCGGCCGGGGGCTGCTGCGGCCTGTTGCTGTTCTTGCTGGCCCTGACAGCGCTGCCGGCTGCGCCCGAAGTGGCGGTGCTGCCGATCGGCCTGCCGAGCCTGCCTTTTCATCTGCGGCTCGACGCCTTGTCGGCCTATTTCCTGATGGTGATCGGCGCCGCCTCGGCCGGCATCTCGGCCTTCGCCGCAGGTTATTTCCGCCAGGGCGAAGGCACGCCGCCGGGCTTGTTATGCCTTGAATACCATCTCTTCCTGGCCAGCATGGTCGGGGTCGTGCTGGCTGACGATGCCTATGCCTTCATGGTGATGTGGGAAACGATGGCGCTGTCATCGTTTTTTCTGGTCACCGCCAACCACCGCATCGCCGAAGTACGCAGCGCCGGCTATCTTTACCTGGTGATGGCGCATGTCGGCGCGATCGCCATCCTGCTCTGCTTTGGCGTGCTGCAGTCGAACACCGGCGACTACCGCTTCGCCAATATGCGGGCGCAGCAGTTGACACCGTTCTGGTCCGGCGCCGGCTTCCTGCTGGCCTTGTTCGGCTTCGGCGCCAAGGCGGGCGTGCTGCCGCTGCATGTCTGGTTGCCCGAAGCGCACCCGGCGGCTCCTTCGCCGGTCTCGGCCTTGATGAGCGGCGTGATGCTGAACACCGCCATCTACGGTCTGCTGCGGGTGTCGTTCGACCTGTTGCCGATGCAGCAATGGTGGTGGGGCGGCTTGCTGCTGGCGGTCGGGCTGGCCACAGCGCTCTACGGCGTCGTGTTTGCTGCGGCGCAGACCGACATGAAGCGCCTGCTGGCCTATTCGTCGATCGAGAACATGGGCCTGCTGTTCGTCGGCCTGGGTCTGACCTTGATCTTCGCGGCCTTCGAAATGCTGCCGATGGCCGCGCTGGCGTTGACCGCCACGCTCTATCACGTCGCCAGCCATGCCTGCTTCAAAAGCCTGCTGTTCCTCGGTACCGGCAGCGTCTTGCACGCAACCTCAGAGCGCAACCTCGGCCGCCTCGGCGGGCTGATCCGCACGATGCCCTGGGTCGCCTGGCTGATGCTGCTGGGCGTGCTGGCCAGCGCGGGCTTGCCGCCGCTGGGTGGCTTTGTCTCGGAATGGTTGCTGCTGCAGAGTTTTCTGTTCACGCCTGACCTGCCGCTGCCCTTGTTGACGATGCTGATCCCGGTGGTCGCGGCGCTGATCGCGCTGGTGGCGGCATTGGCGGGCTACACGATGGTCAAGTTCTTCGGTGTGATCTTCCTGGGCCAACCGCGCGAAGAAAAGCTCGCCCATGCGCATGACGCCGGCTGGTGGGAGCGCGCCGGCATGCTCTGGCTGGCGCTGGGCTGCCTGGCGCTGGGCTTGCTGCCGACGCAGTTCATCCAGTTGATCGACCCGGTGACGCAGCAGCTGGTGCAAGCCGGGCTGGGCGCGCGCACCGCGGCGAACGGTTGGCTGCTGGCGCCGGTCAGCATGGATCAGGCGAGTTATGGGCCGTTGCTCTTTCTGCTCGGCATCCTCGGCAGCTTCGCCATCGCCTACTTGCTGGTGCGGCGGCTCTACCACCGCGGAACGCGCCGTGCGCCGCCCTGGGCCTGCGGCTTTCCCTGGGGCAATGCGCGCATGCAGGAC
>JBIKPD010000152.1:0-9080 GCA_044357665.1 Roseateles sp. | reverse complement strand
ATCGAAGAAATCATCCGACGCCGCGGCGATCGGGTGGTCGTGGTCGGGTTCAAAAAAGCCTTCATGCCGTCGACGCGGAAAATCGTCAGCCTCTTTGGCGATGGTCCTGCCGGGCCATTGCGCAGCATCCTGGCTGAATACCCGATGACGATCCCGGAAGACGGCGAGGCTGTGTTGCGCGATGGATCGGTACCGAACTGGTTGCGCAACGGTTGCCACCCGCTGTCGCTTTGCATCGAGGTTGGCGGGCCGGTATCAGCGGTCACAGTGCATCGCGCAAAAGGCGGAGACGGGATATGCCTGCTGGAATTTGCAAGCGGGGCCTTCGCCAACTTCCACATGGCGAGTTTGCAGAACAAGGGCCAGGCCGTGGAGCGATACAGCTTCTTCGGCGACACCAGTCATGCGGTGATTGAAAACAGCCTGCGCGTCACCTACCAGCGCGGCATTGATTTCCAGTATGGCCGCAACACCACCTATGCCCCTGAAGGCCTTGATTACGGCGCCGTAGTCTGGGAGCCGCAGAACCGTGAAGGCACGCTGGAGAACATGGCGCTTTTTACCCAGGGCATCTATGCCGAAATGATGCATTTCTGCGCCAGCGTGCTTTCGGGACAGCAAGCGCAAACTGGCACGCTGGAATTTGCGCATAGCGTGATGAAGGTCTACGAAGCCGGGTTGCTGTCCGGCGGGCGGCGGATGATCATCAGCTAGATGAATTCACCCGAAGCATCTCCGGTGCTGGGCGCAATCACATGGAGTGACGAGTTCCTGCTCGGTTTCGACCCCATGGATCAAATCCATGAAGAGTTCGTGGCGCTCGTGAATGGACTGCTCACCGCGCCACAAACAGAACTCCGCGCCAGCCTCCAGGAGGTCGCCAGCCATCTGGAGCGGCATTTCGCGCTTGAGGATCGGTGGATGGAGGAGTCCGCATTTCCCCCGCGTGAATGCCATATTGACGAGCATGCCGCCGTCATGCGATCGGTCCATGAGGTGCAAGCTCTGCTCGCCACAGCAGATCCGGCCTCGGACGCGCAGGCGAATGTCACGGCCCGGTCACTGGCCCTGGCCCTCCAGGACTGGTTTCCGGGCCATGCCACTCATCTTGACTCCGCTCTTGCGCATTGGATGTGCAAACAGCGCCACGGCGGCAAGCCGGTGGTCTTGCGGCGCAAGTTGGCTATCTGACGGGCCTTGTAGACAGCGCCGGCGCTTCGACGACTCAGGGCAAGGGAATCGGCCCGACGTCCTGCGGCACGGCATAGCCCTTCTGGGTCGCCGGCCTGGCCGCAATGCTGAGGTACCAGCGCATGACATTCGGGTATTCCCGGAGGTCGACGGAATGCCATTCAAAGCGGGAAATCCAGGGCCATGCGGCTATATCGGCGATTGAATAGTCGTCGACGATGAATTCGCGGCCATCAAGACGCTTGTCGAGAACAGCGTACAAGCGGTGCGCTTCCTTCATGAGGCGCTCCTCCGCCAACGGTGACTTGCCCTTGTTGAACTTCCAGTAAAAGTGCAACTGCCCAAGGGTAGCGCCCAGTCCGCCGACCTGCCATGTCAGCCACTCCAGCACCCGATACCGCGGCTCACCTGAGCTTGGAAGAAGCCTGCCGGTCTTGTCTGCAAGGTAAGTGAGGATTGCGCCGGACTCCATCAGCGCGATGCCGCTCTCACGGTCAATGATCGCCGGGATCTTGTTGTTGGGGCTGATGCCCAGGAACTCAGGTGTGAACTGCTGGTCTTTCCCGATATCTATCGGGTGGACATTGTAAGGAAGCCCCAATTCCTCAAGGGCGATGGAGACTTTGCGGCCATTGGGAGTGGACCAGGTGTAAAGGTCAATCATGGGTGTGACTTGGCTAGAGAAGTTAGCGGCACGATAGCAGCGAGTGCCGGCCCTGTCATTGCGCCGGCCATGCACGTATGTCATTGCAATTATGAATGCGCCCGACTAGGCAGCGATCGGGATCGAATCTATTCTGGGTTTCATTTTTCGCTCCGCTGTAGAAAGGAGAAATGCATGGTCCTCAATCGCCGTCAGTTGATCGCATCGGGCTTGGTATCCGGCTTGATCCCGGGGGTGGCCCATGCTGCCTATCCTGAGAAACCGCTGGCGGTGATCGTGCCTTTTCCGCCGGGTGGGCGCACCGACCTGATGGGGCGTTTGCTCTCGCAATACGTTGCCAAGCATCTAGGGCAGTCGGTCGTCGTCATGAACAAGCCTGGTGCGGGTGGCGCGATTGGTACCAAGGAATTGGCTGGCGCGTCGGCGGACGGCTATACCCTTGGGGTGTTCTCGACTGCGGTCGTCACGGCGCAGTACACGCTTGCGACGGCGGCAAGCCTGAAGGAGTTCGTCGCGATCCGTACCGTCAATATCGATCCGATGGCGCTGGCAGTCAAGGCCGATGCACCATGGGGGACATTGCGCGAGTTGGTCGACTACGGCAGCAAGAACCCGGGCAAATTGCGGGTCGGGATGATTGCTGGAGCTTCGGCAGAAATCTTCGCCGCAGCTTTTGCCGGCAGCGCTCAAATCAAGGTGCTGCCTGTGCCGTTCAAAGGTGATGCTGACGGTGCGCTCGCGCTTGCCGGCGGCCATATCGACGTGCATGTCGCGGTGCCGGCCTCGTACAAGGCATTGGTAGCTGGTAATAGAGTGCGGGTGCTTGGCGTCGCCGCTGAGCAGCGCTCCGCCGCATACGCAGGGATTCCGACGTTCCGTGACAACGGTGTGGACCTCGTGATTGGTTCGTTTCACATGCTGTTCGCACCGCGACGCACGCCGCCTGAGGTGTTGAATATGCTGGACGAAGTCGCGAACAAGGCGATGCGCGATGCCGAACTGATCAAGCAGATGGAAGCTGCAAATCTCGGCTACGCGAACTTGAACATGAAGGAAACCGAGGCTTTCCTGGCGCAGCAGGACGCGATCTACCGCAAGGTCATCGAGGACGCCGGATTGCGCGTTCCTGCGCGTACCTGAATCGAAAGTGGAGCTACCATGAAATTTCAGTTCTTGACCACCATTGCGCGCCGCTGCTGGCCAGTCTTGCTGGCTGCTTGCCTGCTGCAGTCTGGATTCGCCAACGCCGCTTATCCCGATAAAGCCATCACGCTGGTGGTCCCATTCCCGGCCGGCGGGCGCACCGACCTCACGGCTCGCATCGTCGCCGAGTTTCTGAGGCAGCAGTTAGGGCAGTCCGTCATCGTCGTGAACAAAGCGGGCGCGGGCGGTGTGATCGGCGCGAAAGACGTCGCGAAAGCGCCAGCCGATGGCTACACGCTCGGTTTCTTTTCGACAGGTTTCCTGACGACGCAATACACGGCTCAGATTCCGACCAACTCGAAGGAGTATGAACTCGTCTGCCTGATCAATTACGACCCAGCGGCCGTCGCAGTCTCTGCTGCGAGCCCTTACAAATCGTTGGCTGACATCGTGGCAGCCAGCAAGGCCAAGCCGGGCTCGATCAATGTCGGGATCAACCCGGGAAGTTCAGCCCATGTGTTCGCGGCATCCTTTTTCGATGTGGTTGGCGCCACTGCCACCTTCATACCCTTCAAAGGCGGCTCTGAACGTTCGTTGGCGCTGAGCGGAGGGCATATTGACCTGGACTTCGACATCGTCGCGGCCATGAAAGCATCGCAAGAATCGAAGAAAGCGCAGATCCTCGCTATCGCAGCAGATCGGCGCAATGAGCTCTACCCTGAAATCCCGACCATGCGCGAGCGCGGCGTGGACCTCGTGATTTCTTCGTGGCATGGCGTGTTTGCACCCAAGGGCACGCCGGCCGCTGTCGTAAATCATCTGGACAAGGCGATGGAAAGCATCTCGCGCAAAAAGGAGTTCATCGACAAGATGAGCCAGCAGTTGCTGGCTGTGCGTTATATGAATCAGACTGAATTTGAAAGTTTCTACAAGGACCAGGAGGTGATCTTCAAGCGGATCATCGACAGGTTGGGCATCAACGCAGGGAAAGGGACCCAATGAACGAAGCCACTGGGGGCAAGATTACGCACGAAACCGAGGTCGTCGCACTCAAGAGGAGGCTGGCCAAGGTTCACCGCATCATCACCGCGGGTGGTTTGTGGCCGCTGACCAAGGGGCATGTGAGCTGCCGCATCCCGGGTACCGATAAAGTGCTGATCCTCGCGCATATTCACTCAACCGGGCGCAACCTGGCCAATACCGATGTCGATGACATCGTTACCGTGGACGTCGAGGGCGGTTTCATCGAAGGAAGTGTCGAGCCAGTCGATGAGCGGTACGCGCACACAGAGATTTACAAGGTCCGGCCCGATGTGCAGGCCGTTGCGCATGCACATTGCCCTATGGCCACCGCCTTCGGTATCGCCGGTGTGAACATCCTGCCGGTTGGCAATCGCGGCGCGATCTTTGCGCCCAGGGTGCCCATCCTGGATTTCGACAAGCAGATCGACACGCCTGAGCGCGGTCGCAGGGTGGCTGAAAAGATCGGCGATGGCTGTGCTGTTGTGTTGAAGAACCACGGTGTGGTGGTCACGTCGGACACCATCGAGAACGTTTGCATCACCTTGTTTGCATTGGAAGAGACGGCAAAACTGCACTGGAACGCCGCACAGATCGGCAAGGTGGACCCGCTTACAAACTCCGAAGTGACGAGCGTACTGACCGGCCACCGCTATGAGGAATACTTCTCGCATGTCTGGGGCCACTATGCGGCGCTCGACCCTTGGAACGATTCGCAACGATAAGGGAACTCGCAAGCTGCACGATGTTCCGCTGCCGCGGGGCAATGCTGGCAAGCTACCGCATCAGGCTTGATCACCCTGCGCCTATCTGACGCAGGGCTTTCTTTGATCAACTTCAGCCTCAGTACCAGCCCTGGCGCAAAAACTACGGGATTTGGAGTGGGAAAAAGCCGCCCGGCGTGCATAAGATGGGGGCCTGTCCCTGAATGGAGTGCTGAATGTCAAATTTGATTGCCGACAAACTGGAATTGAACGGCTTGCTGGATCGACAGGCCTTGCAGGTATTGATGGAGAAGGCGGCAGCCGGCGCCCGTGCTGCCGGACAACCGATGGCGGTCTTGACCCTGGATCTCGATCATTTCAAGGCCTATCTGGATGAGCAAGGTCAGGCGCAAGCCCAGGCTGCGCTGATGCGAACAGCTAAGTTGTTGAACGCCCATCTGCCAGCAGGTGCAAGCCTGGCCCATCTGGGCGGTGATGAATTCGTCATGCTGCTACCGACTTCCGATCTGGGAGCGGCAGTTGACACCGCCGAAACCCTGCGAGGCGCGGTCGAAGCAGAGTTCACATCTCCGGCCGACTCGGCGGCGCTGACCGTCACCCTGGGTGCTGCCGCCAGCCCGCCAGGGACCGACTGGACCGCCCACAGCCTGCTTTCGCTGGCCGATGCTCGCAAAACCTTTGGTAAAAAGCGTCTGCTGCCGCATCACAACCGGGTCTGGGCCGGGGCGCTGCCTTCCGATTGGTACCCGCGCTTCAATGTGCAGCCCGAGGTATGGCCTAGTCAGTAAGCGATGAGGTCGGTTTGGCTTGCCAAATCGACCCTAGCAACCTTCCCTGCGAGAGGGCCGGATGACCGCCTGTGCGGCAGGCGACCTGACTATCGCTTCAGCTTCGCGTTCAGGCGACTCTTCGCCGCCATCGCCGAAGGTGACGGCTGAGCTGCGGAATTTCTGGGACGTAACTACGCGCGATGACCGTACGGGTATTGCAGAGGCAGACTCAGTCGTGGTGGCATGTTGCCCAACTCAGGCTGCAAGACTATGTGGCTGGCCCGTTTCACGGTTGAACGGCTGGTTCGATGTGTAAAATTTATTCAGATCTTTGCACAGGGGACAACATGCCAGTCACGCCATACAGACCGGCCGCAGGCCGATTTTTAGCCAGCAGCAGCCTGTTCGCGCTGACCTTGCTGGGCGCCTGCGGCGGTGGCGGTGGCGGTAGCCCGGCGCCGACCGTACCGGCAGCCACGACGAATGCCAGTGCGATCGCCGCGTCCAAGCCGGGAGATCTGCTCAATAACGTCAAGGCCACGCTGGCCGCGCGGCAAGCCCAGGGCTTGTCCAGCGCCTCTCCGGTCGTCTGGCTTTCCGGCGCACCTGCGGGCGCCATCAGCGTCACGGCAGCGGGCGATGCGGTGGCGCGCTCGAACACCACGGTGCAAGAGGCGGGTGTCGACGAAGACGACCTGATCAAGTCGGATAGTGAACTGATCTTCACGCTGGACTCGTTGGCCTCGAGCAGCGGCGGCCGGCCCCAAAGCCGCATGCAGGTCTACCGCCGCGCCGCCGATGGCAAGTTGACTTCGCTGCAAACCTTGAAATTGCCGGTGGATGAATCAACCTACCCGGTCTCGCGCGGCATGGTGCTGGCGCGCGCAGCCAACCGGTTGGCGGTGTTGGCCGAAAGTTCGACCCCGATCGCCTTGCCCGACCCATGCCCTAGCGGCAATGTATGTGTGGGTACGGCCTCGTTGATCTATCCGCCCAGCGCCATCCAGAGCGAAGTCCGCGTACAGCAGGTCGACATCGCCGCTTCTGGCCAGGTCAGCACGGGCAATCTGGCGGTGATCGACGGCCGCCTGGTTGGCAGTCGGCAGATCGACAACATCCTGTATCTCGTGACCACTCATGCGCCCAGGCTGCTTCCCGATCTGCTGCCCGCCACCGCGACCGCAGCCGAACGAGGGGCAGCGTTGGATGCGCTGGCCCTGACTGATGTGCTGCCGAAGATCCGCATCAACGGTGGTGCTGCACAGTCGCTGGTGGCTGAGACCGATTGCTATGTACAGCCCAAGAATGCCTCGCTCGACCTGTCGATTACCACCGTCACGGCCATCGATCTGGCGGCCACTGGCTTGTCGCGTACGAGTCGTTGTTTCGTAGGTGGCACCGAGGCCATGTATATGTCGAACGCCAGCATCTACCTGGCGACCACCCGCTATGCCTACGGCTCGGTTGGCTCGGGTATTCGCTATTCGCCGCAGTCCAGCACCGACATCCACAAATTCACCGTCAGCGGCAGCAGTATCGACTACCGCGCCTCTGGTGAGGTGGTGGGCCATCTGGGCTGGGACATGCAGCGCAAGCCCTATCGCATGAGTGAGCACAACGGCGACCTGCGCGTGCTGAGCTTCACTGGCGAAACCGGCTGGGCCTGGTTGACCGACGACGGCTCACCGACCGCGCCGCCACCCTCACCGGCAACGCTGAGCGTGCTGCGCGAGCGCAGCAGCGACAGCAGTTTGCAGCTTGTGGCCAAGCTGCCCAATGCCCAGCGGCCTGCGGCCATCGGGGTCCCCGGCGAGCAGGTCTATGCGGTGCGTTTTGCCGGTGACCGCGGCTATGTGGTCACCTTCCGCCAGACCGATCCGCTCTATGTATTGGACTTGTCCAACGCGTCCGATCCGCGTCAGGCGGGCGAGTTGAAGGTGCCGGGCTTTTCGGATTACCTGTTTCCGATGGGTGACGGCCTGCTGTTCGGCGTTGGCAAGGACGCTGATGCCAGCGGCCGCCTCGGTGGCATCAAGGTGGCGCTGTTCGATGTGCGGGACATCGCGGCGCCCAAGTCGCTGGGTTCGCAGGTCATGGGCTTGCGTGGCAGCCAGTCTGCGCTGGACTACTCCAGCCATGGCATCAATCTGTTCACCCGCGGCAATACGGTGAGGGCGGCACTGCCGGTAACGCTTCAAACGAACGATCTCTTCAGCTCGGCACAAAGCGGCTTGCAACGCATCGAGATCGACCTGTCGGCCCGCGCCATGACCGTCAAGCCGCTGCTGTCTGTGGCCGGTAACAACGGCTATGTCGACCTGGGCAGCGAGCGGAGTTTGCAAATTGAAAACCAGGTTTACCACCTGAGCCAGGGCCAACTGCGGGCGCTGGATTGGTAATTGCCTCTCAGCACCGTGCGCGGATTCGCCCGCTTTGAGAACTGTTGGTACAACTCGGCATCCCGTGCGCTATGTCCGCCTGGGATGCCGTAAACCACTTCTGCGCCATGGCGGCCACGGGGTTCAGAGCCGGAGCATTCGCAAGTTGCGTGCGTCCTATCGTTACTTTTTGCATCATCACCGTCATCGAGCAAGAACGGTTATTCAGTAGACGCCTGTCAGACGGTTAACCCGACTTGCAAAGCAATTTGACAGCATATATGCTGTCAGTATGATCCCTGTCGTCATCGATACCAATGTGCTCGTCGCGGGTCTGCGCTCCGGCGGAGGGGCATCGCGGGCGGTGTTGCGTCGGGCTTTGGGTGGTGGCTTGCAGCCCTTGTTTGGCAATGCGCTGTGGATGGAATACCAGGATTTGCTAGGCCGCCCGGTCTGGGGTGATGCCACCACAGCAGACGAACGGCGCGACGTTCTGGCGGCGCTGGCACAACAAGGACGCTGGGTGACGGTGTATTACGGTTGGCGCCCCAACTTGCCTGACGAGGCGGACAACCATTTGATCGAGTTGGCGTTGGCTGGCGGGGCGCAGGCTATCGTCTCCCATAATTTACGGGATCTTCGCGGCGGAGAGTTGCGCTTAGGAAATCTGCGGGTGCTGACACCCGCGCAATGTCTGGAGGAATGGAAATGAGCACCTTGACCATAAGGCTGCCCGATGACACAGCACAGCGGCTCAAGTCGCTGGCACAAAGTCGGGGGCTGAGTATGAACAAGCTGGTGGAACAACTCAGTGCCCAAGCGCTGTCCGCCTGGGATACCGAGAACCACTTCCGCGCCATGGCGGCCACGGGGGATGAGCAAAAGGCACTGGCTGTGCTTGATCGCCTGGACGCAGATGAAGCGAAATTTTGATGCCCGTTTGCCGGCTCCATCTAGCCCGAAACGCCAAGCTATGGCCGCTGGCTTCCTGGCGCCCTGACCAGTTCGCCGCTCTTCATCACGAAGCTGATTTTTTCGAGCAGCTTGACGTCGACCAGGGGGGTGCCCGAGACACCGACCAGGTCGCCGAAACGGCCCAGGGCGATGCTGCCGAGATCGCCCGATTTGCCGAGTGCTTCGGCGGCGTTGAGCGTCGCTGACTGGATCGCCTGCAGCGGGGTCATGCCCC
>JBIKPD010000151.1:0-9089 GCA_044357665.1 Roseateles sp. | reverse complement strand
ATATTGACAGCATCTTATTCGCCCGGCGCGGGCCTAGCCGCCTTTACCTGCCAGCAATGCCGAATGGCGCAGGCGTTAGCATCTCGGCTCGTTCACCAATTCGAGCCCGCCATGATTCTTGAAGTCGCCGACATCCGCATCCATCCAGGCCAGCAAGCCGCTTTCGAAATCGCCATCGCGCATGGCATCACATCGGTGATCTCGCAAGCGCAGGGCTTTGGCCAGGCCAAGGTCTTGCATGGCATAGAATCGCCCGAACGCTATCTGCTGCAGATCGAATGGGCGACCCTGGAAGACCACACCGAACATTTCCGCGGCGGCCCCCTGTTCCCCCAATGGCGCGCCATCGTCGGACCCTTCTTCGCCGAGCCGCCCAAGGTCGAGCATTTCTCGATCGCGGGCTGAGTCCCAAACCCGCCACCGTAGCCCGCCAAGCAGCGCAGCGGATTGCGGGGTTTGGCCAGCGCGAACAATCCCCGCATTCGACCCTTCGGGCCAGCCATGCGGGCTACAAACCGAGCTCGTAGCCCGACAAGAAGCGGAGCGGATTGCGGGGTTTGGTTTCCGGGAAGTCGAACCCTGATCAACGGCTCAGGGATAGGGATACACCCCAAACTGCGACGGACTCAACTCCTTGTGGGCGGCCAGCAGCAGGGTGAAATAGTTGACATGGGTGGTATCGGTGTCAAGGTCTTGCGCCCCGGTAGCGCCGGCATAACTGCCGTCGACATCGCCGCGCAGCACGCCGACCAGGCTGACATGGATAGCGCCCATCCCCGACAACGGCCCCGATTTTTTCTTGCGGCGTGGCCCTGCTTCCTGCCCCCAAACGCAAATGGCCAGCATTTTTTACATGCTGGCCATTCTTGTTTGGTGCCCAGGAAGGGACTCGAACCCCCACGAAGTTACTCGCTAGTACCTGAAACTAGTGCGTCTACCAATTCCGCCACCTGGGCAGGTGTCTTCTTGTGAAGAGGCCGGACTATAGCATCAAGGCGGCGGTTCGGGCCACTCTCGGGCCGCTCGGAGATGCTGATCCAGGCGCTTCAGCTCACAGAAATTTCACGCCCTGCGCCAGCGGCAAGGCGCCGGAATAGTTGACGGTGTTGGTGCTGCGCCGCATGTAATTGCGCCAGGCATCACTGCCCGATTCACGGCCGCCGCCGGTTTCTTTTTCACCCCCGAATGCGCCGCCGATTTCAGCCCCCGAGGTGCCGATATTGACATTGGCAATGCCGCAGTCGGAGCCGCTGGCCGACATGAATCGCTCGGCCTCGCGCAGGTCGTTAGTGAAGATCGCCGAGCTCAGGCCTTGCGGCACATCGTTGTGCAGCGCGATCGCTTCGTCCAGGTGGCGGTACTTCAGCGCATAGAGAATCGGCGCAAAGGTTTCGGCCTTGACCACCGCGGTCTGCGCCGGCATCCGCACCAGCGCTGGAACGGCGTACCAGGCCTCGGGATAGCGCTGCGCCAGCGCCCGTTTGCCGCCGCTGACGCTGCCGCCCTGCTCGCCGGCGCTGACCAGGGCGGCCTGCATGGCATCGAATGCGGCGCGGTCGATCAGCGGGCCGACCAGGGTGGCGGGATCGAGCGGGCTGCCGATGCTCAGGCTTGCGCGGATGCGGTCCAGCCGCGCCAGCAAGTCGTCGTGAATGCTCTCGTGGATGATGACGCGGCGCGTCGTTGTGCAGCGCTGACCGGCGGTGCCGTAAGCGCCAAAAAGGATGCCGCGAACCGCCAGTTCCAGATCGGCCGAAGGCGCGACGATGATCGCGTTGTTGCCGCCAAGCTCGAGCAAACAACGCCCAAAGCGCGCCGCCACCAGCGGCCCCACCGCGCGGCCCATGCGGGTCGAACCAGTCGCCGAAAGCAGGGCGACGCGGGGATCAAGCGCCAAGGCTCGGCCGAGCTCGGCGCCGCCATTGAGCAACTGCGACAGATGGGCTGGCGCGCCTTCAAAACCTTGCAAGGCCTGTTCGAACAGGGCCTGGGTTGCCAGCGCCGTCAGCGGGGTTTTTTCCGATGGTTTCCAGATGCAGGCATTGCCGCAAACGATCGCCAGGCTGGCGTTCCAGGCCCAGACGGCGACGGGGAAGTTGAAGGCCGAGATGATGCCGACCACGCCCAGCGGCAACCATTGCTCCATCATCCGGTGGCCAGGGCGTTCGGAGGCGATCGTCAACCCATGCAACTGGCGCGACAGGCCGACAGCGAAGTCGCAGATGTCGATCATTTCCTGCACTTCGCCCAGACCTTCGCTGCTGACCTTGCCGGCCTCGATGGCGACCAGTTGCGCCAGTTCGCTCTTGTGCTGGCGCAGCAAGGCACCGAACTGGCGGATCAACTCGCCGCGCCTCGGCGCCGGCACATCGCGCCAGGCTTCGAAAGCCTGTTTTGCGCGCCCAATTGCGGCCAGCATGTCAGCTTCGCTGGCCGGGTGAATGGCGCCGGTTGGCGCACCGTCGATTGGCGAGCGCAATTGCAAGCTGCCACCTTGGCTGGCGCTGGCAGGGACACCGAGGGCGGCGAGAAGGTCTGAGACTTGGGTCATGGTGGTTCCAGAATTTGCAGGGTTTGGGCGGATGGGACGATCTAAAAAATTATTCCCGTTGGTGATGTCGGGTTTGATGGCATCTGGCGGCGGGCTGTGTCCTTCGACGGGCTCAGGACGAACGGGGCTTGTAAACGGCAGTTGTGGCGGGTCCTTCGACGAGCTCAGGACGAACGGGGCTTGTAAAAGGCGGTTAGAGCGGATCCTTCGATAGGCTCAGGACGAACGGGGTTTGTAAACGGCGGTTGTAGTGGGTCCTTCGACGGGCTCAGGACGAACGGGGCTTGTAAAAGGCGGTTGTAGCGGATCCTTCGACAGGCTCAGGACGAACGGGGCTTGTAAAAGGCGGTTGTGGCGGGTCCTTCGACGGGCTCAGGACGAACGGGTGGGGAGGTGTCGCGAGTCGTTTGACGGGATCAGGATATTCGGAAAATCAGGCTCGGGGCGAAGGAATTATTGGCGGGCTCGATGCAAGTACCAGTTCGCTCGAAATTTATCCCGTTCGTCCTGAGCTTGTCGAAGGACTTGGCTCAGCGCGACGCGACGCTGTCCACAACCCGCAATCCGCTGCGCTTCTTGTCGGGCTACGCAGGAGGCGGCCGGTCCTTCGGCAGGCGTCGACGAGCAAGCAGTTGCTCGTCTCGGTCCGGCCTCAGCCAATTGACTCGACCTGGCGGGATTGTTGGTAGGCTTGGCCGAAACGGTTGGCGAGGAAGTCCGGCAGTTTGACTTGTTCCTGACGGATGAAACCGGCTTGCGGCAACTTTCCTTCACGGAACAGATCGAGCGCCGCGCAGACCCCCGCCGCGGTGGTGATCTGGATCGCCGAGCGCGGCGCTGCACCATCGCGTTCGGCAAAGATCTTGCGGGCAAACACTTCCTGCAACAGACTGCCTTCGCGCATGCCCGAGACCGTCACAAAGACCAGCACCAGGTCCTGCATCGTCGCGGGCATCGAGCGCCGCATGATGTCCTTCAAGGTCTGCTGGTCGTTTTTCAGTTGCAAGTCGTCAAGCAGCATCATCATCAGATCGCGGTGACCGGGATAGCGCACCGTCTTGTAATCAAGGTTGCGTACCTGGCCCTGCAGCGTTTCGCACAGGGTGCCCAGGCCACCCGAGGTGTTGAAAGCCTCGTACTCGGTGCCATCGAGCGAGAAATGCTCAAGGCCTTCGAGCGGCAAGGCCTCGATCGCGCGGCCATCATGGATCGCTTCGCAGGGGTGGCAATATTCATTGATCAGGCCGTCGACGCTCCAGGTCAGGTTGTACTTCAAGGCATTGGTCGGGAAGGCCGGCAAGGCGCCGACGCGCATCTTGACATCGTGCAGGCTGTCGAAACTCCGGGCCAGATGGTGGGCGACGATGCCGATGAAGCCCGGCGCGAGCCCGCATTGCGGCATGAAAGCCGTGCTGGCGCCGGCAGCCAGGCGCTTGATTTCGCGGGTCGCGGCGATGTCTTCGGTCAGGTCGAAATAATGGCAGCCCGCCGCCTTCGCCGCCTGCGCCGCCGTGATCGCCAAATGGTAAGGCAGGGCGTTGACGACGCTGTCCTGGCCTTGCAAGGCCGCTGCCAGCGCCTGGCCGTCAGCGCTGTCGGTCAGGCGACCTTCGATGCCTTCAGCCGCCAGCCTGGCCAGCGCGGCAGGGTTCTGGTCGATCACGGTGACCTGGTAATCGCCGCTGTCATGCAGCAAGCGCGCGATGGTCTGGCCGATATGGCCGGCGCCCAGCAAGGCTGTTTTCATCGATCTCTCCTGTTTGAATGTCTGCCAGCGAGTCTAGGCAGCATGCTTGACGAAAGAAAGCCTGAGTTCGACGATAAAGCGTTAGAAGCTGCCGGTTCGTCCGATATAAAATTCGATTCGTCGAAACAAAGGGTTTTCCATGGGCAATGATCTGAAGCTCGATGCACAGCGCCTGGCGCCCAGCCGGGAGTTGGCCGATCGCCAGTTGCTGGCGCTGCTGCAGGTAAATGCGCGCGAAAGCACGGCCAATCTGGCCCGCAAGCTCGGGCTGGCGCGCACCACCGTGGTCGCAAGGTTGGCCAGGCTCGAGGCCGAGGGCGTGATCAGCGGCTACCAAGTCAAGCTTGGCAGCAAAGCCGGCCACGCAAGCGTGCAGGCTTTTGTCGGTATCACGGTCAGCCCCAAGGCCGGGCGCGATGTGGTCAAGAAGCTCAGCGCCCTGCCCGAACTGAACCAGCTCGCCTCGGTCAGCGGCGAATTCGACTACATGGCCTTGCTGCGCGCCGACTCGACACTGCGACTCGATGCGCTGCTCGACGAGATCGGCGCTTTCGACGGCGTGACGCGGACCACCACCTCGGTGGTGCTGGCAATTCGCGTCGATCGCAACGCCTGATCAGCCTCGTCAATGCGATAATGAAGCCCCCCAGCCACGGAGCCATTCTTGGACAGTGACCATCGGTAACCGTCCACTCCCTCGCCCAATTCGGCATTGCTGAGCGCGTCAAGCGCTTGACATAAGCCGCTGGTCCGGAGTGCGACGGTTAACACCCATCCGCCCGGACGGCGCCAGCGCCAGTCCAGCCTTTAGACGGCGCCATTGCGCTGGAGATTTGCATGCTGAATGTATTCACGCTGGACAACGGGCGCCTGAAGGGCGGCTTGTTCCAGGAAGAGATCGAATCCGCCGAGGATCTGGCCCTGTCGCGCCCGGTCTGGGTCGACATGGAAAGCCCGACCGACGTGGAAAAGGGCTGGATCCTCGACCGCTTTGGCTTGACCATCCCCGAAGACATCGTTGCCGAAGACCTCGAGTCTTCAGCGCGTTTCTACGAGGAAGACAACGGCGAGTTGCATATCCGCTCGGACTTCTTGATCGACGATGACGAAGCGCCGCGCAATGTGCGCGTTGCCTTCATCTTGTTGAACAATGTGCTGTTCTCGATCCACAACGAGGACCTGCCGGTATTCAGGCTGCTGCGCCTGCGCGCAAGGCGCATTCCGGCCATGATCGAAGACGCCAAGGATGTGCTGCTCAAGCTCTATGACGCCGATGCAGAATATTCGGCCGACATCCTCGAAGGCATTTACGACAAGCTCGAAAAGGTCAGCGAGCGGGTGTTGAAGAAAGATGTCAACGACGCAGTGGCCAGCGAAGCGCTGTCGGCCATCGCCCGCGAGGAAGACTTGAACGGGCGCATCCGCCGCAATGTGATGGACACGCGCCGGGCGGTCAGCTTCATGATGCGCAGCCGCATGCTCAACGCCGAGCAGTTCGAGGAATCGCGGCAGATTCTGCGCGACATCGACTCGCTCGACTCGCACACCGCCTTCCTGTTCGACAAGATCAACTTCCTGATGGACGCGACCGTCGGCTTCATCAACATCAATCAGAACAAGATCATCAAGATCTTCTCGGTGGCCAGCGTCGCGCTGCTGCCGCCAACGCTGATCGCCAGCATCTACGGCATGAATTTCAAGTTCATGCCCGAACTCGACCAGACCTGGGGCTATCCCTTTGCCCTGGTCTTGATGCTGGCTTCGGTGGCCGCGCCCTTCATCTACTTCCGCCGCAAAGGCTGGCTGCGTTAAGGCGCTTGCCTAGGCCTTGATCCGGCGCTTGATCCAGCGCAGCAGGTTGCCGAGCAAGGGCAGCTTTTCGTAGAGCTCCTCGGCCGCGTCCCAATAGTCGCGGTGGTAGGCAATGCGGTCGTCATTGGCAAAGCGCAGATGGCTGCTGCCATGGATGCAACGCTCGATCGTCTGGCCCTGACGGCAGAAGTGGAAATCCCAACTGAGGAAACATTGCTGACCTTGCACCAGCACATCGATGACTTTGAAGCGCGGCGCGTCCAGGGTATCGAACATATGCGCAAAAACCCCCTGCACACCGGCGAGGTCGCGGACTTCGTTGAACGGGTCCTTGAAGAAAGCCTGTTCGGTGTAGATCAGGTTGATCCGGTCGATGTCTTTGGGCTGCAACTTTTCGAAGAAGGCGATCACTGCCGCAGCGCGAGGATCGTCATGTCTTGTTTCACTCATAAGCCTGTGGCGCGACGCACCATCCAAAAATACAGCCCAGGGCTGAGGTGGCTAAGCAGCTTCAAAAACAAGGTGAAGCGCTTGGGGAAGTGGATCTCGAACCGGCCCTTGGCCCAGCCTTTGAGAATTTCCTGCGCGGCCTGATCAGCGGTGATCAAGGCTGGCATATGGAAATCATTCTGCGCGGTCAAGGGAGTGGCGACAAAACCGGGATGGATCACCGACACGCCGATCTGCAAGGGCGAAAGGTCGAGATAAAGCGCCTCCGCCAGATGACTCAAGGCCGCTTTCGACGGCCCGTAAGCCAGTGATTTGGGCAGGCCGCGAAAGCCCGCCACGCTCGAGACCAGGCTGAGATGACCACCCAGCCCGCGCTCGGCCTGCAAGAGCAGTTGCGGCAGCATCGCAGCCAGCAGGTTCAGTGCTCCGACATAGTTGACATCGAGATGCCGCAGCGCCCCGGCCAGCGAAAACTCCTGCGCCCGCATCGCCTGGTAATGGCCGGCGCAATAGAGCGCAAGGTCGATGCGGCCATGGGCGCTGACGATCTGCTGCGCGGCCTCATGCAGCGCTGCAGCATCGAGCACATCGAGCGCAACCCCCTCGGCGCCGGCATGCTCGCGCACAAAGTCGTCGAGCAGCGGCTTTTGGCGGGCCGACAAGATGACGATCGCACCTGCCCCATGCAGCGCCACGGCCAGCGCGCGGCCGATACCGCTCGACGCGCCGACCAACCAGACCACGCGGCCCTGCCAGTCCTTCAATTCGGGATTCATGGCCATTGCGTCAAAGCTTCTGAAACGACAAGGTGACCTCGCCGAGCTTGATGCCGAACTTGCTCATCTGGGCCTTGTTGAGCATCACCCGCTCGTCGACCAGATACATCCAGTCGTCGAAATCAACTTCGTAGACCTGCCCGCCGACCGGCAGTTTGAGCGCATAGCGCCAGCGCAGGGCATTGCCAGAAGCCTGACCCTGGGCCTGGCCGACGACATCGCCGGCGGTGCCGCTGTAGCGCCCGCCGCCCAGATCGGTGATGGTCCAGACGCGCCGCTCGCGCACACCGTCGCTGTATTCGAAATCCTCTTCCAGCACGCAGACCGAACCATTCCAACTGCCTTTGAGATTGACGACAAAACGGCGCTGCACCTGGCCGCTGCGGTCGGTAAAGATGCCGTGTGCGATCAGCTTGCCCGAAAAATAACTGCGCAGATCCAGCACCGGCTTCTCGCTGGCATAGTCAGCTGGCGCCGCGCAACCGGCCAGCAAGGCCGAACTGGCCCCCAGCAGGACGAGACGGCGGTTCAACATCGATCGGTTCATTTGAGTTCCTTTGCAGCGGGTCGGATCCAGAACAGGTAGAGCAGCAGCAGCGCTGCCAGTTTCAACAGCCAGGGCAGGACGCAATAGGCCAGGGTCAGGGCCTGCATGGCTTGGTCGTCGCGCTGGCCAGGTGCATAGCCTAGCCATTGCAGCAGCGGCAGCGCCAGCCCCGCAGCCAGGGCCAGATTGAGCTTGTTGGCGGCATTCCACCATCCAAAGAAAGCCCCTTCAGCCCGACCACCCAAGCCAGCTTGCTGGATTACCACGGCGAGCATCGCCCCAGGAATGGCCAGGTCGGCGCCCAAGGCAACGCCGGTCGCGATGCAGACGAGCGTGAATGCCAGGCTGTCGCCCGCACCCAGGCTGGCGGCCCAACCGAAAGCCAGCAGGGCCAGCAGCATGGCCAGGGCCCAGGCGCGGGCCTGGCCAAGCCTTGCCACCACGCGCAGCCACCCGGGCAAGGACAGCGCTGCGGCGATGAAATAGGCGGCCAGATAAGGCCCTTCGAGCGCAGGTGTTTGCAGGCGATCGCGAACGAAGAAAAGCAGCAAGGTCGCCGGGATTGCTGCTGCGATGCCGTTCAACAGGAACACCGCGAGCAAGCGTCTGAAACCCGGCGTGCGCCAGACTGCCATGGCGGGCGCAGCAGCGGCATCAGCCAAGCGCAACGGGGCAGGCGCCTGGCGCAGCAGCAGCAAGCCGGCGGCCAGGCTGATCGCCAGCAAGGCCGAAGTCGCTGCCAGTCCCACCAGAGATGGCAGCAGGCTCGCAGTAATCACACCGATCAGCGCAAAGCCCTCGCGCCAGGCGACCACACGGGTCTGGCGCAAGGCGTCGCCGCCGAGCCTTGCACCCCAGGCCTGGTGCATTACGCTGAGCAGGCTGTAGCCAAAATAGGTCAAGAGTAGAAAAATCAGGCACCAGACCAGCAAGGCCTGCGGCTCGCGCACCGGCGGGAAAAACAGCCCGACGAAACCGGCTGTCAGCAGCATCGCAGCGGCGGCCATCACCCCCAGGATTGCCGCCGGTCGGCGATTCAGCCAGCGATCGCATTGCCGGCCAATCCAGGGGTCGAGCAAGGCGTCGAACATCCGGGCCAGCAGCAGCAAGGCGCCGAGCCAGGCCAGCGGCATGCCGAACTGCGATGCGTAATGCGACGGCAGCGTGACATAAAGCGGCAAAGCCACGAAGGCCAGGGCGAAGCCG
>JBIKPD010000535.1:0-2539 GCA_044357665.1 Roseateles sp. | reverse complement strand
GATATGACGACCAACTCCAGCCATCCAGCCGACTTGCCCTTTTTGCCCTTCGCCCTGCCCGAAATCGGCGAGGACGAGATCAACGAAGTGGTCGACACCCTGCGTTCGGGCTGGATCACCACCGGCCCGAAGGCAAAGCGCTTCGAGCTGGCCTTTGCCGAATTTCTGGCCGAGCCGCAGATCGAGTGCATCGCCGTCAATTCGGCCACCGCCGGCCTGCATCTGGCGCTCGAAGCGCTGGGCATCGGCCCTGGCGACGAGGTCATCACCACCACCCATACCTTCACCGCCACCGCCGAAGTCGTTCGCTACCTGGGTGCCGATGTGGTGCTGGTCGACATTGACCCGGCAACGCTGAACATCGACCCCAAATTGGTCGAAGCCGCGATCACGCCGCGCACCCGCGCAATCATCCCGGTCCATTACGCCGGTCTGGCGGTCGACATGCTGGAGATCCTCGACATTGCGCGCCGCCATGGCCTGCGCGTGGTCGAAGACGCCGCCCATGCGCTGCCGACGACGCTCGAGCGCGAGCTGATCGGCACGATGGGCAGCGACGCCACCGTGTTCAGCTTCTATGCCAACAAGACCATGACCACCGGCGAGGGCGGCATGCTGGTAACGCGCAATGCCGAGCTGGCCAAGCGCGCCCGCGTGATGCGCTTGCATGGCATGAGCCGCGATGCCTTCGACCGCTTCACTTCGAAAGTGCCCAGCTGGTATTACGAGATCGTCGCCCCCGGCTACAAGTACAACATGACCGACATCGCCGCCGCGATGGGCATCCATCAGCTCAAGCGTTTGCCGGCATTCCAGGCGCGGCGCGAGCAGATCGCGCAAGCCTATTCGGCCGCTTTTGCCGATCTGCCGGTGATCGTCCCGCCATCGGCGCCCGAAGGCGATGTGCATTCCTGGCACCTCTATGCGCTGCGCCTGGGCGATGACCTGGCGATGGACCGCGATACCTTTATCGAGCGCATGTTTGCCGCCGGCATCGGCTGCAGCGTGCATTACATCCCGCTGCATCTGCAGCCCTATTGGCGCGACCGCTACGACTTGCGGCCTGAGCAGTTTGTGCATTCGCAAAAGGCCTACGAGCGGATGATCAGCATCCCGCTCTACACGGCGATGACCGATGCCCAGGTGCAGCGGGTGATCGATACCGTGACCGGCATTGTGCTGGGCTGAGGCGAGATGGCCAAACGCTGGTTTGATCTGGTCTGCGCGGGCCTGGGCCTGCTGGCGCTGGCGCCGGCGCTGGCGCTGATTGCGCTGTGGATCAAGCTCGACTCCAGCGGCCCGGTGCTGTTCCGCCAGCAGCGGGTCGGTCGCCATGGCAAGCTTTTTTTCATCCACAAATTCCGCACGATGAAAGCCGAGGCGCAAGGGTCGCTGCTGACGGTCGGCGCCGACCCGCGCATCACTGGCGCGGGGCGCTTGCTGCGCGCGGCCAAGCTTGATGAATTGCCCCAGCTTTGGGATGTGCTGCGCGGCGCGATGAGCCTGGTCGGGCCGCGGCCTGAAGTGCCGGCCTATGTGGCGCTATATCCTGAAGAGATGCGGCGCATTGTGCTGTCGGTACGGCCCGGCATCACCGACCCGGCCTCGTTGCAATACCGCAACGAGGGCGCATTGCTGGCACAGGCGACCGACCCCGAGCGCGAATATATCGAGGTGCTGATGCCGGCCAAGCTGGCGCTGTCCAAACGTTATGTCGAGCAGGCCGGGCTGCTGACCGACATCCGCTTGATCTTCGCCACGCTGCAGGCCTTGGTGCGCTGAATGGACAAGCTGATCTTGCCTTCGCTCGATGCCTTGCTGATCCGCTTGCGCCGCCACAGCGAGGCCTTGTCCCTGCTGCTCGACGCGGCCGTGGTGGCCCTGGCCTGGCAGGTGACCTATCTGTTCAGAATCGGTTTCGAGCGCTGGATCTCGGCGCGGCCCGATTACGACGGCTATGTCCTGCTCGGCCTGCTGCTGCTCTATACGCTGGTGTTTTATCTGCTCAAAGTGCCCAAAGGCTTGTGGCGCTTCAGCGGTTTCGGCGAGTTGAAACGGCTGGCCGCAGCCTGCGCGATCGCCGGCACCATCGGCGCAACGGTCGTGCTGATGGCGCAATTGGTCGGGGTGCCGCGGGCGGTGCTGGCCCTGCATCCGTTCTTCTGCCTGATTGGTCTGGCGATGACACGCATGGGCTACCGCATGCTTTACGAGCATCTGCGCGGCCGCAGCAGTTCGGTCGAATCGCACCGGGCGCTGGTGCTGGGTGCCGGCCAAGCCGGGCGGCGACTGGTAGCGGGCATCCATCAGCAGGGCTGGGTGGTGGTCGGTTGGCTTGACGACGACCCGCGCAAGCAGTCGGCACGCATTGCCGGCATTCCGGTCCTGGGCTTCCTGGCTGATGTTGCGCGAGTCGCAGCGCTGCACGACATCAGCCATCTGATCATCGCCATGCCCTCGGGCAAACGCCAGCAACGCCGGCTGGCGCTGGATCTGGCGGCCGGCACCGGTTTGCATGTGCTGACCGTGCCGAGTGCGG
>JBIKPD010000534.1:0-2544 GCA_044357665.1 Roseateles sp. | reverse complement strand
GATGGCGAGACCCTGCTTGAAAACGCTGCGCAAGAGCCCGAGATCGGCGACTTGGCCGAGATGCTGATCGCGATGGGCGCGAAGATCGAAGGCCATGGCAGCAGCCGTATCCGCATCCAGGGCGTCAGCAGCCTGCATGCGCCGAAGTTGCCGCACCGCATCGTTCCCGATCGCATCGAGGCAGGCACTTTTCTCTGCGCGGTTGCTGCCGCTGGCGGCGATGTGCTGCTGAAGGGCGCGCAGGCGCTGCATCTCGACGCGGTGATCGACAAGTTGCGTGCTGCCGGTGTCAGCATCGAATCGGGGGCTGACTGGATCCGCATCCAGGCTTCGGGCCGGCCGCTCTCGGTCGGTTTCAGGACCAGCGAATATCCGGCATTTCCAACCGATATGCAGGCCCAGTTCATGGCCGTCGACTGCATCGCCACCGGCACCGCCAAGATCAGCGAGACGATCTTTGAGAACCGGTTCATGCATGTCAACGAGTTGGTGCGACTGGGCGCCCGGATCGAGATCGACGGCCACACCGCGGTGGTCACCGGTGTCGAGCGCTTGTCGGGCGCCACCGTGATGGCGACCGATCTGCGCGCCTCGGCCAGCCTGGTGATCGCCGGTCTGGTGGCCAAGGGCGAAACGGTGATCGAGCGCATCTATCACCTGGACCGCGGCTACGACCGGATGGAAGACAAGCTGCGCGCGATTGGCGCCGACATCGAGCGGGTTTCGTGATGATCACGCTGGCGCTGTCCAAAGGGCGCATTTTTGAAGAGACGCTGCCGCTGCTCAAAGCCGCCGGCATCACTGTGCTCGACGACCCCGAGACTTCGCGCAAACTGATTCTGGCGACCAACAACCCCGAGGTGCAAGTGGTGATGGTGCGCGCCAGCGATGTGCCGACCTATGTGCAATATGGCGGCGCCGACCTTGGCGTGGTCGGCCGTGATGTGTTGCTCGAGCATGGTTGCGAAGGCATGTACCAGCCGCTCGATCTGAACATCGCCCGCTGCCGCATGAGCGTCGCGGTGCGTGACGATTTCAATTACGCCGCGGCGATCAAGCAGGGTTCGCGGATTCGCGTGGCGACCAAGTACACCGAAATCGCACGCCAGCATTTTTCTGACAAGGGCGTGCATGTCGACCTGATCAAGCTTTACGGTTCGATGGAGTTGGCGCCGCTGACCGGCTTGGCCGATGCGATCGTCGACCTGGTCTCGACTGGCAATACCCTGAAGGCGAACCATCTGGTCGAGGTCGAAAAGATCATGGAAATTTCCTCGCGCCTGGTTGTCAACCAGGCCGCGTTGAAGCTCAAGCGCGAACCGCTGCGCCGGATGATCGACGCTTTCGCCGCTGCCGTGCAGAAGTGAACATGATCAAGCTGCGCCAACTCAGCACGACGGATGCCGGCTTCGAAGCCGATTTCTTGCGCCTGCTGCATTGGTCGGCTGAGACAGACACGGCGATCGAGGACCGGGTGGCGCAGATTCTGGCTGACGTGAAGGCCAGGGGCGATGCGGCGGTGCTTGAGTACACGGCCCGTTTCGACCATCTGCAGGCGGCTGGCATGGCCGAGCTCGAACTGACGCAGGACGAGATGCAAGCCGCTTTTGCAGCGATCAGCCCGGCACAGCGCCATGCCTTGAGTGCCGCTGCCTTGCGCGTACGCAGCTATCACGAGCGCCAGAAAATCCACAGCGGCCTGAGCTGGAGTTACCGCGATGAAGACGGCTCGCTGCTCGGGCAGAAGGTCACGCCACTCGACCGGGTGGGCATCTATGTGCCGGGCGGCAAGGCCGCTTATCCGAGCAGCGTGCTGATGAATGCGATACCGGCCCAGGTGGCCGGTGTGCCCGAAATCATCATGGTCGTGCCGACGCCGGGCGGCGAGAAAAATCCACTGGTGCTGGCCGCTGCCCATGTCGCCGGTGTGCACCGGGTGTTCACGATCGGTGGCGCGCAGGCGGTTGGTGCCTTGGCTTACGGCACGGCGACGATTCCGCGCGTCGACAAGATCACCGGCCCGGGCAATGCCTATGTGGCCAGCGCCAAGAAGCATGTGTTCGGCCAGGTCGGCATCGACATGATCGCCGGCCCGAGCGAGATCCTGGTGCTGGCTGACGGCAGCACGCCGCCCGATTGGGTGGCGATGGACCTGTTCAGTCAGGCCGAACATGACGAAATGGCGCAAAGCATCCTGCTGTGCCCCGATGCGGCTTATATCGAGCAGGTGCGTCAGGCGATCATCCGCTTGCTGCCGCAGATGCCGCGCCAGGCGATCATCCGCGCTTCGCTCGAAGGCCGCGGCGCGCTGATCCTGACCCGCTCGATGGAAGAAGCCTGCGCGATCAGCAACCGCATCGCGCCTGAGCATCTGGAGGTCTCCAGTCGCGATCCGCAGCGCTGGGAGCCGCTATTGCGCCATGCCGGGGCGATCTTCCTCGGCGCCTACACCAGCGAGAGTCTGGGCGACTATTGCGCCGGCCCGAACCATGTGTTGCCGACTTCAGGCACCGCGCGCTTTTCATCGCCGCTGGGTGTCTACGA
>JBIKPD010000533.1:0-2552 GCA_044357665.1 Roseateles sp. | reverse complement strand
CACTTCGTCGGAGATGAACTTGACCACGGCCAGGTCATGGCTGATGAAAATATAGGACAGGCCGAACTCGTCCTGCAGATCCTTCAGCAGATTCAGCACCTGGGCCTGCACCGACACATCGAGTGCCGACACCGCTTCGTCGAGCACCAGCACTTCAGGGTTCAGCGTCAGGCAACGCGCGATCGCGATGCGCTGGCGCTGGCCACCGGAAAATTCATGCGGATATTTGTTCAGCGCGCTGTCGTCGAGCCCGACCTTGATCAGCAAGGCACTGGCGCGCGCCTGCCGGTCGGCCATATCGACGCCGATCTGGTGGATCTCCATCGGTTCGAGCAGGGTCTGGCCGATGGTGAAGCGCGGGTTCAGCGAGGCATAGGGATTCTGGAACACGACCTGGATGCGGCGGCGCATCTTCTGCCAGTCATTGCCGCTCATCTTCAGCAAGTCCTGACCTTCGAACAGCACTTCACCGCCCGAAGGCTCATGCAGGCGCAATAGCGTCAAGCCCATCGTCGTCTTGCCTGATCCCGATTCGCCGACGATACCCAGCGTATGGCCGCGGCGCAGCTTGAAGTTGACGTCCTTGACCGCCTTGAATTCGGTTTTCTTGAATAAGCCGGTCTTGAAGTAAAAACTCTTTTTCAGCCCGCGCGCTTCGAGGATCACCTCTGCCTCGGGGTCCTTGGGCTTGGCCAGGCCCTGGGCCTTGAGCTGGCCCTGCTGGCCGGCGATATGGTCGTCGATGACCATCAACCTGGCCGGGTTCTCGGTCAGCGATGGCCGGCAGGCCAGCAGCGCCTTGGTGTAGCTGTCCTGCGGCTGGCTGAAGATGTCGGCCACCGGGGCCTGCTCGCGGATCACACCGGCGCGCATCACCACCACATCGTCGGCGATTTCGCCGACCAGGCCCAGGTCATGCGAGATGAACAGCATGCTCATCCGGTGCGTGTCCTTCAGCCGTCCGAGCAGTTCCATCACCTGGCGCTGGATCGTCACGTCGAGCGCGGTTGTCGGCTCGTCGGCGATCAACAGCTTCGGGCTGCAGGCCAAGGCCACCGCGATCATCACCCGCTGTTGCTGGCCACCCGACAACTCATGCGGATAGGACTTCAGCCGGCGCTGCGGCTCCGGGATGCCGACCTCGTCGAGCAACTCGCCCGCACGCGTCAGCGCCTGGCGCCGGCTCATGCCCATATGCCTGATCAGGGTCTCGCAGATCTGCTCGGCGACGGTGAATACCGGGTTCAGCGAAGTCATCGGATCCTGGAAGACACAGGCGATCTCGCGCCCGCGGATCGATTGCAGCTCGGCCGTTCTGGCCTGCAGCAGATCGCGTCCCTGGAACATGATCCGGCCCTGGCGCTCGGCGTTGTCGGGCAGCAGGTTCAGGATCGACATCGCGGTAACGCTCTTGCCCGAGCCCGATTCGCCGACCAGCGCCACGGTGCCATGCTCGGGGATGTCAAAGCTGACGCCTTTGACGGCCGACTGATGCTGCATCTGCCCGCCGACGCGGCCCATGCGGAAGGAAACTTTCAGGTCCTGGATACTTAAAAGCATGTTTTTCTCAATCAATTCAAGGCAGTCCCGATCCTTAGCCCGCATGCGGCCGCCGGCCGGAATGCGGGGATGGCCCGCGCCGCTCGCAGTCCGACATGAAACATCATTCCAGGCCTCGCAACTTCGGATCGAGCGCATCGCGCAGCGCATCGGTGAACAGCGCGAAAGCGGTGACGAACAGCGCCATGAAGGCAGTCACTGCCGCCAGCTGCCACCAGTAGCCGAGGATCAGCTCCGACTGCGACTCGGCCAGCATCGTGCCCCATGACACCTGATCGACGCCGACGCCCAGCCCCAGATAGGACAGGATCACTTCGCTCTTGATGAAGCCCACCACATGCAGCGACAGCTGCACCAGCGCCACATGCGAGACGTTGGGCAGAATATGTTTGAACATCCGCGACATCTTCGAGGCGCCGATCGCTTCAGCCGAGCGCACATATTCGCGCACCGAATGCTTGATGAATTCGGCCCGGATCAAACGGTAGATGCCGGGCCAGCCGGCCAGCCCCAGAATCATCACCACCGACAGCACGCCGCGGCCGAAGATCACCGCGAAGGCGAAGATCAACAGGATGCCGGGGATGGCGGTGAAGACGTTGTAGAGCCATTCCAGCAAGTCGCCGACGCGGCCGCCGAAAAAGCCCGACAGCGCGCCGAGCACGGTGCCGATGATGGTGGCGACGACCGCTGCCAGCAGGCCGACCATGATCGAGACTTCAGCCCCCTTGATCGCCTTGGACAGCACATCGCGGCCGAGCCGGTCGCCGCCGAAAGGCAAGGTCTCGGCCTTCACCGTATCAACGGTTTTGAACTTGGCCGCGCGTTCGTCCCATTCCTTGTATCTCGGTGCCAGCGGGTCGATGTCGCTGAGGTCGACATTCGGGCCTTTCGGCACAGCGATCGCCCCGGTCGCCTCGGGTGGCGCCGGACCGAGCAGCGTCGGCGGCGCATTTGGCACGCCGACTTCGCTCTGCCAGTCCTTGGCCAGC
>JBIKPD010000185.1:0-7561 GCA_044357665.1 Roseateles sp. | reverse complement strand
ATTGCCGGATTTACGCAGCCCCAGCCCCTTGGCCTGCATGACGATGTCGAGCGCTTGATCCCAGGGCACATCCTTCAAGCGCAAGGTGACGCTGCCGGTCACGCTGTCGCTGGTCACCACATTGAAGTTGCTGAAGTCGGCGATGACCTGCAGCAGCGCCCGCAACTCAATGTTCTGGAAGTTCAGCGAGAGCTTTTCACCCGCAAAGCCCGCACCTGCGGTGAGCTTGTTCGGATCGACCTTCAAAGGCCGCAACTCCAGCACGAACTGCTTGTCGGTCTGGTATGCGCTATGTTCCCAAACCCCCTTGGGTTCCACCACCATACGCACGCGGTCGCCGCTTTGCGAGGTCGAAACAGTCTGCACCGGGCTGCCAAAATCACTGACGTCGAGCTTGCGCCTGAGCCGCTCGGGCAGGCTCGAATGGAGAAATTCGACCACCAAACCCTTGCCCTTGGGCTGAATGTCGACACCCACCTGGTTGTTCGGCAGGTTGACAATGATGCGCCCCGAGCCGTTCTGCCCCAGTCGGAACTCGATGTCCTTGAGGGGCTGGGGCAAGGCGCCCGATTTGCCTTCGAAATGCCCGGCAACATCCTGCGGGCCGGGCTCGAGCACCAGCAGCAGGGCCCTGTCCTGCAGCAGCGCGCGATAGCCGGAGGCTTGGCGCAAATTCAGCACCAGGCGGGTTCGCTCCCCGGACTGGACCACCTGGGCCGAGCGCAAATTTCCTCGGTTGATTTCTATCAGCGAGCGTCCGAGGCCATTGGCGGCGCCGGGCAGATCGATCGCAATGCGCGGCGGTGTCTCCAGAATAAAGCCTTTGGGCAGTTCGGTCAGCGAATTGGAGAGCTCGATCCGGACCATATCGACACCCGCTTGTTGCGTGCTGTCGATCGACTTGATGATGGTCTTCCCCAGGGCTGGCAGCACAGTGGCAAGGCCCAGCGCCCCGACCATGGCAACGGTGCGCCAAGGTCTGAAAAATTGATTGCTTTTCATCGCCCTTTCTCCTGCAGTTGGAGCGTGCTGCTGCGCTCGACCCATTCACCTGCGGCGTCCTGGACGACTTCGCGCAAGCTGATGCTGGTTTCACTGATTGCGGTCACGCGGCCGAAGTTCTGCCCGAGATAGTTGCCAGCAGTGACCCGATAGAGCAATTGGTCAACGCGCAGCAAGCCATAGCGTTGGTTGTGCTGCTCGATGCTGCCGACCATCGCCATGCTGTCGAGTGGAAACAGCTCCAGCGGCTCGCGCTGGCGCTTCAGTTCGGCGCTCAGCAGCGAGTTTTGCAGTCCGGCGTCCTGATTGGCAGCGACCGCAAGTTTTTGCGCGTTGAAGGGATCCAGGCCCGAGCCACCTTCGTAAGCCTGCGGCAGGAATTCCTTCGGCGCCAGCAGCGGCGCAATATTGGAGCGGACCTGCCGGCGCTGTTGCTCGATCCATTGCTGCAATTGGTCCAGATCGGCCGAACAGCCACCGAGCATCAAGGCGGCCAGCAAGGCGAGCGATGTCCGGCTCATTTCCTGACTCCTGCGGTCGCCTTGGCGCTGATTTTTTTCTGTTCGATGACCTCGCCCGGGTCCAGGTAGCGGTAAGTGCGCACCGTTGCTTCCATACCAAGGTTGCCACCCGCATCCTTGCCAGCCGGAGCCAGCACCACAAGGTTATGCAAGGTGACGATGCGGGAGAGCTTGGCCACGTCAGCCGCGAATGCACCAATGTCGTGATAACGCCCGCTGACCCGCAGCCCTATCGGCAGTTCGGCGTAATAGTCCCTGACCAGCACTTGCCCCGGACGAAACAGCTCGAACTGCAGACCGCGGCCGATCCCGGCTTGATTGATGTCGGACAGCAAGGCGTCCATCTCGGCCTTGCCCGGCAACTGCTTTTCAAGGCGGGTCACATAGTCCTCGACCCGGATCTTCTGCTTGCGCAACTCCGGCAGGTTGACGGCCTGCACCAGCTTGGCCTGATAGTCACGCTGCAAGGCTGGTTCGCGATCGCGGGCAGCCTCGAGCTCGGCCTGCACATCAGCCAGGATCAGCAACCAGCCCAGCATCAACACCAGCAAGGCCAAGGCAACAAATACAGTCAACTTGGGCAGCCACGGCCATTGACCGGGTTGATTGGGATTCAACTCGCGAAACTGATCTGCGACCGCCGCCACGCGCCGGCCTAAATCAAATTGGAACCTGACCGCCTTGGTCGCCATGTTTTCAGGACTTCCCGGTGGCTGGCATGACCGCTGCTGACGCCTTGATCGAAACTCGCAGCGAGAACTCGAACCAGCGCCTTTGCTCACGGCTGCTGACAGCCGGGTTGACTCCCTTGATTTCGACCAACTCGGGGCGCTCAAGCCAGTCGGAATTGCGCGAAGCATTGCGCAGGAACTCCGACACCCGCTCATTGGACTGGGCGATGCCGCTGACAGTCACCACCTTGTCAGCCTGGCGAATCGCCGTCAGGTAAACACCTTCGGGCACCTGTCGGGCGAGTTCGTTGAGCAGGTGAACCGGCGTATTGCGGTCGGCCTGCAAATCCTCGACGGCGCGCTGGCGCGACCTCAGCGCACCGATTTCAAGCCGCAGCGTCGCGATGTCTTTGATCTGGGACTCAAGCCTTGTGATCTCGGCGCTGAGATAGGCATTGCGGCGCTGCTGCAGTGCGGTCAACTCCTCCAGCAAGGCAAAGCCGGCCATCACCGCAGCAGCACCGACCAGCGCTGCCAAGCCCAGGCCAACAAAAAATGCGGACTGACGGCGCCGGCGCAGCTCCTGTCGATAAGGCAGCAGGTTGATCAGAATCACCGGAAAAACCTCCGCATCGCCAAGCCGCAAGCTGTCAGGTAGGCAGGTGCTTCGCGCTGCAATTTGGCCTCCCGCACGGCTGGACCGAAGACCATGTCGACGAAGGGATTGACCACTTTGCAGGCAAATCCGGTCTCGGCCGTGATTCGCTCACTCAGGCCGATCAGGGCCGCCGTGCCGCCGGCCAACATCACCCAGTCGACTTGGTGATGGGGCGTGCTGGTGAAGAAATATTGCAGCGCACGTCCCACCTCTTGAGCCAGACTGTCGACGAAAGGTTTGAGCACCAGAGCGCCATAGTCCGCCGGCAATTCATTGGCGATTTTTTTCTGTTCGGCTTCTTCAAACGAAAAACCATATTGACGCGAAATCAGCAGCGTCAACTGCGCGCCGCCGAAAGCCTGGTCGCGGTCAAACACCATGTCTTCATCGAGCAAGACCTTGAGGCTGGTTGTTTCAGAACCGATCTCAAACAAGGCCACCAGCGCGCCTTTGCCACCAGCGGGCAGTTTGGCGATCAAGCGGCCCATGGCACGCCGCGCCGCATGCGATTCGATGTCCAGGATGACCGGATGCAAACCCGCCGCTTCAGCCAGTCCCTGCCGGTCCTGCACCCGGTCCTTGCGCGAAGCTGCGATCAAGACATCGACATCCCCCGACGAAGTCGGGCAAGCACCGATGACGTAAAAATCCAGGCTCACCTCGTCGAGTGGAAAAGGAATGTATTGATCAGCTTCTGCTTCGACCTGCAACTCGAGCATCTCTTCGCGCAGGCCGGCGGGCAGCACGATTTTCTTGGTGATGACCGCTGATTGGGGCATGGCCAGCGCAGCATCGCGAGCGCTGGTGCCGCTGCGCGCGACGACCCGGCGCAAGGCAGCGGCGACCTCGTCAAACTTCTCGATCTGCCCGTCAGTGATCCAGCCCTTTTCGAACGGTTCGGTCGCAAAACGCTCAAGCAAAACCTGACCGTCAGCAGTCTGGCTCAACTCCACCAGCTTCGCGCTCGACGAACTGATGTCCAAGCCAATCATCGGCGGGTGCTTGCGTCGCAACAACAGGTCAAATATGCCCATGAGGCATTTTCGGAACCCGCAATAGCCGGCCATTGATAACTGGCAACGATGCCGGCGCAACGTTGCGCAGGGACCCCAGTCAAAACCCCGCAAACTCATTCAGCACATCGCTGACTGACTATTGAATCAGCGGCGCAGCGCGGCGCGACTGAGGCTTTCTATAATCGCGCGATAGAACCGGAATACCAATGAGCGACGCCAGAAAAAAGTCCCCTGCGAGCCACAAGCCTGAAACAAGCCTCGGCGCTGGTCGAAGCGGCGTGAATTTGCTCGTTCGCGCCCTGCTTTGGCTGGCGGGGCTGGCGATTGCCGGCGCGGCCGGGGTGGCGTTGCTGGTGACATTGGCGATGGCCATGGCCTACCCGAATCTGCCCGACATCAGCGGCTTGACCGACTACATGCCGAAACTGCCTTTGCGCGTGTTGTCGAGTGATGGCCAGTTGCTGGCCGAATTCGGCGAAGAGCGCCGCAACTACCTGCCCATCAAGGAAATTCCGAAGGTGATGCAGGATGCCGTGCTGTCAATCGAGGATGCGCGCTTTTATCAGCATGGCGGCGTCGACTATCTCGGTATCGTGCGTGCCGGACTGGCCAACTTCGGTGAGTCGCGCAGCCAGGGTGCGTCGACGATCACGATGCAGGTTGCGCGCAACTTCTACCTCTCCAAGGAGAAGACTTTTTCGCGCAAGATCTATGAAATTCTGCTGGCGCTGAAAATCGAAAGAGCCCTCAGCAAAGAGCAGATTCTCGAGATCTACATGAACCAGATCTTCCTCGGTCATCGCGCTTATGGCTTTGCTGCGGCCAGCGAAGTCTATTTCGGCAAACCCCTGCATGAGCTCTCGATCGCCGAAGCGGCCATGCTCGCCGGACTGCCCAAAGCGCCCTCGGCATACAACCCGATCAACAACCCGCGCCGCGCCAATATTCGCCAGCAATACATCATCGAGCGCATGCTCGACAACGGCTATATCACCGAGAAACAGCGCGACATCGCCAAAGCGCAGACGCTGCGTTACCGGCAGGTCAGCGAGTCGACCTATCACGCCGAATTCGTCGCCGAATCGGCCCGGCAGCTGATCTTCAGCCAATATGGGGATGATGCCTACTCACGCGGGCTGAACGTCTATTTGACGATCAATGCAGACGAGCAAAACGCTGCCTATCGCGCCTTGCGCCGGGGCATCATGAATTTCGAGCGCCGTCAACAATACCGCGGACCGGAAGGCTATGCCGATCTGCCGGGCGATGCCAAGGAAGTCGACACCCGCATCGCTGAGGCGCTGAGCGAACACCCGGCCAACGACGAGTTGCTGGCTGCCGTGGTGCTCGAAGCGAGCCAGCGCAAGGTCGTTGCCGCGCTGCAAAACGGCGAAATCATCGCCATCAGCGGCGAGGGACTCAAACCGGTAAGTTCGGGCCTGAGCGGCGATGGCAACCCCAAGAAGCGCATCAGCCGCGGCTCGATCATCCGCGTCATCAAGGGCGGTGCCAATGCGGCTGGCCCGGGCAAGAATGACAAGGAAGAATGGACCATCACCCAGTTGCCCGAAGTCGAGGGGGCATTTGTCGCGATTGATCCGCGCAATGGCCGCTTGCGCGCAATGGTCGGTGGTTTCGATTTCGCCAAGAACAAGTTCAACCATGTCACCCAGGCATGGCGTCAGCCAGGTTCCAGCTTCAAACCCTTCATCTACTCGGCTTCCCTGGAAAAAGGTTTTACGCCGAGCACGGTGATCAATGATTCAGCATTGTTTTTCGACGCCACGGCCACCGGCAGCCAGCCCTGGGAGCCGAAAAACTATGAAGGCACTTTTGAAGGGCCGATCTCGCTGCGTTATGCCTTGGCGCATTCGAAAAATATGGTGTCGATCCGCATCCTGAACTCGATCGGCACCCACTATGCCCAGCAATGGGTCAGCCGTTTCGGCTTCGATGCCGAGAGACATCCGGCTTATCTGACCATGGCGCTGGGCGCAGGTGCGGTCACACCGATGCAAATGGTGCAAGGCTATAGCGTGTTTGCCAATGGGGGCTACCGTCTGGCACCGATCCTGATTGCCAAGGTCATCGACAGCAAAGGCCGACTGATCTATGAAGCATCGAAGGCCGAGGTCAGTGAAGACAGCCGTGTGATCGAGCCACGCAATGCCTTCATGATGTCGAGCCTGTTGCAGGAGGTGACCCGCAGTGGCACCGCCGCCAAAGCCCAGGCCATGCTGAAACGCCCGGACATCTATGGCAAGACCGGCACCACCAACGACTCCCACGATGCCTGGTTCGCCGGATACCAGCAAGAAGTCGCAGCGGTCTCATGGATAGGCTATGACCAACCGAGAAAGCTCGGCGACCGCGAGACCGGCGGCGGCTTGTCGCTGCCGGTCTGGATCGAGTACATGGGATTTGCCTTGCGCAACGTTGCCGTGTCAGAGCCGCCGGTGCCTGAGGGCATCGTGCGTCTGAACGGAGAGTGGTATTACGACGAATTCACCGGCAGCGCCAGCGTTCGCAAGCTCAGCGAAGACAGCGCCAAGCAGTCTGCAAGTGCCGAAGAAAAGAAAAGCATTCTCGACCTGTTCAAGCGCTGAGCCCGCGGCTCAATTGAAGCTCAAAGCCTTCCCGGCTTGGGCGCTGACCTGGGCTGACAGCAAAGCATGAAATTCGACGCTGGTCTTGGTGTCAAGCCAGGCGCCAGCGCAGAAGCGGAAATGGTAACCGCCGGCGCGTGCCGCCAGCCAGAGTTCTTGCAGCGGCGGCTGTGTGTTGATGATGATCTTGCTGGCGTTGGGGAAACTCAGCTCGAGCAAGCCGCCAGTGCGGTGACTGTCGATGTCGACCACATCCTCGTCAAGCCAGTTGTCGACCTGCGTTTCAATGCGGTCCAGCAAGGCGCGGGTGCTGGCCTGGTAGTCGGCATCAGCCATCGGGGTGGCTGGAGGAGCGGCGGCTGGCTTTGCAGACATGGGCGATAAACTTCCGGAATGATGAAAAAAATATCTCAGCTCAGTGTAGGTCCCGTCCGCCAAGACGATGCGCGGTCAGGGTCAATCAAGAAGCTCGGCTTGGCGCTGGTCCTGCTGGGCTTGACAGCCGGCTGCGGCCAGAAGGGCCCGCTGACTCTGCCGGCTCCAGCTCCAGCGCCGGCGGCTTCGGCCGCGCCCAGCAACAGATAGCAGCTATTGCTCGACTGCCTGCGGCTCAATCGCATGGCAGGCCACCCGCACGCCTTTGAACTCACGCATCTGCGGGCGCTCGGTCGTGCAGCGCGGCAAGGCCTGCGGGCAACGCGGATGGAAACTGCAGCCGCCGGGCGGTTCGAGCGGATTGGGCACCTCACCCTGCACCGGCGTGCGCGCCCGCCCGCTCATGTGGACGTCCGGGATCGCATCGAGCAGCATGCGGGTGTACGGGTGCCGGGGGTTGGTGAACAGCTCGGCCTTGTCAGCCAGTTCGACCAGGCGGCCCAGATACATCACACCGACCTGATCAGCCACATGGCGCACGACAGCCAGGTTGTGCGAGATGAACAGATAGGTCAGACCGCGCGCGCGCTGCAAGTCCTTCATGATGTTGAGTACCTGCGCCTGCACCGACACATCGAGTGCCGAGGTCGGCTCGTCGCAGACCAGGAACTCGGGCTCGGTCGCCAGCGCACGGGCGATCGAGATCCGCTGG
>JBIKPD010000150.1:0-9142 GCA_044357665.1 Roseateles sp. | reverse complement strand
TCCGGGCCGACAGCGAGCGCATATCGTCCAGGGTTTCAATCGTTTCAATCATCTGCACGATCGGTGTGATCGCTTCGGGCTGCAGCACCTTGCTGGCGCAGAGCCTGAACTTGGCCCGCAGCAAATCAGCCGGCAAGGCGTTCGCCGAAGTACGGCCCAGCGGCTGATCGACCTGGCTGGTCAGGACCTGGCCGTTCTTCAGCGTGACCCGCACCGCGCCGCCGAAATGGTTCTCGTCCGGGAACTGGCTCGCGTCATAAGCCGCCACATGAATCAGCGGCAGCAGCTCGCGCACCGCCGGTTCCAGGTAAGCCTGGCCTTCGAAATGGTCGACCGCAACACAGCGGTCGGTGACCGCGCGGGCCAGCACATATTGCAGGCTGAACTTGGCGTCGAGCGCGCTTTGCGGGTTGGCGCGGTTGGTGTGCTGGAGCCTGCGGCCATGGATCCAGGCCTCGATCCTGGCGATGTCTGCAGCTTGCGGCTGATGTGTGCGCACGACATCGAGCATGGCGTCGATGGCCGGGTGGGTGCTGCCGCAGCAGGGATATTGCTTGATCGCGATGCCCGGCGTGATGATGTCGAACGGGGCGGCCCAGGCGCTCAATGCACGGCCGGCGTCATAGGTGCCGGGGCCGTTGAAGACGTCGAGGAAGCCATGCTCATGTTCGAACACATTGCCGCTGTTGGCGGTGTAGCCGGCACGTGCCAGCCGCGCAGCATAGAGGCCGTTGCGGGCGCAATGACCGACATGCAGCGGCTTGGTCATGGTGCCGAAATTGGCCTTGATGCCCGAAGCGAATGAAGCCGCCAAAGCCAGGGCGGTGGCGGTCTGCTGCGCGTCCAGGCCCATCAGCTTGGCGCAGGCTGCGGCAGCACCGAACACGCCCAGCGTGGCGGTCGGATGCCAGCCTTTGGTGTAGTGATGGAAGTTGACCGCCAGGGCGATCTTGGTCTCGACCTCGAAGCCGGCCACATAGGCGAGGACGAAATCCTCGCCCTTGCTGCCCAGTTCATCGGCCAGCGCGAACAGGGCCGACAACACCGGCGCCGATGGATGACCGCCCATGGTGTTGTTGCAGTCGTCGAAGTCGAGCGCATGCGAGGCGGTGCCGTTGATCAGCGCGGCGTCGAGGCTGCCGACCCGGCGCTTGTGTCCGGCCAGCAGGCTCGGGCCGCTGTTCAGCTCGAGCGCTTGCGCGGCGAGGAGGGTGGCGCTCTCATGGCTGCCGGCCAGCGTGACGCCCACGGTGTCGAGGATGCCGACCTTGGCCCAATGAATCGCTGCGGCCGGCAGGTCTTGCCAGCGCAGCGCAGCGCTGCGCGATGCGAGCTCGATGGCGAGGCCGGTGTTTGCAATTCTGGTTTGATCCTGCATGGAGTTCATCCGATCGGAATGTTGGCTTCTTGGATCACCCGGCGCCATTTTTCGACCTCACTGCGCAGATGGGCGCCGAAGGCTGCCGAACTGCTGCCGACCGCGACCGAGCCGTCGAAATCCATTCTTTCGCGCACTTCAGGCATTTTCAGGATAGTGACGATGGCCTGGTTGAGCTTCTCGACGATCGCTGCCGGGGTGCCGGCCGGCGCCAGCATGCCGTACCAGCCTGCGACTTCGAAACCCGGCACGCCGCCTTCCTGCATCGTCGGCAGCTCGGGCGCGGCGGGCGAGCGGGTGGCGGTGCTGACGGCCAGCGCGCGCAGTTGCCCCGAGGTGATGAAGGGGTGGGCCTGGATGCGGGTCGAAAAGAGCATCTGGATCTGTCCGCCGATCACCGCATTCATCGCCGGGCTGCCGCCCTTGTACGGAATATGGGTCATCTTGATCTTGGCCAGCAGGGAGAACAGCTCGCCCGACAGATGGCTCAGGCCGCCGATGCCCGAGCTGCCGAAATTCAATGTCCCTGGCTTGGCCCTGGCCAACGCGATCAGCTCGGCCAAGGACTTGACCGGCATGGTGGGATTGGCCACCAGCACATAGGGCTGCGAGGTGATCTGGGTGATCGGCACGAAGTCGCGCAAGAGGTCATAGGGCTGCTTGTTGCCCTGCAGAGTCACGTTGACCGTGAGGCTGCCGGTGACCATCGTCAACGTATGGCCATCAGGCGCCGACTTGGCCACCTTGTTGGCGCCGATCGAGCCGTTGCCGCCGGCCCTGTTCTCGATCACCACCGGCTGGCCGAGCGCTTCACTGAGCTTGTTGCCGATGACCCGGCCGACGATGTCGGTACCGCCGCCGGCCTCGAACGGAATCACCAGCGTGATCGGCCGCGAAGGGTAAGTCGCTGCTGCATCCGGCTTCGCGAATGCGCGCGGCAGGAGGGCGGCGCCCGCGATTGCCGCGCTGATCTTGCCGAGTTGTCGTCTTTTCATATCCATCGGTATTACCTGGGTCAATTGGTTTTAAAGTGAAGCGGCTGCGGAGAAAATCTTCACATCTTCAGCCGCCTCGAGGTGCTGCAGTCCGGCGAGCAGTGACTCGGTCCGGGCGCGGTCGTGATTGCCGATGAGCAATCGGAATTTTTCGGCGATTTCCTCATCGCTGAGCGGGTCTTCGGGCATGCCGCGAAAGCTCAGGCCTTCGGCAGTCAGGCGCCGGCCATCGCGCAGCTCGACAGCGAGGCGGGTGTGCCAGCCCGAGTCGAGCTTTTCGCCCTCGGCAAAAGGCTGCAGAGTGATCATCCGGCAGAGGCTTCGAATCAAGGGGTCGGCCAGCGCGGCATCGTCCCAGCTGCGCGGATCGGCCGGGTCGCGGACCAGGGCCAGGGCGACACAAAAAGGCACCGAATATTGCGCTTGCATCAGATCCTGCGGTTCGCGCAAATCATGATGGCTGATCAATTTATGCGCGCCGCTGATGCTCAAGGCGGTGACGTCGGCCGCAGTGAAGCGATGCTCGGTCATCAAGCGGCGCAGCGCCTGGATCGGCGTATGCGCGGTGATATGGCAGGGATAGGCCTTGATGCAGATGCGCAGCGTTTCCCAGTCCTGACCGAGACCGGCAGTCAGCCTGGACGGATCGGCATCGCGGCAATAGGCTTCGAGAAAACCATAGCGACCTTCCAGCACATTGTGCGGACCTTCAAAACCATCGCCGGCCAGTTGCGAGGCGAGGATGCCAGACTCCGCCGCTCGCCCCAGATGCAGCCGTTTGACCATCGCCCCCTGATCGGCCTTGGTGAACGCCAGCAAGCCGCCCGACAGCGAGCCCGCGATGCCCAGCGCCGCAGCCAACTGGTCTGCATCCAGGCCCTGGATCAGGCCGCTGGCAATCGCTGCGCCGTAAGGGCCGGTCAAGCCGGGGCCGTGGAAGCCCAGCGCTTCGCTGCTGTGGCGCGAGGCCGCGCCGATTCTGAACATCACCTCAAGCCCGGCGACAAAGGCGGTCAGCAAACGTCGTCCGCTGGCCTGGCTGGTTTCGGCCGCGGCCAAGGCAGCCGGCAGCAGCGAAGCGCCGGGATGAACCGCAGCGCCCGGACGGCGCAGGCTGTCCTGTTCGAAAGCATGGGAAAAAGCACCATTGGCCAGCGCAGCGAAGGGCGCATGCACCCTGGCCTGCGGGTTGCCGAACAGGCTGCAAGCACCGCCCGCACCATTGCGCAAGGCATAGGCGGCGATGATGCGGCTCCAAGGCAGGCGTGAGCCGTAAACCGCGACGCCGACCGTGTCGATGATGCAATTGCGCGCCTGCCGCACCACCTCGTCGGGCAGGTCCTCGTAACGGAGCCCGGCAGCAAAGCGGGCCAGGGTCGGCGCGGCGAGTTCAGACACAGGCTTGATCCGGTAAGAATTTGGCGGGCTGCCAGTCCAATTGCCGTGCAGCGGCAAGGGGTGGCGGGAAATCAGTCTGCCATGTTAGGGCGCAACGGGCCTGATTTTTACAGGGTTTGCGTTGCGTTTAGATAAGTCTGGCTTATGGTTAATTGACGCAGACCCGGTCTTTCTACCTATTCAACATCCTTCTTCAGGCGCAAGAAAAACGCCAACGACAGCAGCGTCATCGCACCTATCGCCACGAAGGCAGGGGAAAAGTCGGCAGCGATCAAGCTCGCCGTGCCACCGCGCCACCAGACCGCAGCGCCCAGCAGCGAAGCGCCGAACATCACGCCCAGGCTCACGCAGAGCTGCTGCGCCATGCTCGCCAAGGTGCTGGCATGGCTCATATGGGGTTTGGGGATTTCGGAATAGCCCAGTGTCTGCAGCGCCACCATTCCCAGCGCATTGACCAAGCCGCCGATCACCAGCACGCCGAACATCAGCGGATGCGGCGTCTGCGCCGTGAACATGGCATAGCTGGCGTAGATCAGGCTGGTCAAGGCGGTGGTGGTGATCAGCAGCGAGCGATAACCGATCAGGCGTATCGCCTTGACCATCACCGTACGGGTGGCCAGCGAGCCGACCGCTGTGGCCATGGTCAGCAATCCGGCGTCCAGGGCGGACAGACCGAAACCCAGTTGCAGCATCAATGGCAGCAGAAAAGGCGAGGCGCCGACAGCGATGCGCAAGGGCGCCCCGCCGATGATCGACGTGCGATAAGTCGGATGCCAAAGAATGGCAAGGTCGATGATCGGGTCGGCTTTGCTGCGCCGGCAGTAAATCACGGTGGCCAGCAATCCGGCCGCGCCGATCAGGCCGACCGCCCAGCTCGGCAGCAGGCCCTTGCCGGCAGCCTCAAGCGCGCCGATCATGCCGGTCAGGCCGAAGGCCAAGAGCAGGAAGCCGCCGAGGTCGAATGATCGGGTGCTGGCGACTTCCTTGCTGTCGTCGATGAACAGCATTGCCAACGCGATGCTGAGCAAACCGAAGGGAATATTCACCAGGAAGATCCAGCGCCAGCTGGTCCAGGTGACGATCGCGCCACCGAGCAGCGGGCCCAGCAGGCGGCCGATCACCGGCGGCACGGTGAACCAAACCATCGCGGCGATCAGCTGCGTGGCCGGCACGCTGCGCAGCAGGATCAGCCGCCCTACAGGCAGCATCATCGCGCCGCCCAGACCTTGCAGAATCCGGTACAGCACCAGCGAAGACAGCGAGTCGGCCGTGCCGCAGAGTGCCGAGCCGAGCGAGAACATCGCGATCGCCGTGCAGAACACCCGCTTGGCGCCGAAACGCTCGGCCACCCAGCCGCTCAGCGGCAGGAATACTGCCAGGCTCAAGAGGTAGGCCGTGATCGCCAGGTTCAGATGCAGCACATCGACATTCAATGAACTGGCGATACTCGGCAGCGCCGTCGCCATTGCCGAGCTGTCGACGTTCTGCAAGAACAGCGGACTGGCCACCACGAGGGGAACGATTTTGCTGCGCAGGGCCATCTGGCGATTATGCAGAGGCTCCCGACCAGGACTGACTGGGCATTTTCAATATCTCAAAATATGGACGCAAATGTCGCTGCAGGGCGGGGGGCCTTGCCGGGGGCGGTGCTAAAGTAATTTTGCTGATCCAGAGTTGCTATGGCTCTAGATTCAAGCGGGCGAAACAGTTGTCAACCCGGGGTTTTGTTGAATCGAAACAGAACCCCGAAGAAGCATCTGCTGGCGGATCGAGTCAAAGGAAACGAGATGATGCATTTCCCTGGTATTTCCAATGCGCTGGCAGTTTCGGCGGCAGTTTTCGCTTTGCTTCAGGGGCCGACTGCGCAGGCCGCGATCGACGACGAAGCCTGGAAAAGCGCCCAGCAACATTTACCTGGGCTGAGTCGCGAGGTCGTGCTAGCTGCTTGCCAGGAAAACACGGTCATGCTCTACACCCTGGTGCTGAGAGACAACTCGGCCGATGTGATCGAGCGCTTCAAGAAACTCTTCCCCTGCATCTCAGTCAAGACCTTCGTTGGCTCGGGCGGTGCCCTGGTGCAGCGCTTCAGCAGCGAATTCCAGGCCGGCAATCATCTGGCCGATGTCTGGATGAATTCGAGCCCCCATGTTGCCGATGATCTGGCCGGGAAAAATTTGCTGCTCAAATGGACGCCACCCACAGCCAATCTGATTCCGGATCCGTGGAAAAAAGAGGGCTATTGGTATGCCATCGGCCTGGCCCATATTGGTGTGGCCTGGAATACCGAGGAAGTCAACCCTGAGCAGAAAGCCTGGCTGGCCAACTTGAAAACCTGGGATCAGCTGCCGGCAGCGCCCTTTGGCGGCGCCACTGCGACGGTCGATATACGCGCCGGCGGAACCACCCAGCTGACCTATTATTTTTTTGAAAAACAATATGGGCCTGATTTTCTGAAGAAACTCGCGGCCTTGAAGCCGGCGGTGTTCAGCGGCGTCAACCCGATGATTGATCGTCTGGTGACAGGCGAATTTCCGATGGCATTTGGGGTGACTGCCGATACTGCGGCCGGCAATCAATTGCGCAATGGCGCGCCTTTGCGCTGGAAGTTTCCGGAGCCCGGACTGGCCGTGCCATATTTCCTCAGCATTGCCGCCAAGTCGCCGCATCCGAATGCGGCCAAACTATTCCTCGCCTGGTCGCTTTCAAAAGATGGTCAGACGGCCTGGGTCAATAGTTCTGGGCTGGCGCCGGCGAGCAAGAATGCCAAGGACGAACGACCCTATGCGATGGAGTCCTGGTACCGGCTTCCCGGCAGCTACTACCGGCCTGACTGGGCGGAAATTTCGTCGCAGTTCAAGGAAGCGGTCAACCGCTTCACCGCAGCCTTCCGGAAATAACCGATGGCCCATGCTTCAACGCGCCTGCTGGCAGGCACGTTTTTGCGGGCGCGCTTGACGACTGCCGAGAGGCTGCTTTGCCTGGCCTTGATTGCCATCGTTGCGCTGCTGGTGCTGCTGCCGCTGGCTTATCTGTTCTACGGGGCCTTGCGCAGCGCCCCGCCACGAGCCAGCGACGGCGTGCTGACCTTGGACAATCTGGAGCAGATCTATGCCTCGCTGAACTTCGTCGAGCCGATCATCACCACCTTGGCCATTGGCGTCACCGTGGGGATCTGCAGCGCTGCGATCGGTCTGGTGTTGGCCTGGGTCGTCACCCGCCTCGACATCCCGCGCCCGGAGTTGTGGGAAAAACTGCTGATCCTGCCGATCTATTTTTCGCCGCTGATGCTGACCCTGGCTTTCATGGCCCTGGCCGCGCCGCGGGTCGGCTTCATCAACCTGCTCTGGCAAGGGCTGGGCGGCCAGGGTTCGGTGGTCAATGTCTACAGCTTTACCGGGATTATTTTCGTCCTCTGCGTGCATTACGCGCCCTATGCCTTGCTGGTACTTGCCGCACCGATGCGGGCGATCAGCGTCGAGCTTGAAGAGGCCGCCCAGGTGCTGGGCAGCCAGCGCTGGAATTTGCTGCGCCGGGTGACTTTGCCGATGTTGTGGCCGGCGATTTTTTCGGTCATGTTGATCGTCGGGACGATGGCGGCAGAGAATTTTGCGGTGCCCACGCTGTTAGGCCGTGAAAGCAAACTGCGGACGATTCCTGGCGAAATCTATTTCTGGCTTTCCTATGAGCCGAACAATCCCAATCTGGCTGCGGCTGCCGGGACCTTGCTGCTGTTGTTGACGCTGACCGGCATCTTTGTCTATCGCCGCATGACCCGAATCAGCGGCCGTTTCATCGCTGTCACCGGCAAGCCCAAACCGGCATCGCGCCTGCCGCTCGGGCGCTGGCGGTTTTTGGTCATTGGCTTGCTGGGTCTTTACCTGTCATTGACGACTTTGCTGCCGATTGCTGCCCTGATCGTCGGATCGTTCATGCGCTTTCTGGGACGCAGGATCGACTGGAATGTCATGACGCTGCAGAACTATGTTCGCGCTTTGCGGCCTGAAAGCCTGGGGGCGATCGGCAACAGTCTGCTGCTCGCAGTCATCGGTGCGACCTTGGCGACGCTGCTGGGGTTTTTGATCAGCTATAGCGTGCGCCGCACCGATGTGCCGGGGCGCACCTGGCTCGACTATCTGAGCACCATGCCGATTGCGATACCCGGCATGGTGATGGGGGTGGGCATGCTCTGGGCCTACGCCGGTGCGCCTTTCGGCATCTGGGGCTCGCTGTGGATCCTGCTGATTGCTTACCTGGCGCGCTTCACCGTTCATGCGGTACGGGCCACCGGCAACAGCCTGCTGCAGGTCTCGGGCGAGATGGATGAGGCCGCGCGCGTGCTCGGGGCCGGCTTGTTCCAGCGCCTGCGCAGGATCGCCATGCCCTTGTCCAAACGCGCCTTGCTCTCGGCCTGGATTCTGGTGGCGATCTTCATCCTGAACGAGGTGACGGCTTCGGTACTGCTGTATTCGTCGCGCTCGATGACGCTGTCGGTGCTCACCTGGCAGGCGCTCGATATGCAAGGCGCCATGCAGGCTTTTGCATATTCCGTTTTGCAGGGCGGTGTCACCGTGCTGCTGGTCTGGCTTTCATATCGCCTTGCGGGGAAAACAACATGGTAGGCAAGGCGCATGTGATTGTGCAGGGGCTGACCAAGCAGTTCGGCAGTTCCTTGGCCGTTGGTGGCATAAATCTGGCGGTCGAGCGCGGCGAAACCATCGCCCTGCTGGGCCCGAGCGGCTGCGGCAAGACCACGCTGCTGCGCTGTATCGCCGGCCTGGAGCAACCGAGCAGCGGCACCATCAGCATCGGCGACCGCATCGTCTACTCGGCCGAACCACCGGTCAATGAAGCCCCTGAACAGCGCAAGATCGGTCTGGTATTCCAGTCCTACGCCTTGTGGCCGCATATGACGGTGGCGCAGAACATCGCCTTCGGCCTGCAGATCAAGAAGATCGGCAAGGCCGAAGCAGCGCAGCGGGTCGAAGCGATTCTTGCCACCGTCGGTTTGAGCGGCATGGCCGAGCGCTTCCCTTCAACCCTGAGCGGCGGCCAGCAGCAACGGGTCGCGCTGGCGCGCAGCCTGGTGGTGGAGGCTGAAGTGATCCTGTTTGATGAACCCTTGAGCAATCTGGACCTGAAGCTGCGCGAGGAAATGCGCTTCGAGTTGCGCAAGCTGATCAACCGGCTCGGCGTCACGGCGATCTTCGTTACCCATGACCAAAGTGAGGCCCTGGTGCTGGCGGACAGGATCTGTCTGATGCAAAACGGTCTGCTGGTGCAGTCGGGATCGCCGCGCGAAGTCTATGACCGGCCGGCCAACCGCTTCGCCATGGATTTTCTCGGCTCTGCCAATTTTTTCAGCGGTGAGTTC
>JBIKPD010000532.1:0-2563 GCA_044357665.1 Roseateles sp. | reverse complement strand
ACACGGTGCCAAGCCTGCATTTCCACTTCGACCGAACGACCGAGCGGGCGGCCGAACTGAGCGCCCTGATCAACCAGGCTAATGCGACCCGTGCCAAGGACGATGAGCCGGTTGCGCCTGATGGCGCTGCGGCCGACACCAAGGCGGCAGACTGAACCAACACCCGATGATTGCCAAAACCCAGCGCCCCAAGACGCCGCGTCGTGCTTTGCACGGCGTGCTGCTGCTTGACAAGCCGCTGGGCCTGTCGAGCAACGATGCCCTGCAAAAAGCCAAATGGCTGCTTCGGGCCGAGAAAGCCGGTCATACCGGCACGCTGGATCCTCTGGCCACCGGTCTGCTGCCGCTGTGCTTCGGTGCCGGTACCAAATTCAGCCAGATCAGCCTTGATGCCGACAAAGCTTATGAAGCCGTGCTTCGACTCGGCGTCAGGACCAGCACTGGCGATGCCGAAGGCGAGGTGCTTGAGCAACGCGCTGTGCAGGTCACCCGCGAGCAGATCGAAGCCGCCTGCCTGGCCTTCACCGGTGCGATTGACCAGGTGCCGCCGATGCATTCGGCCCTCAAACATGAGGGCCGCCCCTTGTATGAATATGCCCGTGCCGGCATCGTCATCGAGCGGCCTTCGCGGCGCGTGACGATTCACGCGATTGACATCATTGACTGGCAGGATGAGCGTTTGACCTTGGCCGTACGCTGCAGCAAGGGTACTTACATCAGAACGCTGGCTGAAGACATCGGCCAAAGCCTCGGTTGCGGCGCTTCATTGAGCGCCTTGCGGCGAACGGCTTCAGGCCCGCTGGCCATTGGCGAGGCGATCAGTCTGGACGCCTTGGCTGCCTTGACTGAAATCGAGCGTGAGGCCTTGCTGCGTCCGCCCGACTCCTTGTTGTCGGACTGGCCCGAGCTGCGACTCGACCAGACCGAAGCAGCTCGTTTTCTGAACGGTCTGCGGCGTCGCCTTTACAGCGACAGCAATGAAGACGCACCGCATGTACGGGTTTACGGACCCGAACCACATGCATTTCTGGGCAGTGCCCATATCACTGACGGCGAGTTGATCGCCGATCGATTATTGAGTCCGCATGAGGTCAAAAGCCTCGTGAGTACTGAAAGCAGTTTTTTAGAAAGCCCCGTATGACCAAGCAAATCCGCAACATCGCCATCATCGCCCACGTTGACCATGGCAAAACCACCATGGTTGACCAATTGCTGCGCCAGAGCGGCACCTTCGCCGAACACGAAAAAGTGATCGACACCGTGATGGACAACAACGCCATCGAACGCGAACGCGGCATCACCATCCTGGCCAAGAACTGCGCCGTTTCCTGGGAAGGCACCCACATCAACATCGTCGATACGCCTGGACATGCCGACTTCGGCGGCGAGGTCGAGCGCGCTTTGTCGATGGTCGACGGCGTGGTGTTGCTGATCGACGCACAGGAAGGCCCGATGCCGCAGACCCGCTTCGTCACCAAGAAGGCCCTGGCCCTGGGTTTGAAGCCGATCGTGGTGGTGAACAAGGTCGACAAGCCTGGCGCCAAGCCCGATGCCGTGATCAATGCCGCTTTCGATCTGTTCGACAAGCTCGGCGCCACTGACGAACAACTCGACTTTCCGGTCGTCTACGCTTCGGGCATCAACGGCTGGACCTCACTGGTCGAAGGCGCTCCTGGCGAACAATGGGGCCCGGACATGTCGGCCCTGTTCAACACCGTGCTGGCCCATGTGCCGCCGCAAAAGGGTGACCCCGAAGCGCCGCTGCAATTGCAGATTTCGGCGCTGGACTTTTCGACCTTCGTCGGCCGTATCGGGGTCGGCCGCATCAGCCAGGGCACGATCAAGCCCGGCATGGATGTGGTGGTGATGGAAGGCGCTGAAGGCAAGTCCACCAAGGGTCGCATCAACAATGTGCTGACGTTCCAGGGCCTGGACCGCGTGCAGGTGACCGAAGCCGGCCCTGGCGACATCGTGCTGATCAACGGCATTTCGGAAATCGGCATCGGCGTGACCGTCACTGACGCGCTCAGGCCGGCGCCGCTGCCGATGCTCAAGGTCGACGAGCCGACGCTGACGATGAATTTCTGCGTCAACACCAGCCCGTTGGCCGGCCGGGAAGGCAAATTCGTCACCAGCCGCCAGCTCTGGGATCGTCTGCAAAAGGAACTGCAGAGCAATGTGGCATTGCGCGTTGCCGAGACCGACGAAGAGGGCATCTTCGAAGTCATGGGCCGCGGTGAGCTGCACCTGACGATTCTGCTGGAAAACATGCGTCGTGAAGGTTACGAGATGGCAGTCTCGAAGCCGCGTGTGGTGTTCCGCGATGTCAACGGCGAAAAGCATGAGCCGATCGAATTGGTCACCGCTGACGTCGAGGAAACTCACCAGGGTGGCGTGATGCAGGCGCTGGGCGAGCGCAAGGGTGACCTGGTCAATATGGAATCAGACGGCCGCGGCCGTGTGCGTCTGGAATACCGGATTCCGGCTCGCGGCTTGATCGGTTTCTCCAACGAGTTCATGAATTTGACCCGTGGTTCGGGCTTGATCAGCAACATTTTCGACA
>JBIKPD010000531.1:0-2574 GCA_044357665.1 Roseateles sp. | reverse complement strand
GCGATCTTCATGCTTTACCTCTACCTGCCCAAGCCGACCGGGCTGGGCCTGATCAGCATGTGGGTGGCGATTCCGCTGGACATCGTTTGCGCCTTGCTGGTGATGAAGCTGGCGGCATTCGGCGCGATGAAGGAAAACGTTGCCAAGCAGTTCCTGATCTTCCGCGACAAGCACACCTGGGCCCTGACGGCCTTGTACATCGTGACCTTCGGCTCCTTCATCGGCTTCTCGATGGCCCTGCCGCTGGCGATCACGGTGATCTTCGGTGTCTGCCATCTGCCTGATGCCGCCGGCGTGATGCAGCATGTGCTGAAGAATCCGAACGCGCCCTCGGCATTGACCTATGCCTGGATCGGTCCCTTCGTCGGTGCCCTGGTCAGGCCGATCGGCGGCTGGATTTCCGACAAGGTCGGCGGCTCGATCGTCACGCAGTGGATCTCGGCTGTGATGGTGCTGGCGTCGTGCGCTGTTGGTTACGTGATGATGCAAGCCTATCAATCGGCCACGCCCGAGCAGTATTTCCTGCCCTTCATGGGGCTGTTCATCGTGCTGTTCACCGCCAGCGGCATCGGCAACGGCAGCACCTTCCGCACCATCGGCGTGATCTTCGACCGCCAGCAGGCCGGCCCTGTGCTGGGCTGGACTTCGGCCGTTGCAGCTTACGGCGCCTTCATCGCCCCGGTCGTGATCGGGCAGCAGATCAAGGCCGCCACACCCCAATACGCGATGTACGGTTTTGCGGTGTTCTATGCGCTGTGCCTGTTGCTGAACTGGTGGTTTTACCTGCGCGCCAATGCTTATGTGAAGAACCCTTGATCAGCAGATCTGCCTGATCGAGGACTTGTGGCGCAGCCGCCGCAGCCATTGAAATTGAAAAGAAGGGACCAAGAAATGAGCCATTTTCTCGACCGCCTGAGCTACTTCGCCCAGCCCAAAGAAGACTTCGCTGACGGCCATGGCCGCGTCACGGCCGAGGACCGCACCTGGGAAGATGCTTACCGCAGCCGCTGGGCGCATGACAAGATCGTGCGTTCGACCCATGGCACCAATTGCACCGGCTCCTGCTCGTGGAAGATCTATGTCAAGGGCGGCATCGTGACCTGGGAAACCCAGCAGACCGATTACCCGCGCACCCGGCCCGACATGCCCAACCATGAGCCGCGCGGCTGTGCCCGTGGCGCCAGCTATTCCTGGTACCTGTACAGCGCCAACCGGGTCAAGTACCCGATGGTGCGTGGCTCGCTCTTGAAGTTCTGGCGCGCCGCTCGCATGGTCGCCAAGACCCCGGTCGACGCCTGGGCCAATATCGTCGAGAACCAGGAGCAAAAACGCGAATGGCAGAAAGACCGCGGCCTCGGCGGTTTCGTTCGCTCGAGCTGGGACGAGGTGAATGAAATCATCGCTTCGAGCAATATCTACACGGTGAAAAAATACGGCGCTGACCGCGTCATCGGCTTCTCGCCGATTCCGGCGATGTCGATGATTTCCTACGCTGCGGGCAGCCGCTACCTGAGCCTGATGGGCGGCGTCTGCATGAGCTTTTACGACTGGTATTGCGACTTGCCGCCCGCCAGTCCGCAGGTCTGGGGCGAGCAGACCGACGTGCCCGAAAGTGCCGATTGGTACAACAGCAACTACATCATCGCCTGGGGCTCGAATGTGCCGCAGACGCGCACGCCTGATGCGCATTTCTTCACCGAGGTGCGCTACAAGGGCGCCAAGACGGTGGCGATCACGCCCGACTATGCCGAAGTTTCCAAACTCGCTGACATCTGGATGCACCCGAAGCAGGGCACCGATGCAGCGATCGCGATGGCCATGGGCCATGTGATCCTGAAGGAGTTCTATTTTGACAAAAGGTCGAGTTATTTCGACGACTACGCGCGCCGTTACACCGACCTGCCTTTGCTGGTGCAGCTGAAGAAGACCACCACGCCTGACGGCCGTGAATTGCTGGTGCCCGATCGCTATCTGCGCGCCAGCGATTTCGGCGGCAAGCTCGGCCAGGACAACAACCCCGACTGGAAGACGCTGGCTTTTGACATCAATGGCAAAGTCATCGTGCCGAACGGGTCGATCGGTTTCCGCTGGGGCGCGGCCGAACGCGAAGACCTGGGCAAGTGGAATCTGGAGGCTAAGGAAGCGCGCAGCGACACCGATGTGAAGCTTAAGCTTTCGGTGATCGAAGACGGCGAGCAGGCGCATGAAATTGCCACCGTCGGCTTCCCTTATTTTGGCGGCATCGACACACCCAATTTCCAGTCCAACAAGCAGCAGGATGTGCTCGAGCGGCATGTGCCGGTCGTGCGCATCAAGCTCGGCAAGCATGCTGACGCGGGTGAAGTGCTGGTGGCCACGGTGTTCGACCTGCAGGTCGCGCAGTACGGCATCAACCGCGGCTTCGGTGACCAGACCCCGACCAGCTATGACGACAATCTGGCTTACACACCGGCCTGGGCTGAAACCATCACCGGCGTGAAGCGCGAGCAGATCATCACGGTGGCGCGCGAATTCGGTGACAACGCCGACAAGACCCGCGGCAAGTCGATGGTCATCATCGGCGCGGCGATGAAC
>JBIKPD010000148.1:0-9203 GCA_044357665.1 Roseateles sp. | reverse complement strand
CGCCAATTCCGCGATACGGCATGCACCGTCCCATTGCGCCACGCTTTCGGTGCTGACCACCGCTTGCCCGCCGGCCGCTGTGATCTGATCGACAGTGTCCTGGGCGGGGCCCAGGTCCCGACCCTCGCCATTGACCGATGTGCCGATGTCATTGACCACCACTTTGGCGCCGCATGCCGCCATCATTTTGGCAATGGCTTGACCGATGCCGCGGCCCGCGCCAGTCACGATGACAACTTTGTCCTGGACCATTCCAGCCTTCTGTTCCATGGTTTTCTCCTCGAATACTCGATGGCGGAATTGCAGACAGGTCGCGCTTGATTCGAATCGCCATTGAGGACGAGATTCAGTGCCTTACTTGCCGGCCAAGCCTGCCTGTTTGACGACGATGGCCCATTGCGCGAGTTCTTCCTTGATCTTTGCCGCGAATTGTTCCGGGGTCGACCCTTTGGCCTCAAGCCCGTTGGCCTTGAGTACCGCCGCAATATCGGGCAATTTGAGAATGGCTGCGAACTCGGTTTGCAGCAAATCGACAATCGCTTTCGGTGTTCCCGCCGGCGCCATCATGCCGTACCAGGAATTGACGTCGAAGCCCGGATAGAACTCGGAAATCGCCGGCATGGCGGGCAACAAGCCCGAACGCTCGAGCGTGGTGACTGCCAAGCCGCGCAGTCGGCCCGCTTCGGCATAAGACATTGCGCCCGATATGCCGATGAAAGCCATGTCGATATGCCCGCCCAGCAGGTCATTGACGACCGGGCCTCCACCCTTGTAGGGGACGTGAGTGACATCGATGCCGGCCCTCGAGTTCAGCATCGCGCCGACCAGATGACCCGCGCTGCCTGATCCGACCGAACCGTAGGTCAGCTTGCCAGGATTACTCTTGGCATAGGCGATCAATTCCGGCAGGGTTTTGACCGGCAGGCCGTTGCGAACCAGCAGCATCAAGGCAGCCGAGTCGAGTTGGGTAATGGGCGCGAAATCCTTCACCGAGTCATAGGGCAAATCGGCGCGCATGGCCGGATTGATGGCGACCGGTGCGAGGTAGGTGATCAGCAGGGTGTAGCCGTCCGGCGGCGATTTCGCCACAAAGGCCGAAGCGATCGCTCCATTCGCGCCGGCCCGGTTATCCAACACCACCGCTTGTCCCAGGCGCTCACTCAGCTTGGCCATCACAGGCCTGGCAATCACGTCGAGCGGACCGCCCGGGGGCGATGTGCTGATGACCTTGATGGGCTTGTCCGGATAGTTGGGCGCCGCCGCTGCCGCGATGCTGGTGAATACTGCGAAAGCAGCAAGGGCGATGCAAGCTTGTCTTGCCAGTGCCATGCCTGCCGAGGTCGGGTTGAATCGCTGGAGCATCTTGGTTTCCTAAAGTGTGGCTTCGCTGCCAAGCAGGACGGTGCATTGGCTGGAAAAATAGCCGCCGTTGCCATGCGCCAGAGCGACATCGCAAGCGCTGATCTGCCGCTTGCCCGCCACCCCTTGAATCTGCCGCGCGGCTTCGATGAGAATCAGCAGCCCGTACATGCCGGGATGGCAATAAGACAGCCCGCCACCGTTCGTATTGACCGGCAGGGAGCCTCCGGGCGCGATGCGTCCGCCACCGACGAAACTGGCGCCTTCGCCCTTGGCGCAAAAGCCGAGGTCTTCCAGAAAAAGGATAGGCGTGATCGTGAAGGCGTCATAGAGTTCGAGCACGTCCACATCCGCCGCCGAGAGGCCGGCCATGTCGTAGGCGCGCCGTCCCGAGTGGACCGCTGCGGTCTCGGTCAGGTTCGCCATATTGGAAATATTCTGATGGCTCAAAGCCTCGCCTGCGCCGAGCACATAAGCGGGTTTTTGCCGCAGATCCTTGGCGCGTTCGGCCGAGGTCAAAATAATCGCACCGCCGCCATCGGTCACCAGGCAGCAGTCGCGCACGCTCAATGGGCTGCAGACCATGCGTGAATCCAGAACCTCTTGTCGGGTCAGCGGTTTTTTCTCCCAAGCGGCGGGGTTCAGCAGCGCCCATTGACGGGCCGCTACCGCGACATCGGCAAGGTTCTCCCGCGTCGCGCCGTATTCATGCATATATCTTGAGGTCGCTAGCGCGTAGGCGGTGGGCGGCAGCCAAGGGCGATAGGGCGACTCATAGGGGTCATATTCCTCGCGCCGCACATTCGAGCGGCCCTGGCTGCGCTGCGTGCTGCCATAGACCACCACCGCGACATTGCAAAGCCCCTGCCTGATGGCCGCCATCGCGTGCAGAACATGGGCCATGAAGGATGAACCGCCGATCACGGTTGAATCGGAATAGCGCGGCTGGATGCCCATGTACTGGCAATAGGTCAGCGTCGGCACGCGCAACTGCCCGGCCGCGGCGAAGACGCCGTCCACATCGCTCAACTGCAAGCCGCAATCCGCCAAGGCGCGATGCGTCGCCTGAGCCATCAGATCGACGGGTGACAAGCCGGGTGCGACGGCGCCCAGATCGGATTCGGCGGTTCCGACAATCGCAATTGATCCTCTGAGCGTCATGGTCAGCTCACCTGCAAAAGGGTAAAGACGGGATAGGGCGGCTGCTCACCGCCGCCAGGATGCATCCGCACCTTGACCCTGGTGCCAATCTGGACGTTTTCGGGCGGCAGATCTTCGACCCGGCTCATCATTCTGAAACCCTCGTCCACATCGATCAGCGCCACGTTGTACGGCGTCTGGTCTTTGCGATAGACCGTCGTGGTGGCATATACCGTCCCCAGGCCGGCGCTTTCGCGCCATTCCAGATCGGCCGATCCGGTGATCGGCGCGATCACGCGCGGGTAGAAAAATGCGCGTCCCGTGCTGGCATCAACCTGGTAGGCCAGCTTGCCTTCCCGGCAGTAGGCGAGGTAGGTATTCAGCGGTGAAGCTGGTGGGTCAATGTTTTGCATGGTCAACCTCAAGCTGGTTTTGCAGAACAATCAATGCATCGGCCACATAAGCGCCGTCGCCTTCGTGCGACACCAAGACCGGATTGATGTCGATTTCGGCGATCTGGTCGCGATGGTCGTGAGCGACTTGCGCGACGCGGACGAGCATTTCGGCGAGGGCGGCAGTATCGGCATGCGGCTGTCCGCGATAGCCGGTCAGCAGTGGATAGGACTTCAATTCCTGCAGCATGCTGCGGGCCTGCTGCAGATCGAACGGGGCGAAGCGGTACGAGACATCGCGAATCAGTTCGACGAAGACGCCGCCCAGGCCCACCATGACAAGCGGACCGAAACAGGGATCGTTGCGCACGCCGATGATGACTTCGACGCCCTTCAACTGGCGCTGCACCAGCAGGCCATCGATCTGCGCTTGCGGCGCCAGGCGGCGGATCGCGGCCAGCATGTTCGACGCAGATTCCTTCAGCTGATCCAGGCTGGTGATATCAAGCACCACGCCGCCGACTTCGGTTTTGTGATGGATGTCCGGCGAGCTGATCTTCAGAACCAGCGGGCCCTTGAACGGCAATGAATCCAAGCCGGCCAGCTCTTTCGGACTGAGCAGGATTTCCGGTACCGGCGTGACGCCCGCCAGGTCGAAAAAACGCTTGGCAGCGTATTCGTTGATGACGCCCTGCGCGTTGGCAGCGGGCAAGGCGCTGATCGCCGTGGCGGGCGTAGCGGCCGCAGCATCGGCCGGCCGATATTGCCGCTGACGCTGCGCAAACTTGGCCAGCGCTGCCGCGGCAAAGGTCGCGCGGCCGGGCGTGGCATGCCAGGAGATCTGCAGCCGTTCCAGCGAGAGGATTTCCTGGTTGTTGCGGTCCGGCGGCGCGCCCCAGGCGACCAGGATGGGTTTGCCGCTGCTGGCCTGGATATTGGCGAGAATGTCCAGCTGTTCGCCCTTGGCCAGCGTCTGCGCAGCGCGCATCAGGATCAGGTCGACGTTGGGATCTTCGGCGACGATTCTGACCGCCCGGTTGAAATGCGAAGCGTCGTTCAATACCTGGGCCGTCAGATCGAAGGGGTTGTCCAGCGTGGCGTATTCCGGCAGGAATTCCCTGAGTGCGGCATCGCTGCCTGGAGTCAAAGTGCTCAGGGCCAGGCCGGACTGTTCGCAGCAATCGGCAAACAAGACACCGGCGCCACCCGAGACCGTGATGATCGCGGCGCGGTTTCCCGCCGGCAGCTTGCGCGAACCAAAGGCGCGAGCGATGTCGATCAGATCTTCGACTTCATGAATTTCAATGAAGGCGCCGGTTGCGAAGGCGGTGCGGTAAAACTGGTAGTCGGAGGTGACGTTTGCCGTGTGCGAAGCGGCTGCCTGCCGGCCCCGGTCGGAGTTGCCCACTTTCCAGACCAGGATCGGCTTGCCCAGTTCCAGCGCGCGCTCGCCAAGGCGGCGCAGGCGTTGGCCGTCCCGGATGCCTTCGAGATAGGTCGCGACGATCTTTATATCGTCCTGCTCGATGAAATATTCAAGAAAATCGAGCGTTCCCAAGTCGGTTTCATTGCCGGTGGAGACGACATAGTTGAAGCCGATCCCGGCATATTGCGCATGGCCCAGCACGCCGTAGCCAAATCCACCGCTTTGGCTGACCAGGGCCAGCTCGCCCGGGCGAAGCGCTTTGTTCAGAAAGATCGCGCCGAAGCCGCAAAGGGCGCGATTGCGCAAGTTCATGATGCCCTGGCAGTTGGGGCCGACGACGCGAACGCCGCTGACCCGGATCGCTGCTTCGAGCTCGGCCTGCGCCTGCGCCCCTTTTGCGCCGATTTCATTGAACCCGGCCGAGAGCACGACAGCGAAGGAAATGCCGGCCTTGCCACAGGCGAGCAGGGTCGCCGGCACATGGCTGCCGCCGATGCAGATGATGGCGACATCGCAGGGCTGGGGCAAATCACCGACCGAGTGGTAGCAGGCCAGGTCTTCGACCGACTCGTACTTGCTGTTGACCGGATAAATCGCGCCAGCGTAACCGTTGACGCGCAGCGCGGCCAGGGCCTGGGCGCCGATGCGCCCCTTGCCTGGCGACGCGCCGATGACGGCAATGCCGCGGGGGTTGAACAGCCGGAATAAATCCGGTCCGGTGGGGTTGGAGGTGTTGGACACGGGAGTTCTATGCGGCCGGATCGGCCATCAATGTGAAGGCAGGGCGAGCACGTTGCGCGCGATCAGGTTGCGCTGAATTTCGCTGCTGCCCGCGCCAATCGTGACCCAGCGCGCCGTAAAGAAAGGGCTGACCAGATCGATTTTTTCACCACCCATATCGTGATCGCCCGGGATGGACGAGTACTCGCCGCTGGACTCGAACATCAGATCGGCAATCCGTTGCAATGTTTCGGTGGCCCAGATTTTCAGCATGGACACTTCCGAGCCCAAGGTTCCGCCTTGCTTGACGACTTCCACGTAACGCCGATAGGCGGCTGACAAGTCGGCAACGTCGGCGCTGACCTGGGCGAACCGGTCAACGAATCCTTGGTCATTGAACAGGCCACGCTGACGGGCAGTCAGCTCCAGGCGACCCAGCACATATTGGCAACGCTTCGGGCTGCCGGTAAAAATGCGCTCGAAGCCCAGCAGGGCCTTGGCCAGCGTCCAGCCCTGGTTGATTTCCCCGACCAGGTTGTCGCGCGGGACGCGGACGTTATCCAGGAAAACCTGGCAGAACTCCTCGTGGCCGGCCAGATTGCGGATCGGACAAATGGTCACGCCGGCCACGCGCAAGTCGATCAACAGGAAACTGATGCCGGCCTGCTTCTTGACGTTCGGATCGGTGCGCACCAGCGCGAACATATGGGTGGCGTCCTGCGCCAGCGTGGTCCATATTTTCTGGCCATTGACGACGAATTCGTCGCCTTCCAGCACCGCGCGCGTTTGTACGCTGGCCAGATCGGAGCCCGTGTTCGGCTCGGAATATCCCTGGCACCAGATATGCTCGAAGGACAGAATTTTCGGCAAATAGAACTGCTTTTGCTCGGGCGATCCGAACTTGATCAGTAGCGGCCCGACATTGACCACGCCCATGTCCGGCGCACGGCCGACGCCGGCGCGTTCTTGTTCCTCCATGAAGATCACCTGTTTGCTGGCGTCGAGTCCCATGCCGCCGTATTCAAGTGGCCAATTCGGCGCGATCCAGCCCTGTTGATGCAATGCCTGCGTCCAGTCGCGAATTTCGCTCCAGCGGAAGCGGCGCAGTTGGTGTCGAAGTTCGTCGGGATAGGCCGATTCGAAAAAATCCCGCAGTTGCAGGCGGAAATCTTCTTCAGGCAGGGCGTTCAGTTCAGCAACTGTTGTCGTCATGATCGGTGGCCTTGGCATGCGGGCGCTATTGGAGGTAGGTGGCGCGGAAATATTCGCGTCGTTGCCGGGTGCCGTTGCCCAGCCAAGCCGACAGCACCATCGCGCGTTTGACCAGACATCCCAGGTCGTATTCATCCGTGTAGCCGATGGCGCCGTGCAACTGGACCGAGTCCTTGACGATGCGCAGCGCGGCGTCGGAGCATCTGGCTTTTGCGCGCGCAACCGTCGCGACCAATTCCGCTCCGTTCATGCCAGCAGCGACCGCCTCAAGGGCTTCGCTCAGCACCGAAAAGCTCAGATCTTTCTGCACGAACAGGTCGGCCGCCTTGTGCTGCAGAGCCTGGAAGCTGCCGATGGCCTGCCCGAACTGGACGCGGGTCCGCATATATTCCAGCGTCAACTTCAGCGCCGCGGACATCACGCCGTAGAGCTCGGCACTGGCTGATAAGGTTCCGTAGACAAGCGCCTTGTCGAGGATGCGCGCCACTTCCTTGCCGCTGGCGAGAACCTGCGAGACCGGTGCGTCGCTCAGGCTGATGGTTTGATAGCAGGTGCCATCGACGGCATATTCGTCGCCACGCTCGACCCCCGGGGCCTGCGCTGCCACCAGACAAAGGCTGGGCTTGCCCTGCTGGGCCGCGACAACAATGTAGAAATCCGGCTGCCCATCGGAGACGACCAGGGTCTTTTGGCCATTGACGACAAGTTCGTCGCCTGGGCCGCTGAGCGCGGCCTCGATGCGGTCGGCCTCGTCGGGGAAGCGAGTCTCTTTCCAGGCCAGCGCGTAGCGGCGCTGTGCGCTCATCAGATCGCTCAAATGGGACGCCATGTCAGCACCCTTGCTTTCGCTCAAGACCACCGAGCTCATCACAGCGCAGGCGGAAAAAGGCGAGGCTACGGCTATGCGTCCCAGCTCCTCGGAAATGACTGCCATTTCCCGCACGCCCAGGCCGACCCCGCCCAGTTCTTCTGGAACCAGCACGCCCAGCCAGCCCTGGTCTGCGAAGGCTTGCCAAAGTGCCTCGGACTGTTCTCTTGAGCCGCGCTGTATCGCGCGGGCCAGGTTCATGCCGCCCAGTTTCTGCAACGCCGTTTTCGATGCGCTCGAGAGCATCGAGCGGGTTTCGTCGTCCACAGTGGAATTCATGCTTGTGCCTTCAAATCTGGAAAACCGGGCTTGTCTTTGATGAATCTTTGTCGCCCGAACCGCCGGCAGACGGCCTTCAGCCGCGTATCTCCGCGATGCCGTTATTCAGCACCACAGCGTCCCGCGCCGGGACCAGCGCGCGGAAACTCACTTTTCCCCCGTCCCGCCATATTTCGGTGCGGATGATTTCGCCTGGATAAACGGGCGCCGAAAAGCGCGCGTCGATCGCGATCAGTTTTGTCGGGTCGTAGTCGCACAGAGTTTTCAGAATCGCGTGCCCGGCAACGCCGAACGTGCACAAGCCATGCAATATCGGCCCCGAGAATCCGGCCGCTCGTCCGACTGCCGGTTCGATATGCAAGGGGTTGCGATCCCCGCTCAGGCGGTAGATCAAAGCAGCTTGCGGCAGCGTTGCCAGATCGCAGACGAAGTCGGGTGCCCGGTCGGGAATCTGCTGCACGGGCTTGGACTGGCTGGTCGGGCCGTCGAAGCCGCCATCCGCCCGGCAGAATGTTGTAGCACTTGCCGAGAACAGCAGGTCGCCGCTGTTCTTTTCGTAGACCTTGCGTTCTGAGTAGATCAAGGCGCCTTTTTCCTTGCCCTTGTCGACGATATGCGTCACTGCTGTGTTGCCGACCAGTTCGCCCTCGGGCGGAATCGGCTTGAAAAGGCGTATGCCCTGTTCCGCATGCACCAGCTTGGCCCGGGTGACGCCGGCCTCGGCTTTGTAGAGCCAGCCCCAGGGATAGCCCAGGATTGTGGCCATGGTCGGCAAGGTCAGCAGTTCTTTCTCATAAACGAAACGCAGTTGCTGGCCATCCAATGGATCCTGGCCCAGCCCGATGCCCAGGGCGTACAGGATCGAGTCGTTGGCGGAGTAGCGATGGGCGAGCCCTTCGATCTTCCAGTTTTTCAGTCTTTCATAGTTCAGTGGCATTTGACTTGTTCCTGGTTCAGAAGCCTTGGCGTGTGGCAGCAGTCGGCGCGAATGTCAGTCTTTCTTGATGTCTGCTTTCCGGATGATTTCTGCCCATTTCTGCGAATCGATCTGGATTCGTTGTGCCGACTGTTCCGGACTGCTCGGGAAAGGCTCATTGCTGTTGTCGAGGTAGGTCTTGCGGAGTTCCGGGTTCTCGAGCGCCTTCAATAAGGCTGCATTGAGCTTTTGCACAATCGGCTTTGGCGTATTTGCAGGCACCAGAATGGCCCAGAAGGTTTCAAGGTTGTAGCCCGTCAGACCCGCTTCCTCCAGCGTCGGGACGTCCGGCAGCAGCGTAGACCTGGTCTTGGAAGAGACTGCCAGCGCGCGAAGTTTTCCGGCCTTGATGGAGGGGGCAACCGACGCCAGCCCGGGAAAAGCCAGGTCCACTCGGCCGCTCAGCAGGTCGAGCATCATCGGTCCAGCGCCCGCATAGGGCACATGAACCATACGGACCCCCGTCATGCTGTTGAAGAGTTCAGCCGCCAGGTGACCGACATTGCCCACGCCGGCCGATCCGTAATTCAGCTGGCCGCCTTTGGCTTTTGCCAGGGCGATCAGTTCCTTGACGTTCTTGGCTGGTACCGAGGGGTGGGCAACCAGCACGAACTGCGAGGTCGCCGCGATGCCGACCGGACTGAAATCTTTCACGGTGTCGTAAGGCACCGGCCCCAGGTGTTGGGAAATCGTCAGCGCGCCATTGCTGCCGAGCAGGATGGTGTATCCGTCAGGCTGAGCCTGTGCCACAAGGCTGGCGCCGACTACGCCGCCGGCGCCGCCCCGGTTGATGACGACGATGGACTCGCCCAGCAATTCGCCGAGCTTCAA
>JBIKPD010000530.1:0-2582 GCA_044357665.1 Roseateles sp. | reverse complement strand
TATTCGATCAGTTCAAGGCTGCGGTACAGGCGCGGCCCGAAATCATGGAATGCCATATGGTGGCCGGCGGCTTTGATTACCTGCTCAAGACCCGCGTTGCCGACATGAACGCTTATCGCGAGTTCGCCGGTGCGGTGCTGTGGCAGTTACCCGGCGTGCGCGAAACCCGCACTTATGCGGTGATGGAAGAAGTCAAGAACACGACGCTGCTGCACATCGTCTAGGCGGCTTCTGAGTTTCCATCGGGCAACTTGCCGCGCTGTCCAGAGCAGCGGGCGAGCGGTTTCGCTCATGTCCCCCGGATCGTGCCTTGCCCGATCCTCCTCCTTTACTTCGCTGCACCACTCGCCCGCTGCTCTGTGCGCAACGGGCGAACGGCCAGTCCGAGATGCAAGTCCGTTGGTCCAGGTGAATGAGAGAGGGCGCCTAGAGCAGCGGTTGTGCTCAGACGCGCTCGATGATCAGCGCAATGCCCTGGCCGACGCCGATGCACATCGTGCACAGGGCGTAACGTCCGCCTGAGCGGTGCAATTGATTGACCGCGGTGGTCACCAGCCTGGCACCACTGGCGCCAAGCGGGTGGCCCAGGGCGATGGCGCCGCCGTTCGGGTTGACTCGCGCATCATCGTCAGCCAGGCCGAGGTCGCGCAGGACGGCCAGGCCTTGGGCGGCAAAGGCTTCGTTCAACTCGATCACGTCGATCTGCGCCAGACTCAAGCCGGTCAAGGCCAGCACCTTGCGGGTGGCTGGTGCGGGTCCGAAACCCATGATGCGGGGCGCGACGCCGGCGGTTGCCATGCCGACGACGCGGGCGCGCGGCGTCAAGCCATGGCGCTTGGCTTCGGCCTCGCTGGCCAGCAGCAGGGCGCAAGCACCGTCGTTGACGCCCGAAGCGTTGCCGGCAGTCACCGTGCCGTCAGGGCGGACGATGCCCTTGAGCCCGGCCAGAATTTCCATCGAGCTGGCGCGCGGATGTTCGTCATGGCTGACCACGATCGGATCGCCCTTTTTCTGCGGCAGCGTGACCGGGATGATCTCGGCCGCCAGGAAACCGTCTTGCTGGGCGCGCAGCGCGTTGACCTGCGAGCGCAAGGCCATCCGGTCCTGGGCTTCGCGCTCGATGCCGAAATCCATGGCGACGTTCTCGGCGGTTTCGGGCATCGCGTCGACACCGTACTGCGCTTTCATCAGCTTGTTGACGAAGCGCCAGCCTATCGTCGTGTCATAGACATTGTTGCTGCGGCTGAAGGCGGTTTCGGCCTTGGGCATGACAAAGGGCGCGCGGCTCATGCTTTCGACACCGCCGGCAATCATCAACCCGGCCTCGCCGCTTCGGATCGCCCTGGCTGCGCTGCCGACTGCGTCCAGGCCCGAACCGCAAAGCCTGTTGATCGTCGCGCCCGGGACGTCCATTGGCAGGCCGGCCAGCAAGGCTGCCATGCGGGCGACATTGCGGTTGTCCTCGCCGGCTTGGTTGGCGCAGCCGTAAAGCACATCAGTGACCTGCGACCAGTCGACGCCGGGATTTCTCGCCATCAAGGCCTTGATCGGCAGGGCGCCGAGATCGTCGGTGCGAACCGAACTGAGTGATCCGCCGTAGCGGCCGAAGGGCGTGCGGATCGCATCGCAGATAAAAGCCTGGTTCATAGGGAATCACTCCGGGATAGGTCAAACAGGCTGGTCGCTTCGAGGTCCAGCACTTCGATGTTTTCGGCGTTGAATTGCTGCCAGCGCCAACGCAATATACCTAGCGAAGGCTTGCTGCTGGAAATCCGCGTCTCCAGCACGGTGGCTTTGACGCTCAGGGCGTCGCCGGGACGCACCGGGTGCAGCCATTTGACATAGGCCAGCCCCGGTGAGGCAAAGGACTCGGAACCCTGCAGAGCGGCATCGGCGAGCAGCCTCATCGCGATGCTGCAGGTATGCCAGCCGCTGGCGATCAGTCCGCCAAACCTGCCCTGGCTGGCGGCTTGGGGATCGTTGTGAAACCACTGCGGATCGAAAGCATCGGCAAACCTGATCACCTCGGCTTCAGTCACGAGATAGGGGCCGGCGGCGATGACCTGTCCGGCATGGAAGTCCTTGAATTTCATCTGGGAATCAGCAGTTTTGGGTTGGCAGATCGGGCGGCGTTTGAAAGCGCAGCATCAATAGGTTTCCAGATGCAGGCGACCTTCGCGTTTGAGCGCTGCACCGATCCGTTCCCAGTCCTGGCCGGCGTTCTGCACGATGTCGCGCATTGCCAGCAAGACGCCTTCTTCCATGCCCTTGAGGCCGCAGACATAGAAGCAGGTGTCGGCATCATTCAGCAGCGGCGCGAGGTCGGCAGCACGTTCGCGCAGCAGGTCCTGCACATAGCGCTTGGGTTGGCCGGGTGTTCTGGAAAATGCAAAGTTGATGTCGATGAAGTCCTTGGGCAGATTCTGCAAGGGACCGAAATAGGGCAGTTCCTGCTGCGTGCGCGCGCCGAAAAACAGCATCAGCTTGCCGGCTTCGAACTTGCCGCTGGCGCGCAAACGGCGGCGCCATTCGGTCATCGCGCGCATTGGTGCGCTGCCGGTGCCGGTGCAGATCATCACGAT
>JBIKPD010000529.1:0-2590 GCA_044357665.1 Roseateles sp. | reverse complement strand
ACAAGCCGTGAGGGGTTATGCAGAGCATCCTAAGGGGACAACTATGAAGACCAGAATCCAGGCCGGGCTGCTGGCGTGCTGCGCCCTGACCGCGGCCTTTCCCTCCGTGATGGCGCAAGGTGCCGACTACCCGAACAAGGCGATCACGATGATCGTGCCGTTCACGCCGGGTGGTGGCACCGACATCATGGCGCGCCTCGTGGCGGACAAACTCGGCCGTGCCTTGGGCCAACCTATCGTTGTGGACAACAAGGCCGGCGCAGGCGGCACTATTGGCACCGAACTCGCGGCGCGCGCCGAGCCCAACGGTTACACGCTGATGATGGGCTCGGTCAGCACCATCAGCATCAACCCCAGTCTGTACAAAAAGCTCGCCATCAATCCGCTCAAGGATCTGGCGCCGATCGGGCTGTTTGCGTTGACGCCCAGCGTGATTGCCGTGCCGAACAGCCTGCCGGTAAATTCGCTGCAGGACCTCATCGCCTACGCCAAGGCCAACCCGGGCAAGGTGAACTTCGGCTCTGCGGGCAACGGTACCTCGCACCACTTGGCGGGCGAGTTGTTCAAGCAGCAGGCGGGCGTGGACGCGCAGCACATTCCTTACAAGGGCTCGGCACCTGCGCTGATGGGGCTGATCCGCGGCGACGTGCAGATCCTGATTGCGAACATGCCCTCACTCAAGCCGGCGATCGACAACAAGCAGATCAAACCCATTGCGCTGACCAGCATCGAGCGCTCACCGCAATTCCCGGACTACAGCACGGCCAACGAGTCGGGACTGCCGGGCTTCGAGGTGATCGTCTGGTACGGCATCTTTGCTCCCGCTGGAACGCCCGAGCAGATCGTCAACAAGCTCAATGCGGAACTGCGCAAGATCACCGCCATGGCTGACGTGCGCAAGAAGTTGAACGACCAGGGCGCAGACCCGATCAACTCGACGCCGCGCGAGTTCGCGCAACGCATCCAGAAGGATTACGAGATGTGGAAGAAGGTCGTCGACAGTTCGGGCGCAAAGGCGGACTAGCCTCGAAATCAGACCGACCTGGCCCGAAGCTGCAGCGCCGCCAGCCAGCTCTGCTACCGTTCGCGGCTTGAACGGAATGCATCACATGCCAGTCAAATTCAGCTTTCTTCGCTGCGCCATCGTCCGGCTTGGCAGCTTGGGTCTGGCCTTGCTATGCCTGGCAGGCTCGGGCCGGGCGGAGATCAGCCTGGCGACTGCGGCGGGCGAGGACCGCTGGTCCCGGCAGGTCGAGGCGCAATGGTTGCCGCGGACCCGCGCGGCCCTTCAATCGGTTGACCTGCTGGCGCGCAGTCAATATGGTGTCGACCTCAGCGATCGCTTGAAACTGGGCCTGGCGGCTGCGCCCAAGTCCGGCTTGCCCGAAGGCCTGACGCTGCTGCTGGTCGAGGCAGGCCTGGGTGAAGCCGAGTTGCGTCAACGCGCCTTGATCCGGCCGGTGCGCCTGGCCATGCTGGCGCTGGTTGACCAATTGAGCCTGGGCCAGACCAAGAAATTGCCGGCCTGGCTGCCGGCCGGCTTGGCCGAAATGGTGGCCTGGCAGACCTTGGCCGAGCTGGGCTTGCCGCCGCTGCAGACCGCTTTGCCGGCGCTCAGCCGGCCGGCGATTGCCGATCCCTTGCGAGCCGAACAACTGCTGCAGGCCCAGCAGCGCGCCCGCCTGAATCGGCAGCTCAGTCAGGCGGCTGTCGAAGCCTTGCAAAGCCGTCTGGGCGCAGACTTTCATCCGCGCATGCGGACCTATCTACAAGCGGCCGGACAGGACGGCTTTGACGCCAACGGGCAGTTTGCCGCGGCCTTTGGCATCAGCCCGAGCTTGTTGCTGCAGCAGGTCGAAGCCAAGCCGGCGCCAAGCCCTGTCAAGGCTGTCCCAGCGCTGCGTCCGGTGACGCTGGTCGATGCCAGCAATGACAGGCCTGAAGTCCGCAAGGCCTGGGCAACCTTCATGGCGGCGGCCAAGCCGCGCGCGCTGGCTTTCTCGGCAGATGGCAGCTGGGGCCTGGGCGAGGCCAGCCGCCGGTCGATCGACCTTGCGCTGGCAGGCTGCCGCAGCATGGGGGGCAGCCAATGCCGCTTGATCGCGCTCGACGACGAGATCGTGCTGCGCCCCGACCGTGCCCATGTGGCGGTGCAGATGGGCGGTTATGTGAACGACGAATTTGCGCAGCAGGTCGAACGCGACTGGCTCGGTCTGGTGCGCCAGGCCAGCGCTGAATTCGACCGCCTGGTCAACGACGTCCTGAAGGTCCGCCTGACACGCGACACCCAGATCTACGTCGGTGCCGGCGTCGATGACTATGCGCAGATCCTGCACAAGGATATGAATCTGAGTGAATCGCGCGCCGAGCTGCAGGGCGAGCTCAGCGGCGGCCTGTCGAACAGCCGCGGGCAGATTGCGCTCAAATTCACGCCCAAGCAGAGCCGCGCGGCGGCCTATGAGCTGGCGGTCAAGACCACCTTGCATGAGCTGACCCATGAGTTGCAGAAGCAGCTCGACAACAACCATGCCGGTTTCAGGCCGCCGGTCTGGATTCGCGAAGGCACGGCCGATCTGATCGCGCATCTGCT
>JBIKPD010000528.1:0-2592 GCA_044357665.1 Roseateles sp. | reverse complement strand
GTCGTGATGCCGATGCGCATCTGAGCCTGACGGCATCCTGAAAAACCGCAGCGGGCCAGTCTGGCCCGCTGATGCAATTTTGAGGCATGGGTCGCACCATCGCCGCGTGAGAGAGAGCCCCTGATGACAGAAGTCCCGAATTCCGAAGCCATGCCGGACCCGCACAACAATCCGGAAGGTCTGAGCGACAAGCAAACCGCTGCGGCCGCTGCGGCTGATGTCTATGGCGCTGATTCGATCCAGATCCTGGAAGGGCTGGAGGCGGTTCGCAAGCGTCCAGGCATGTATATCGGTGACACCTCGGACGGCACCGGCCTGCACCATCTGGTGTTCGAAGTGGTCGACAACGCGATCGACGAATCGCTGGCCGGCCATTGCGATGACATCATCGTCACCATCCATACTGACAATTCGATCTCGGTCATCGACAACGGCCGCGGCATTCCGACCGGCGTGAAGATGGACGACAAGCATGAGCCGAAGCGCTCGGCCTCTGAAATCGCCTTGACCGAATTGCATGCCGGCGGCAAGTTCAACCAGAACAGTTACAAGGTCTCGGGCGGTCTGCATGGCGTCGGCGTTTCCTGCGTCAATGCCTTGTCGAAGAATCTGCGACTGACTGTGCGCCGCGACGGCAAGATCCACCAGATCGAATTCAAGAAGGGCTTCGTGCAGGACCGCCTGCTTGAAATGGCTGACGATGGCGCCGGCAATATGGTCGAAGTCAGCCCGATGAAGATCATCGGCAATACCGACAAACGCGGCACCGAAGTGCATTTTTCGCCGGATGAAGAAATCTTCACCAACGTCGATTTCCACTATGAAATCCTGGCCAAGCGGCTGCGCGAGCTGAGCTTCTTGAACAACGGCGTGAAGATCCGCCTGGTCGACGAGCGCAACAACAAGGCAGACAACTTCGAATATGCCGGCGGCGTGAAGGGCTTCGTGGCCTTCATCAACAAGGGCAAGAACACCTTGCACCCGACGATCTTCCACGCCCAGGGCGACAAGCTCAGCGACCAGGGCACCAATGTCGGCGTCGAAGTTTCGATGCAGTGGAACGACGGCTACAGCGAGAACGTGCTCTGCTTCACCAACAACATCCCGCAGCGCGACGGCGGCTCACACCTGACCGGGTTGCGCGCGGCGATGACGCGGGTGCTGAACAAATACATCACCGACAACGACATGGCCAAGAAGGCCAAGGTTGAAGTGGCCGGCGACGATATGCGCGAAGGCCTGGCCTGCGTGGTCAGCGTCAAGGTGCCCGAGCCGAAGTTTTCCAGCCAGACCAAGGACAAACTGGTCTCCAGCGAAGTGCGCGCACCGGTCGAAGACATCGTCGGCCGGCTGCTGACCGACTATCTGCTCGAGAACCCGATCGACGCCAAGATCATCTGCGGCAAGATCCTCGACGCCGCCCGCGCCCGCGAAGCCGCCCGCAAGGCGCGTGAACTGACGCGCCGCAAAGGTGTGCTCGATGGCCTGGGCTTGCCGGGCAAGCTGGCTGATTGCCAGGAAAAAGATCCGGCGCTGTGCGAGATCTACATCGTCGAGGGTGACTCGGCCGGCGGCTCGGCCAAACAGGGGCGCGATCGCAAGTTCCAGGCGATCCTGCCGCTGCGCGGCAAGATTTTGAACGTCGAAAAAGCGCGCTACGAAAAGCTGCTGACCAGCAATGAAATCCTGACGCTGATCACCGCTTTGGGCACCGGCATCGGCCGCGGCGCCGGCGGCGACGATTTCAACCCCGACAAGCTGCGCTACCACCGCATCATCATCATGACCGATGCGGACGTTGACGGCGCCCATATCCGCACGCTGCTGTTGACCTTCTTCTACCGCCAGATGCCCGAGCTGTGCGAGCGCGGCCATATCTATATCGCCCAGCCGCCGCTCTACAAGGTCAAGGTCGGCAAGCATGAGCAATATCTGAAAGACGCCCATGAGCTCGACGGCTTCTTGCTGAAGGTCGCGCTGCAGGATGCGCAGCTGTACACCGGCATTGGCGACGGCCTGCTCAAGGGCGAAGCGCTCGAGGCGCTGGCCAGACAATATGTGCTCTCCGAGAGCGTGATTTCACGCTTGTCGAACTGGATGGATTTTGAAGCACTGCGCGTGCTGGCCAGCGGCCTGGCAATCAATCTCGACACGACCGAGAACGCCGAAGCTGCCGCCGCTGCGATGCAGGCTGCCCTGCATCAGGCCGAAGTCCACAGCGAATACGACGCCCGCACTGACAAGTTGCTGCTGCGCATCAGCCGCAAGCAGCATGGCAATACGCGCTCGAGCATCATCAACGCCGATTTCATCCATGGCGCCGACTATGCGGTGCTGGCCAACTCGGGCATTACCTTCCGGGGTCTGCTGGGCGAGAACGCGCTGGTGCGCAAGGGTGACGGCGAACGCGCCAAGGAAAGCAAGGTCAACGACTTCCGCGCCGCGATGGCCTGGTTGATGGCCCAAGCTGAAAACTCGGTCGGCCGCCAGCGCTACAAGGGCCTGGGCGAAATGAACCCGAGCCAGTTATGGGAAACGACGATGGATCCGACCGTGCGGCGTCTGCTGCGGGTGCAGATCGACGATGCGATC
>JBIKPD010000186.1:0-7523 GCA_044357665.1 Roseateles sp. | reverse complement strand
TGGCTGGCCGAAGCTGACGTCAGCCCAAAATGCAGCCCCGAACGCAGCGTCGATTGGCAACAACTGGCCACCGCGATGGCGCTGCGCCAGCGGCTGAGCATCATCAGCGGCGGACCCGGCACTGGCAAGACGACCACCCTGGTCAATCTGCTCGCCTGCCTGATCGCGCAGGATCCGGATTGCCGCATCGCGCTGGCCGCACCGACCGGCAAGGCCGCCGCCAGGATGACCGAGACAGTCATCGCGCGTTCAAGCCATTTGCCGCAGGACATCCGCGCCCGTCTGCCGGCCGATTCGTTCACCATCCACCGCCTGCTCGGCGTCACGCCGAACGGCTTCACTCATCACGCGGGCAATCGGCTGGCGATCGATGCGCTGGTGGTCGACGAAGCGTCAATGCTCGATCTGGCGCTGGCGACCAGGCTGCTGGAAGCCGTGCCCGAGACCGCCCGCATCATCCTGCTCGGCGACAAAGACCAGCTCTCGGCGGTTGAAGCGGGCGCGGTGTTTTCGGACCTCAGCGCCGATCCGGGCTTGAGTGAAAACTGCAAGCAGGAACTCGCCGCGCTCTGTGGCCTGAGCCCCGCGCAGATCATCCCGCCGCCGGCCATCCGCGCCAGCGCGCTGCAGGATTCGGTCAGCTGGTTCAACCGCAACTTCCGCTTTGCCGCAGACTCGGGCATCGGCCGCCTCGCTGCCGACATCAAGGGCGGGCGTTCCGGGCAGGCGCTGGCCTGGCTGCGTAGCGGCGTCGATCAGTCGGTACGCTGGTTTGCTGAAGGCACTGCCTTGCCCTGCCCGGCCGCGCTGGCACTGATGCTGGCGGGTTATGCCGATTATTTCGAGGCGCTGCGCCGCGACAGTTCAGACGCCGCGGCGATCACTGCGGCATTCGGCAAATTCCGCGTGCTCTGTGCGCTGCACGAAGGACCGCGCGGCGTCATAGCAATCAACGAGCGTGTGACCCAATATGCGCGCAAGCTGCTGGCCGCGATGCAGCCAGGCAGCAACGACCCGCGCCAGCCCTGGTATGCCGGCCGGCCAGTGATGGTGCTGCGCAACGACCCTCTGCTCAAGCTCTTCAATGGCGACATCGGCATCACCCTGCCCGATGCCTCGGGCGAATTGATGGTGTTCTTTGCCGATGCCGGCGGTGGACTGCGCGCCGTGGCGCCGGTGCGCCTGCCCACGCACCAGACCGCTTTCGCGATGACCGTGCACAAATCGCAAGGCTCGGAATTCGACGCGGTGCTGGTGCTGCTGCCCGAACAGCGCAGCCCTGTGCTGACCCGCGAGTTGCTCTATACGGCAGTCACCCGCGCCCGCCACCGTGTCGCGATCAGCGCCAGTGCCGAGGTGATCGCCCAGGCCATCGATTCGCCAACCCAGCGCAGCTCGGGGCTGCTGGCGCGGCTGCGCGAAGCGGCAGCCCAGGCTGAGTGAATTCGCCGATCAATTCGAGAATCCGGTCAGGCAGCGCGATGATCGCCAGGCCGGTCGTGCTTGGCCCCAAGGTCGACGTGATCTCCCACCCACAGGACCTGTCCAAGCGCATCGGCACCAAAAGCAAGGGAACCTCCTGGGGACAGAGCAAAGTGACGGTCACCTGATCACCGTGGCTCAAGTCCTTACGGCCGCGCAAAACAGCGTCGTTTGCTAAAGTCTTGGCGATGCCACAACCCCGCCCTCCGAACGCCGCTGCCCTGGTCTGGTTCAAGCGTGATTTGCGACAGGACGACCATGCGCCATTGGCGGCGGCGCAGAATTTTGAATCGGCAATGGGGCTCTACATCATTGAGCCGCAGTGGCTGGAGAGCCCTGAATTCAGCGCCGCACATTTGCAATTTGCGCTGGACAGCCTGGCGCCATTGCGCAAGTCCCTCGCGGCACGCGGTTTGCCCTTGCTGGTGCGCGTGGGCAATAGCGCCGATGTGCTGGCTACGCTGCAAGCCGAAACTCGGTTCACCCACCTGCTCAGCCACGAAGAAACCGGTCCGATGTGGACCTATCGGCGCGATCAGGCGGTGGCCGGCTGGTGCAAGGCAAACGGTGTGGTCTGGCAGGAATGGACGCAAACCGGCGTGGTGCGGCGCCTGCGCTCGCGCTCTGGCTGGGCGCAACGCTGGCAGGCCCGGATGGACGCGCCCCTTGTTCTGGCCCAAGGCGGTTTTGCTGCTGCAGCGGGCATGGCAATGGAAGACCTGCCCACCCTCAACCAACTGGGCCTGCGGGCTGAAACCAAAGTCGTGCAAGCCGGCACAGAAGCCAGCGCCTGGGCAGAACTGGACGGATTTCTGGACGGGCGCGGGCGCGACTACCAGCGCGCCATGTCCAGCCCCCTGAGCGCTACGGATGCCTGCAGCCGCCTGAGCCCGCACCTGGCGTTTGGCACGATCTCGATGCGCGCGGTGCACCAGACCACCGAGCAAGCCATCGCCCGCACCGCAGACCGCCCGCTGGCAAAGGCGCTGCGCAGCTTCAGCGGGCGCTTGCGCTGGCACTGCCATTTCATGCAAAAGCTCGAAGACCAGCCCGCTATCGAGCTGGAAAACTTCGCGCGGGTCTGCGATGGCTTGCGTGAAAACGACTTTGACTGCAGCCGCTTTGAGGCCTGGTGCGCAGGCCAGACCGGTTACCCGATGGTGGACGCCTGCATGCGATCGCTCAATGCCACCGGCTGGCTGAACTTCCGGATGCGGGCGATGTTGGTGAGTTTTGCCTCCTACCACCTGTGGCTGCACTGGCGCCCCACCGGCATCTTCTTGGCGCGCCAGTTCCTGGACTTCGAGGCCGGTATCCACTGGAGCCAGATGCAGATGCAAAGCGGCACCACCGGCATCAACACGCTGCGCATTTACTCGCCCACCAAACAGGCGCAAGACCAGGACCCACAAGGCCACTTCATCCGCCATTGGGTGCCGGAACTCGCCCGCGTGCCCCTGCCCTACCTGGCTGAGCCCTGGAAGATGGACGCCACGATTGAACGCATGTCCGGCTGCGTGATCGGGCAAGACTACCCGGCGCCGATCGTCAATGACAAGCTGGCGGTCCAGACCGCCAAAGACCGGCTGTATGGGTTGCGCAAAACCCCCGAGGCAAGGGCCGAGGCGGACGCCGTGCAAGCGCGCCACGGTTCGCGCAAAGGCGGTCTGAAGGCAGGCGCAGTTCGGCGGCGCGGGGCGAATGCCGTTGCTGGCGCCGCGTCAGGCGCAGCCTGCGCGCAGCAAGCCGACCTGTTCGGTGACTTGCTGCAAGCTGCCGATGACGACCGCTCGGGCGCCATATGAAAACCGCGTTCAAGGGCAACAAAAGCAGCTTGCCCTCCAAACCCTGCGTGGTGTGCGAGCGGCCCATGAGCTGGCGCAAAGCCTGGGCCAAGAACTGGGACTCAGTGCGCTACTGCTCCGACGCCTGCCGCGCAAAGAAAACCGCGGCCCCCAAGGTCCGGACTTGACCCGCCCTATGCGGGCGCACTTGAGGGAGCCTGTCCACCACTCACTGCATGCGGGACTGCACGACGAATCGGTCAACGCCGCGTAGCTGCCGCTCGATGTTTGCCAGGCCGCCAACGTGTCGCGATCAGCGCCGACGTGATCGCAGGCCGGGGCTGCTGGCGCGACCGCTAAGCGGCAGCCCAGGTCGATTGACGTTCATCGATCAAATCGAGAATTCGGCCAGGCAGCCTTTGAGGATGGGTCATGCTCCAACTTTGACCGTCAGGATGAATGACTCCATAATGAGAGCTCATATTGGAGCTATTTATGGAATCCATCTATTCCGATGACACCATCAGCATGTCCGAATTCAAGAAGAATCCGGCTGCCGTGTTACGCGATGCGAAAGGTAAGCCGGTTGCTGTTCTGAACCACAACAAGGCTGCCTTCTACATGCTTGAGCCAGCCCTTTTTGAAGCGCTGCTCGAGGAATTGTCAGACCAGGACTTGCACCGCACGGTGCTGTCTCGGATGGGTGAGCGCTCGCGCGCCATTGAAGTTGACATTGATGAAATCTGAGCCGCTGCGCAAGTACAAGTACCGGCTTCAGTTCGTGCCCAGCGCCTGGGCCGAATGGCAGGCACTTGACGGCTCAGTCAAAGAAACAATGCGCAAGTTGCTGAAGAAGCGCCTGGACGATCCGCATGTGCCGGGCGGCGAGTTACATGGTGCCTTGGCCGGGCACTACAAGATAAAACTCAGAAAGCAGGGCTATCGATTGGTGTACGGCGTGCAGGATGACATTCTCTTGGTGATGGTGATGGCTGTCGACAAACGCGAAGGCCATGCGGTGTACCAATCCGCTTTGGCACGCATTGCAGAATTGGTCTCAGACCTTGCAAAAACCAATACAAAACGTCCTTGATCGGCGCAAGGCATTTGCAGCGAACTGTTCGCCAAGTTCCAGACCAGCGTTTACTCAGACCCGGTGGCTGCGGTGTTCAAGGCGCTGGGGCCGAGCAAGCCAGCCTAGAAGCCGATACGGCCCGTTTTCCGGAGCAAAATAAAATTTCCATAGAAATTTAAGTGCTATATTATTTCCATTGAAACGGAGGCTTCTGATGTCAGTCGTGCCGAAACAGACCGCCAAAAAGTCGGATGCAGCAGCAGCAGTGCTGAGCAAGGCCGTGGCCCGGGCGGCTGAACGACTGGAGATCTCCAAGACGCTGCTGGCCAAGGTGCTCGGCGTCAGCCCGCCCACGATCACAAGGCTTTACAGCGGCGAGTATCAGTTGGCTCCGGAGCGCAAGGAATGGGACTTTGCCCTGCTCTTTGTTCGCGTGTTTCGCTCACTGGATTCGATCGTCGGCGACGAAGCCACAGCGCGCCAATGGCTTGCCAGCGAAAACCTCGGATTGAATGGTCGGCCCATCGAACTCATTCGCAGCGCGGAAGGACTGGTACGTGTCGTTCAATATCTGGATGCCTCACGCAGTCGCGTCTGAGGCCAACCCCTGGCGGGGCAAAATTTGGCGCATCGTCGAAGCACAGCACATGGCGTCGACCATGAAAATCGTTGACAACGCCCAAGAGCAGGACCTGCTCGAAACCCTGCTCGAAGGCAGCAAGCCCGCCCAACCCGCCACCGCTGCGGGCTTGGATTACCTGCTGGCCACACCGTTTCGCTACAACCCGCTGCGCAGCGGCTCACGCTTTCGGGCTGTGACCGATCCGGGAGTCTTTTATGGTGCCGAATCAGTGCGCACCGCCTGCGCCGAGTTGGGCTATTGGCGCTGGAAGTTTCTCAAGGATGCGGTGGATCTGGAAAGGCTGGAGCCGGTCGCCCACACCGCCTTCGCCGCCGAGGTCAGCACTTCATTGGTCGATCTGCGTCAGGCGCCCTTCAGCGCCGATGCGCCCGCCTGGCAACACCCGAGCGACTACAGCGCCACGCAAGCGTTTGCACGCGTCGCGCGCGCTGCCGAGGTCGGCGCTATCCAGTACCGATCGGTTCGGGACCCATCACCCGCCTGTTGTGTCGCGCTGCTCACGCCCACGGCATTTGCCAAGCCAAAGCCGCTGGCTTCGATGCAAACCTGGTGGCTCGCCGTACGCAGCGACTCTGCCATCTGGCGGCGCGACACCGACTCGATGACATTTCTGGCAGCAGCCTGGTAGCACCGGCCTGACGCCCGGAACGCAGCGGAAGCGGCAGCGGACTTTGTAAAACAACTTGCAGCAAGCAAGCAAGCAAATAGTAAAACTGCGGATTTGTTCTCAAAGTCGCATTCCTTGGCACCCAAGGAATCGAAATTCACCGGCCTGCATGAATAGCATCAAGCTGTTGCTCAGTTGACAGGATCTTGCCATGGCTCATTTCAAAGTGCAGAGGCTGGCTCGGCCTGCGCTTGTTGACGAACGTCTTGCCGACACCGGTTTTGAGATCGGCTGGGACTTCGGCCATTACGGCCTCGTGCCGCCGAACGAGCATCTGCACCCCTTGAGTTCGGTACGTCAGGGCTGGGAGGCAAGCCGGATCAATTTCGGTCAGCGCACTCTGCTGGTCAATCGGTTTTCCCGCAGCTGGCTGCAACTCCGTCTGGGGGCTTGGCGGCACGGACGGGTGTTTGAAGGCTCCGAGGTCAGCCCGACTTATCTGCGCCAGATTGATGTGGCTTGCTGCCCGATCACGCGCGAATTATTGACCCATGGCAGCGGTATTGGGTCGGATGCATCGGTCGACCGGGTCTGCGATGACGGCGCCTATGCCGCGGGCAATCTGGCCCTGATGAGCCGGCGCGCCAACCAGGCCAAAGCCGACAAGACGGTCGATCAATTGCTGGCGCTGGCCCGGCAGGTCAATGCTGTACCGCAGGTCGGGCAGGAATGCAAAGCCAGCTTGACCACCGAAGAATGGGCAAGGCTTGCGGTGCTGGTTTCTTTTGCCACGCCAATGGCCCATGCCAAGGCGGCCTGCATGCCGCTGCTGGTCCTGCCGCCGAACCGGCTTCGGGTGCTCAATCCGGTGCAGTCGCTGCAATTGATCCTGAGCCGGCAATTCACCCAGGCCGGCCATGGCCGGCGCTGCTCATCGATCGCCGGTCAGATGCCTTCAAAGGAAATCCGGCGTGCTTTCGACAATTTCATGGCGTTGTTGTTGGAACGTCGCAGCGCCGCCAACCGGCCCGCCGGACTGCTGGAATTGCGCCAGTCGCTTGAGGATTTGTGGTGCGACCCGCTGATCAACTCGCGTTGGCAGCGCTTGGCACTCGGGCTCACCTCCGAAGCCTGCGAGCGCATCGTCTGCGCCGCGGTCGAAGGCGGTTTGGCAGGGCCATCGATGCGCTGGATCAGCCCGGCTCTAGCCACCGAAAACTGGTCACTCGCGTCACGAGGTTTCGTCACCGGGGCCGCCAAGGCTGAACGCACCGGCAATGCAGGTGCAAATATTTTGCTGATGCCGGCACGCAAGACGCATTAGCCTGGCTTGGCAAATATCGGACAAGAAAAAGCCCGCTACGGTAATCCGAGCGGGTTTTTGAGTTGCCTGGATTTGCAAGGTGAATCACTCGCTTGGACCAGAGGTTCCACACTGCACGCATCAATGCAGAGAGCACAATCTGCCCGGCGGCAACCGCAGACCTCAGGCTGGCCAGGGCAAGGAATAGGTCTTGACGTTGGTAAAGCTCTTCATGGCTTCGAGCACGCCTTCCTTGTAGCCCAGACCCGAGTCCTTGATGCCGCCAAATGGCGTGAGCTCCAATCGATAGCCCGGCACTTCGCGCACGTTGACGCTTCCCACATGGAGTTCGTTTACAAAGCGTGTGATGACATCAAGGCGGTTAGTGCATAGCGACGACGACAAGCCATAGGCGGTTCCATTGACAATACGAATCGCCTCTTCCAGATCGTGGAATCGGATCACCGGTGAGACCGGTCCAAATGTTTCTTCGCGAACCACCTTCATATCGGGTGTGACATGGTCCAACACGGTGGGCGAATAAAGCGCACCCACGCGCTGATTGCCCACCAGAAGCTTTGCACCCTGAGCCACGGCCTCGTTCACGCGGGACTCAAACAAACGCGCCG
>JBIKPD010000526.1:0-2595 GCA_044357665.1 Roseateles sp. | reverse complement strand
GCCATTCCCGTCAGTCCGAGCTGAGCGGCCAGCTCGGGCGTCACCCGGCCTGTGTTCATGAAGCGGTCCTGCAAGCCGGCATGTTCGTCGTAGATCAGCTGCAACTCGCGCAGTTCGTGCTCGACCGCATCGCACTGCCTAAGCATGGCCTGCGCCATGGCCTGCGACAGATCGCTTTTGACGCCGCCGGGCAGCAGCTGGTCCATCATCAGGCGATGGCCGAACGCTGTCATCGACAAGCGCTGCCAGTCCTCACGCAGGCGCGAAAACTGCGCCAGGCCGAAAGCCAGCGCGGCGTCATTGCCCAGCGCACCGAGGTCGCCCAGATGGTTGGCGACGCGTTCACGCTCAAGCATCAAGGCCCGCAGCCAGCCCGCCCGCGCCGGAATCTCGCAGCCCCAGGCCGACTCCAGCGCCATGCAATAGGCCCAGGCATAGGCAACGGTGCTGTCGCCCGAGACGCGGCCAGCGAGCCGGTAAGCATCCAGCGGCGCCATTTCGGTGAAGAGGCGGCCTATGCCTTTGTGCGTGTAGCCGAGCCTTTGTTCCAGGCGCAACAATTTCTCGCCGACGACTGAAAAGCGGAAATGACCGGGTTCGATGATGCCGGCATGCACCGGCCCGACCGCGATCTCGTGCACGCCTTCGCCTTCGACGCGCACGAACGGATAGTCGTCGGGCAGCTTGCCTGGGGGTTGATGCCATAGGCCATGGTTGAGCCAGGGGCGCTGGTCAAGGCTGCCTTCGGTCTGCAGACCGCACAGGTCGGCCATCGCGCGCTGCATCCGGCCGGCAAATGGAAAGGTCGCCGACAAGTCGGGCACCGGCCGAGCATCGCTCAGTTCGACGCAAAGCAAGCCTTCGGCCATGCCGTATGCCGCCAGCACCGAGCCTTCAGCGCTGCCCCAGACCGAGATCAACCTGCCGCCGCTGCTGGCCAGCCTGGGCGCCAGCGCTGCCCAGGCCTGGCGGTCGACGCTGGCGCGCCAGATCGGCAGCGGTGCGTTCAGGCGCTGGATGGCAAAACCTTGTTCTGACAAGCTGTTCATTGGCCCACCAGCATTGCGGCTGCCTGCTGGTACCAGCGGTCCAGATAGGGCGGAATATAAAGGCCCAGCATCAGCCCCAGCAACAGGTGGACGAAGACCGGCAGCAGCGCCGGTTGATGGTCCAGCGGTTTCAAGGTGGTCTCGCCGAAGACCATCGGCTGCACCCGGCTGAATACCGCGGCAAAGGCCAGCCCCAGCGCGATCAGCAGGAACGGCGTGGCCCAGGCTTGCTCGCGCATCGCGGTGGTGACGATCAGGAATTCGCTCGCGAACACGCCGAACGGCGGCATGCCCAGGATCGCCAGCGTCCCCAGCATCAGCCCCCAGCCGACGGTCGGGCTGACGCGGATCAGCCCGCGGATTTCGTCCATCAACTGGCTGCCGGCTTTTTGCGTGGCGTGGCCTACGGCAAAGAAGATCGCCGACTTGATCAATGAATGCACGGTCATGTGCAGCAGCCCGGCATAGCTGGCGATCGGCCCGCCCAGGCCGAAGGCAAAAGTCATCATGCCCATATGCTCGATCGACGAATAGGCGAACATGCGCTTGACGTCCTTCTGCCGGATCAGGAAGAACACTGCCGCGACCACCGACAGCAGACCAAAACCCATCATCAGCTGGCCGGTCAGCTGCTGGCTGTGCAGGGCGCCGTCAGTCAGCACCTTGCAGCGCAGGATCGCATACAGCGCCACGTTGAGCAGCAGCCCCGAGAGCACGGCCGAGACCGGCGTCGGCCCTTCGGCATGGGCGTCAGGCAGCCAGTTGTGCACCGGCACCAGACCGACCTTGGTGCCGTAGCCGATGAACAAGAAGGCAAAAGCAAGCGTGATGATGTTGGGGTCGAGCTGCGATTTGACCGCGTCGAGATGGGTCCACAGCAGGGCGCCGCCGCTGGCACCGATGACTTTTTCAGCCGCCATATAGAGCAGCACCGTGCCGAACAAGGCCTGTGCGATGCCGACGCCGCAGAGGATGAAATATTTCCACGCGGCTTCGAGGCTGGCGGCGGTGCGGTAGACGCTGACCAGCAGCACGGTTGTCAGCGTCGCCGCCTCCATCGCCACCCAGAGGATGCCCATATTGTTGGTCGTCAGCGCCAGCAGCATAGTGAAGTTGAACAGCTGGTACATGCTGTGATACAGGCGCAACCGCGGCGGCGTCATCTTGCCGCGGTCCTGTTCGATGCGCATATACGGGCGCGAAAAAATCGTCGTCGTCAGCCCGACGAAGGCGGTCAGCGTGAGCAGGAAAACGTTCAGCGCATCGACATAGAACTCGCTGTCCCAGAACAGCTGCGGCCCGTCGCGGACGATCTGTGTGGTCAGCCAGCAGGCGGCCAAGAAGGTCACCCCGCTGAAAGCGACATTGATATCGCGTGCCCGATCTCGATGGCCGACCAGACCTAGCAGCAGGCCGCCGAGCAAGGGCGTGCCGAGCAGCAGAGCCAGCGGGGCGCTCATTGGTCTTCTTTCAATTGCTCGAGATGGCTGATGTCGAGGCTGTCGAATTGTTCGCGGATCTGGAACATGAACACCCCGAGGATCAA
>JBIKPD010000527.1:0-2595 GCA_044357665.1 Roseateles sp. | reverse complement strand
GGCAACCATAAGCGAGTGGCGCCGGCCGCGACCGCCTCGCCGACACCTCCGCCGTTGCGAAGGTCCTCGGACGGCGGTTAGCATACCATCCAAGATTGCCGGATGAGCTGCTCATCTGGGGGAAAGTCGGCTCGAATCGAGCATGAGTAACGATGCGGTGGAGGACTAAGCCTATGACCAAGCGGGAAATGGCATCACGACCGGAGCTACAGGCAGCGAGCGACGCGGTGATCGAGGATGCGATCGCCCATGCCGATCCCATGGTCCTGCGTGGCCTGCTCTACCAACTCACCGGCGATCCGGAAGTGGCGGCGACGCGCGTGAAGATGGTGCTGGCTGGCTACTTCGACGTTGCCGCGCCGGCGACCGAAGCGGACGTGGCGTTACTCCGGCGCAAGGCCGCCGAGTTCCTGAAGGCCTACCGCGACAGCGGCGCTGGCGATATCGCCGTCGGCCCACCAGAACGGCTCGCGGCCAGCCTGGGCCTGATGCTGGGTCGGACCATGGAAGGCGATGACCTGCGGCATCACGTGGAGGAGTTGGCGCTCGACCCGGCGGTGCGATCGCTGCACTGGCAGGCGAAACCCGATCCCTCGCGCCTCAAGGACTTCACCGTTACGGTGATAGGCGCCGGCATGGGCGGGCTGAACGCCGCGCTCCAACTGCGCGAGGCTGGGTTCCCGTTCACCGTCATCGAGAAAAACGACGGCGTCGGCGGCACCTGGTGGGAGAACCGATACCCGGGTGCCCGGGTCGATACGCCCAGCCGTTCCTACACCCATCTGTTCGGCGTCGACTTCCCCTATCCGAACCCGTTCTGCGAGTGGCGGGAGAATGTGAAGTATTTCGACTGGGTCGCCGACCACTTCGACTTGCGCCGACACATCCAGTTCAACACCGAGGTGAAGGCACTGACCTGGGACGAGGCCGCCGGCGAGTGGCGGATCGACATCGAGGGGTCGGAAGGCGCCCGCACGATCCGCTCCCGCGCCGTCATCACGGCCGTCGGCTTCCTCAGCCGGCCGAACATCCCGGCGATCCCGGGCGCCGAGACCTTTGCCGGCACCGCCTGGCACACGGCGCGGTGGCCGCAGGGCTTCGACATGAAGGGCAAGCGGGTCGCGGTGATCGGCACCGGCTGCACCGGCTACCAGATGATCCCCGAGCTCGCGCTGGAGGCAGCCCACGTCACCGCGTTCCAGCGGACGCCGCAATGGCTGTTTCCGGTCCCTGGCTACCGGTCGCCCTTCCCGCCGCAGATCAACTGGCTCGACCGCAACCTGCCGTTCCACACCAACTTCATGCGTGCGCGGACCTGCTCGCTCGACCGCATCGCCAATGTCGCGGAGATTGATCCGGCGTTCCAGGATCCCTACGCCTGCAACCCGCTCAACAAGCGCGCCCGCGAAGGGTGCATCGAATTCTTGGAGCGCAAGCTCGACGATCCCGCGCTTGTGGCGACCATGACTCCGCCGCACCCGGTCTGGTCGGCCCGCGCGGTTGTCGTCGACCCGGACTATTCGATCCTGGACGCCCTGCGGCGCGACAATGTCAGCCTGGTTACCAGCGGGATCGAGCGTATCGAGCCGCGCGGCATCGTGGCCAAGGACGGGACGCTGCATGAGGCCGACGTGATCGTCTACGCGACCGGCTTCCACGCGACGGAATACCTCTATCCGATGACCATCACCGGCCGCGGCGGGCAGACGCTGGACGACCTGTGGTCCAAGGATGGGGCGCGCGCCTACCTTGGTTGCATGATGCCGGGCTTTCCCAATCTTTGGTCGGTCTACGGCCCGAACACCAATGGCGGGCTTACCGTGGCGACGTTCCACGAGAAGGTTGCCCACTATGCGCTCCAGTGCATGGAGGCGCTGGTCCTGGGCAACGGCGCCGCGATGGAGGTCCGGCCGGATGCCTTCTGGCGCTACAACCGCCTAGTTGACGAACGCAACCTGACGAAGGTGTGGAGCGATCCGCGCGCCCACAACTACTATTGGACCGAGCACGGCCGCTCGGCCGTGATGAACCCGTTCCACTCCGCCGAGATGTCGGGCTTCCTGCGCAAACCCGACCTCGCCGACCTGATGATCGCCTGACGAACGGCGCCGATGCCTCGAGCGTGCGGCGCGCGATTCTATGGATAGCGGCGGCGACAGCCGCCGGAACACCGTCCATCTGATTCGCACGTGCGCTCGGCTGGCCCATGCCCTGCCGCGATCCCATGTGGCGGCGGTCGTCGCCGCCCAGGTCTGGCGAAACCACTTGGCGCAGGCGACGTTCTGTTCAAAGATGGAATACTTCGCCCCGCCGCCATAGTCTGGATTGGGGATGAACTCCGTGCTGATCTGACGCAGCGTGCTGTTCGGATTGGTCGCGTGGTGATGCATCAACTGGCGCATCACCATCTTCCATGGCTCCAGCTTTGCCTCGTCCCACTCGGCGTGCCATTGGCCCGGTTCGGGCTTGAAGAACGGATACTGGATACCGCGCCCGGGCCGCCCGTTCGGATGGCTCATTCACGCATTCTTCGGCCCGCCCGGCGCGGCGGCGCGGGCGTGGCAATGGCGGATCCAGTTGCGCTCGATCCAGATG
>JBIKPD010000147.1:0-9276 GCA_044357665.1 Roseateles sp. | reverse complement strand
GCCCGACCTGGCGGCAAAGCGGGCCGGTGTTTTGTAATAGGCGTCGGAGAAGGCAATCGCCTTCTTGCGCTCGTCGGTGATCGACATCGAGGCGATGATCGCGTCGATCTTGCGCGCTTGCAGGGCTGGAATCAGGCCGTCGAATTCCTGCTGCACCAGCGTGCATTCGGCCCCCATGGCCGTGCAAAAAGCCAGCGCCAGGTCGATCTCGAAACCCTTCAGCTTGCCGTCGGGGCCCATTTCGGAGAACGGCGGGTAAGCGCCCTCGACACCGATGCGGACCTTTTTCCAATCGGCCCCCTGCGCATTCGACGCGGTCGAGGTGATGGCGCTGGCAGCCAGCAGGGCGATCAGAAAGCGTCTTTGCATGGATTGTCCGGTGCTGAGAGTTGGCTGCGCTGCAGGTTCAAAGATTGGCCTTGGCCCGATGCGATTCGCTGGCGGGTCGGCTGATGCAAGTCGCAGGCGCCAAGCCTGCGTCAAGCGCTTCACGCTGGTCGAAAACGAAGCAGCTGCCCTGGTAATGGGCGCCGCCGGTTTCCTCGAAATACTTGAGGATGCCGCCTTCGAGCTGATAGACCGGGCCGTCCAGGCCTTGCTGCTGCAGATAAATGGCGGCTTTTTCGCAGCGGATGCCGCCGGTGCAAAAGCTCACCACCGTCTTGCCCAGCAGTTCCTCTCGGTGCGCTTGAACGGCCGCCGGGAATTCGCTGAACTTGTCGATGCGCCAGTCGATTGCACCTTCAAAGCTGCCGTAGTCGATCTCGAAGGCATTGCGCGTGTCGAGCGTGACGACCGGGCGGCCCTCGTCGTCATGGCCCTGGGCCAGCCAGCGTGCCAACGTTGCGGCGGGTAGGGCAGGCGCGCGCGGCAAGGCGTCGGGGCGGATCGCCGGATGGTTCATGCGGATGATCTCGCGCTTGACCTTGACGATCAGTTTCTTGAACGGTGCAGCCAGGCTCCAGCTTTCTTTCGGTGCCAGATCGGCAAACCTCGGGTCCTCGCGCAACCCATCGACCCAGGCGCGAACATCGTCAGCCGCACCCGCCAGAAACAGGTTGATGCCTTCCTCGGCCAGCAGCACGGTGCCCTTCAGGCTCAGCGTTTGAGCGCGTTGCAGCAGCAATTCGCGCAGCTGATGGCAGTCGGGCAGGCTGACGAATTTGTACGAGGAAATATTGAGGATGGAATTGTTCGACATGGCGGGCCCATTGTAGGCAGCGACCCGATCAGGAATGGGCGCCTGCAGCGGTGTCAATCAAGATTCGAATGCTTGATGCACGACAGGCGCGATTTCGCGTCCAATGGGAGGATGGAAAACGACATTGAATCCCGCCTCACCGAGCTCGAAATCAAGGCCAGCTTCAGCGAAGACCTGCTCGACCAGCTGAACCTGGTGATCGTGCGCCAGCAAAACCAGATCGACTTGCTGATGCGCGAGGTCGGCCGGCTGGCGGCGCAGCCGGCGCCTGAGGGCAGCGCCCCAGCCCAGCGTTTGCGGGATGAACTGCCGCCACATTACTGATTCACACTTGCCAGTGCCAGGCAGCTTGGCTTGGAAGGAGGGTTCATGACAGCCACTGAAAGTCAAGGTTTCAACCGCCGCTTATGGCAGCGCTTTGTTGCCATTGCCTGGCCCTTCTGGCATTCGGAAGAGCGCTGGCGCAATCGCGGCCTGCTCGCCTTGCTGATGGTCTTGCTGCTGGGCCAGACCGGCTTCAACGTGCTGTTCAATCAGGAAACCGGTGAATTCACCTCGGCCTTGGCCGCGCGCGATGCCGATCGCTTCTGGGCTTCAATCTGGCGCTACACCGGCATCCTGCTGGCTGCTGTGCCGATCTATGCGCTTTATTACTATGTCCGCGACACCCTGGGCCTGCGTTGGCGGCGTTGGCTGACGCAGCAATTCCTGCAGCGCTATTTCTCGCAGCGGGCCTTTTACCGGCTCAACGCCATCATCGGCATCGACAACCCCGACCAGCGCATCGCCGAGGACATCAACGCCTTCACCCAGCAGTCGCTGTACTTCACCATGATCGTGCTCGGCTCGATCCTGCAGTTGGCGGCTTTTTCCACCATGCTGTGGATGATCTCGCCGGGCCTGGTTTATTTTTTGATCGGCTATGCGCTTTTCAGTACCTTCTTCACCGCTTCGGTTTTCGGCCGGCGTTTGATCGGGCTGAATTTTCTGCAGTTGCAGCGCGAAGCCGACTTCCGCTTCAACCTGGTGCGGGTGCGTGAGCATGCCGAACAGATCGCCTTCCACGATGGCGAGGCGCGCGAATTGTCTGCGCTTGAGCGGGTTTTTGGCGCGATCTACGCCAATTACAGCCGGGTTTTGCGCTGGCAGTTCAAGCTCAACTTGTTCCAGTACGCGCATAGTTTCCTGACCATCGTGCTGCCGATGGCGATCATCGCCAACGAGGTGCTGTCCGGCGAACTCGAGGTCGGACGAGCGATCCAGGCCGCCGGCGCATTCGCTGCGATCCTCAGCGCGCTGACCGTGATTGTTGAGCATTTCGAGGGGCTCAGCCGCTTCTCTGCCGGTGTTGACCGCCTGCATGCTTTCTCCCAGACCTTGACCCGCCAGGCTGAGCTGGCGGCAGTCAGCGGCCAGCCGCAGATCCGCACGCTCGACGCCTTCCAGCTTGAATGCCAGCAGTTGACGCTGCTGACCCCCAATGGCGAGCAATTGCTGCTGCGTGAGCTGAACCTGGCGGTCAAGCCTGGCGAAGGTCTGTTGATCGTCGGGCCCAGCGGCGCCGGCAAGAGCTCGCTGCTGCGGGTCATCGCCGGGCTCTGGCGCAGCGGCTCGGGGCTGCTGCTGCGCCCGGCCGGCCCCGACATGCTGTTCCTGCCTCAGCGTCCCTATTTGCCGCTGGGCAATCTGCGCTGCCAGTTGCTCTACCCACAGACCGAGCGTGACATCTCGGACGCCGAGTTGCTGCAATGGCTCGAGCGGGTCAATCTGCCCGATCTGGCCGCGCGTTTCGGCGGGCTTGAGGCTGAACTGGACTGGGGCAAGTTGCTGTCGGTCGGCGAGCAGCAGCGCCTCGCCTTTGCCCGCGCCTTGCTCGCCAAGCCGCGCTATCTGCTGCTTGACGAAGCCACCAGCGCGCTCGACGCAGCCAACGAAAGCCTGCTTTATGGCCAGCTCGACGCGCTCGCCATCACCGCGATCAGCGTCAGCCATCATCAGGCGCTATTGCCTTTCCATCGCCAGGTGCTGGAGATTTCGGGCGGCGGCGACTGGAGCTTGCACAAGGCTGAAAGCTACCGTTGGGACTGAAGCCGCGCCTTGTTGACTGATATGGCCGGCCCGGCCGCGATCTTGCAATCAAAAAAAGAATCATCTGTAATTGTTGTCGGGTCTATTAGGGTTTTCATTTGTCGTGCAATCAGCCCATAGGGCCTTCGGCCGGGTCGCGGTGGGTGTAAAACCTAATCCTTGGCTTGTTAAAACGCTTCGGTGATTCATAGCCAAATCCTGTCGCTTCGCGGTCGCGGAGCGATTTTTTTGCAACCGTGAAATGGAGACAAGATGAACAATTCACCCAATTTCGCCCTTGGTCTGCTGATCGCAGCGATGGTGCTTGGCGGCAGCGCGCAGGCGCAAGCGCCGAACATCGAAAACCTCAAGCAGATGAAGGTCTCGGGCGTCGATCCGAGCATGCCGCCGGTGCCTCAGGAAGGCAAGAATGCCAACCAGTTGCGCGAGAACCTCAAACGCATCAAGCTGCCGCCAGGCTTCAAGATCGACCTCTATGCGGTCGTCCCTGACGCCCGTCATATGGCGGTGGCTCCGAGCACCAATATGCTCTTCGTCGGCACGCGCAAGAGCACGGTCTGGGCGGTCACCAACCGCAATAGCGGCGATGTCGCCACCGAGGTCAAACCGTTCGCCCCATCAGCCAAATTCCATGTGCCCAACGGCGTGTGCTGGACCAAGGATGGATTCCTGCTCGTCATCGAGCACAACCGTGTCCTCAACTTCCCGGCCGCCGAGTTCTTCTATGAGGGCGGCGATGTGGCGGTGATCGAAACCGTGCCGCAGGGCAAGTTGATTCCGCCTGAAGAGGAGTCTTACAACCACCATGCGCGCACCTGCCGCGTCGGCCCCGATGGCATGCTCTACATCACGCTCGGCCAGCCCTTCAATGTGCCGCCACGCAACAAGCTCGATCTGTTCAATAAATGGGGCATCGGCGGCATTGTGCGCATGAATCCGTTTGATGGTTCCAAGCGCGAGGTCTATGCCACCGGCATCCGCAATTCGGTCGGGCTGGAGTTCAACCCCAAGGACAAGACGCTCTGGTTCACCGACAACCAGACCGACGGCATGGGCGACCTGATCCCCGAGGGTGAAATCAACCGTGCCACCAAGGCCGGTCAGTTCTTCGGTTATCCCTGGAAGCAGGGCAATACCCGGATGACCGATGAGGGCTATGACAAGGACAAGCTGCCCGCCAACATCACCGACCCGCAGGTCTATATGGATGCCCATGCCGCCGATCTGGGGCTGGCTTTCTATACCGGCAAGGCCTTCCCGGCCAAGTACCGGGGCGGCCTGTTCTCGGCCCAGCATGGCTCATGGAACCGCACCACGCCAATCGGCGCGCGGGTCATGTTCACCAGCTTGAAGGCAGATGGCACGGCCGACAAGACCGAAGTATTTGCCGAGGGTTGGCTCGATGCCGATACCGGGATGTACCGCGGTCGTCCGGTCGATGTGGCGATGATGAAGGACGGCTCGATGCTGATCAGCGATGATTTCGCCGGTGCCTTGTACCGTGTGAGCTACGTCGGCGACGGCAAATAGTCGAAGTCCGTATTTGTCTGTCAGTGCAACGGGCCGGGTTTCCCCCGGCCCGTTGCTTGTTCTAACCCTTTGAGCTTGGCTGCGATGCTGGATGTATTTTTCTTCAGGAATTCATTTTGGGGCGGCTTGCTTCTCGCCTGTTTGCCTGCCTTGGCCGCCCCGCCAACCGGCCGGCAACAAGCGCAGCAATGCGCCACCTGCCATGGCTTGCAGGGCCTGGCGACGATGGCCAACACACCGCATCTGGCCGGCCAACCTGATGTCTACTTGATCGAGCAGTTGAAGGCTTTCCGCAATGGGAAGCGGCAGCATGCCATCATGAGTTTGATCGCAAAACCGCTCAGCGATGCCGAGATCGAAAGTCTGGCCCAATGGTTCTCGTCGCAGCAGATCGAGATCAAGCAATGAACCAGGTCCCGCCGCCAGGCCGGCGCTTTTTTACCGCGTCGGCCTTGTTGCTGGCGGCCAGCCTCGGCGCGCAAGCCCAGAGCGAGCTGCCGGTTCAGCTCGACCCGGTGGTGGTCAGCGTCGAACGCAGTCGTCAAAGCAGCTTCGATGTGCCGGCCGCCATCAGCGCTGTGACGCGCGAGGTGATCGACAACGGCGGCATGCAGGTCAATCTGTCGGAAGCCTTGAACCGCGTGCCCGGGTTGACGCTGCTGAACCGGCAGAACTATGCCCAGGATCTGCAACTGTCGATCCGCGGCTTCGGTGCGCGCTCGACTTTTGGCGTACGCGGCGTGCGCTTGATCGTCGACGGCATACCGGCCACGATGCCCGATGGGCAAGGGCAATCGTCGAATATCTCGCTCAGTTCGGCTGCGCGGATCGAAGTCCTGCGCGGCCCGCTGGCGCAGTTGTACGGCAATGCCGCCGGCGGTGTGGTGCAGGTGTTCACCGAAGCGGGTGCGGCGAGGCCAACGGCCGACTTCAGCGTCGCCGCTGGCAGCTTCGGCCAGACCCGGGTCGGGCTGAAATATGCCGCTGGCAACGCTGGCGACGCGGTGACGCTCGACGCTTCGCAATTCCAGACCGATGGTTACCGCGATCACAGCGCCGCGCGCCGGGCCCTGTTCAACGGCAAATGGGAGCATGAGCTGAGCCGCGACAGCCGCCTCAGCGTCGTCGTCAACGCCTTCGACCAGCCCCTGTCGCAAGACCCGCTCGGGCTGACGCTGCAGGACTTCCAGGCCAATCCGCGTCAGGTCGCCCCGATCGCGCTGAGCATGGATTCGCGCAAGGGGGTGGCGCAGCAACAGCTTGGCCTGCTGCTCGAGACCCGCTTGGGCGAGGCGACGAAGCTGAGCACGCGGGTCTATTTCGGTGCGCGTCAGCTCGACAACGCCCTGGGTTTGCCGGCCAGCGCGCAGACCTCCGACACCTCCAGCGGCGGCATGGTCAAGCTCGACCGCCACTATGCCGGTGTCGGTGCCGAATTGATGCAAAGCGTGCGGCTGGGTCAGGGCCAGGCGCTGCGGCTGACGGCCGGCATTGATCTGGCCCGTATGGATGAGACCCGCCAGGGCTTTATCAACAACAACGGTGTGCAGGGCCTGCCCAAGCGCGACGAGAACAACCGGGTCGAGAACAGCGACTTCTTTGTCCAGGCCGCTGTCGACTTGGGGCTGGACTGGACCGCCACTGCAGGGCTGCGCGCCAGCCATGTCCGCTTCACCAATGTCGATCATTTCATCGTCGCGCCGGGCCTGTCGGCGCCGGGTGCGCCGGGCAATCCGGACGACAGCGGTGGCATCGGCTATAGCGCCACCCATCCGGTGCTGGGCCTGTCATGGCGCGCCACGCCGACGCTGAATCTGTATGCCAATGCCGGCCGTGGCTTCGAGACCCCGACCTTCGCCGAGTTGTCCTACCGTCCTTCGGGATTGACCGGCATGAACACCGCGCTGCGCGCTGCGCACAGCCGCCATGCCGAACTCGGCGCGAAGTGGAAACTGTCGTCTTCGCAGCGGCTTGATGCCGCCTGGTTCGACATCAGCACCGAGGATGAAATCGTCGTCGACGTCAACAGCGGCGGGCGCTCAAGCTACAAGAATGCCGGCCGTACCAAGAGAGCGGGGCTCGAACTCCAATACACCGGGCAGCTCACTCAAGCCTGGCGTGCGGCCTTGAGTCTGACCGCGATGCGCGCGCGCTTTGCCGACAGCAGCTTTGTGCCGGCTGGCAACCATTTGCCGGGTGTGGCCGAGCGCAGCGCTTTTGCCGAACTGGTCTGGGCACCGCGCGCTGCCTGGGGTGGCTTCAACGCCGCACTTGAATTGCTGCATGTCGACAAGCTCTATTTCAGCGACAACAACAAGATCAATCCGACCGATGCAGCGAGCAGTTTTGCGCCGGCGACCGATTTGCTCAATCTGCGCGCCGGCTTCAAGCAGCGAAGCGGGCCATGGACCTTCACGCAGTTGCTGCGCTTGGACAATGCCACCGATCGCCATTACGCCGGTTCGGTGATCGTCAATGAATCGAACAAGCGCTTCTTCGAGCCGGCCTTGCCGCGCAACTGGATGTTGGCGGTCAACGCCAGGATCGAGTTGCCCTGAGCGCTGCTCAGCAGTTGGCGCTGTCGAGTCGCTTTTGCAAGCCGGCGGCATCGGTGACTTCGATCTGGCGGCTGTGCACCGAAAGCAGACCTTCGGCCTGGAACTTGGAAAAAGTCCGGCTGACCGTCTCGAGCTTGAGGCCTAAAAAGCTGCCGATCTCTTCGCGCGACATCCGCAGGACGATCGACGAGCCGGAGAATCCGCGCGCTTCGAGCCGGTAGATCAGGTTCAGCAAAAAGGCCGCCACCCGCTCATCCGCCAGCATGCTGCCGAGTTGCAGTAGCACCCCATGGTTGCGGACGATTTCCCGGCTCATCACCCTGTGCACATGGTGTTGCAGTGAGGCAATTTCATGCGACAGCGCCTCCAGGTCTTCGAACGGGATCACGCAGACTTGCGAGTCTTCGAGAGCAATCGCGTCGACCTCATGGCGCTTGCTGCCGATGCCGTCCAGGCCCATCAATTCACCGCTCATCTGGAAGCCGGTGACCTGGTCGCGCCCTTCTTTGGAGTTGACGCAGGTCTTGAAGAAACCGGTCCAGACCGCATAAAGCGACTGGAATGGATCGCCTCCCCGGTACAGATAATCGCCCTTGACCACCTTGCGTCGCACCGACACCAGCCGCTCGTCGACCATGGCCAGCTCGGATCGGGTCAGGCCTGAGGGCAGGCAGATCTCCCTGAGGTTGCAGCTCGAACAAACGACCTGGCAGCTGGCAATATGCAGCGGACGAAAGACAGATTGGTCCATGATTTTTGCTCGCCAAACCAGGCCTGATCGGTAGATTCGGGCGCTGAATTGACGCAAAGCGTTGATGACGGTGCCACATCCTAGGCCCTGATCCTGACGGGCTTGTCAGTTTTCTCAGGACCAGCTCAAACCTCGAACTGCAAGGCCGACAGCCTGGCGTAGAGGCCGCTGCGCGCGACCAGTTCGGCATGCGTGCCTTGTTCGACGATGCGGCCCTGCTCCATCACGATGATGCGGTCGGCGCGCTGCACGGTCGCCAAGCGGTGCGCGATCACCAGGGTCGTGCGGTGCTGCATCGCGGCTTCGAGCGCGGCCTGCACCATGCGTTCGCTTTCGGCGTCGAGCGCGCTGGTGGCTTCGTCGAGCAGCAGCAGCGGCGGGTTTTTCAGGATCGCGCGGGCGATGCTGATGCGCTGACGCTGGCCGCCCGACAGGCGCACGCCGCGCTCGCCCAGAAAGCTCGCATAGCCTTCGGGCAGGGCGCTGATGAATTCATCGGCAAAAGCGGCTTTCGCTGCGGCCCTGACTTCGGCATCGCTGGCATCGGGCCGGCCGTAGCGGATGTTCTCCATCGCGCTGGTCGAGAAAATCACGCTGTCCTGCGGCACCAAGCCGATCGCCTGGCGCAAATCGTTCAAGCTGAGCTGGTTCGTGGCCACACCGTTGAGCTTGATGGCGCCGGCCTGGGCCTCGTAAAAGCGCAGCAGCAACTGGAACACCGTGCTCTTGCCGGCGCCGCTGGGGCCGACCAGGGCGACGGTTTCGCCTTGCCGGATGTCGAGGCTGAAGTCTGCGAGCGCCGGCTGCAGCGGCCGCGACGGATAGTTGAACTGCAAGGCCTGCAGCGACAAGGCCAGGCCGCCGGTGCTGGCCGGCAGGGCCTGCGGCTGCGCCGGCTCGGAAACCGGCGAACGAGTCGCGAGCAACTCGACCAGGCGCTCGGTCGCGCCGGCGGCGCGCTGGATGTCGCCGTAAACCTCGGCCAGCACCGCCACGCTGCTGACCAACAGGATCACGTAGACGACGGTCTGGCCTAGATGTCCGGCGCTGATCTTGCCAGCGATCACCGCCTGGGTGCCCTGGTAAAGGCCCCACAGCAGCGCGCCAAAAGTGGCCGAGATGATGAAAGCGACCAGGCAAGACCGCAC
>JBIKPD010000146.1:0-9297 GCA_044357665.1 Roseateles sp. | reverse complement strand
CCGAACGGGTTCGCGCATCGGCCCCGTACAGATGGCGCTGAAAGCGCACGAAAACACCGCGCACTTGCTCGGCATGGCCGAGTTCAGCAAAAGCGTCCGACAGGTCGATAGCCCAGCCGCGGGTTTCGGCTTGGTTCATAGCGTGGTTGACGAATGCGCTCAGGTTTTGCGAGGCAGCTTGGGCGACTTCCTGGTGGGCGGTGCCAGGAAGTTCTCGCCCGACACCACAGGCCGGTTTGCGCTTCGAGTTGCAGCCGGGCGCGCTTGGCAATGCCGCCACCAGCCTTGGCGGCGGTCTGATTCGCAGGCATGCCGGTGGCATCGGTGGTCTCGGCAATCTGGCGGGTGGAAAGTTCAGCCAGCGCGGTGAAGATCAATTCGGCCTCGCTCATGTGATCGCGCAGGTTGTGGCTTTTCAGGGCCTTGATTTCCTTGTGCGTCTTGATGCTCACGCCCGACCATTCCTGATGAATGATGTTGGTCAGAATGGCGAACTCCTGGCCTGCCTTGATGTCGTGCTCGCGCCAGAAGTCAGTCAGCTTGTTGCGGGTTTCCTGCCCGGTCATGCGCTGCTGAATCCACTTGTCGCTGCGGCCATGCTGCTGCCAGGTCTGGCGTGCACGGTCCATTGACAAGGCAGGGTCGGCCATTTCCTGCATACGCTCGTAGCCCACCTTGGCCAGCCACAGCTTGATCGGTTCGGCCTTGGGGCTGGGCACTGACTGCACCAGCCGCAGCAGCGTCTGGGCTGAGGCGACGTCGGTGAGCCGCAACTTGCCGTCGGCGGCGGGCAGCTTCAACTGGTGACAATTTGTCACCAGTTGACTGCCCTCCTTGGCGAGCCGACGTTTTAGCTGATTCCAGTACTTGCGGGCGGCAAGGTCGTCAGGCTGCTGCGTCAGCACTTGAACCACATCGATGACCGAAAACCACCAAACCTCGGTCGCGTCGTCATAGACCCGCCGAATCTCTTGTCCGTCGAACTGGGCCGCTAGGATTTTGGTCATCATGATGCTCTCCTATCAAAGTTGGCCGCTGAAATCTTGGTGAAGCAGGGAATTCTTGAGCTCTTCGTGTGCGCTTAGTTTCTGACTTCCAGTGCCTGACGCGCTTGGTGGGCTATTTCCAGCCTTTGGATGCCGCCGATGTTTCTAAAAGTCTGCTCGAAGATGGGCGGCGGCTGGCGGCTATGGTTTGCACCATTGTCCACATACTGCCGCCACCGCCTTGCCATTTCGACAAGTCATTGCCGCCGCCAACCTGCCCGCTACCGGCATAGGGAGGCCACGATGATCGCAGCCGCCCCTGCCGACCATCTGCGCCACCATGCGCAGACGCTGCTCACCTGAGCTCGTGGTTCAACTCGGTCGGGCCGAACGGGTTCGCGCATCGGCCCCGTACAGATGGCGCTGAAAGCGCACGAAATCACCGTGCACTTGCTCGGCATGGCCGAGTTCAGCAAAAAGCGTCTGACAGGTCGATAGCCTAGGCGCGAGTTTCGGCTTGGTTCATCGTCCAGTCTCCGAGCCGGCGGTCCGCAGCGAAAATTCAGGCAAGGCCAGCGCTGCCGCGGGCGACAACACGCGTACGCCGTCAAGCAGCAATCCGTCGGCCAAGATCAATAAATCCTGATCGCCGGTGATCAAGAGGGCAGCGTGGGCGGCCATCGCCAAGTGAATGAACTTGTCGTCGGTCGCATCGCGGCAAAAGCTTCGCGCGGCAATGTCAGTTGGCAGGTCGACCCAATGCCCGATTGCGCTCAAGTCGGCCAGCACCTGTTTGCGCCGTTCCATCGTCACGTAGCGGTCAAATTTTGGCCGCCAAATCCGTTCACCAAGTTCGGCAAAAGTCGCCGCAGTGAAGACGGGCATCGCGTGCCGAATCACCCAGCCACTCACCTGCGCCGGAACGCCCGCCTTGTTCAGCATGCCGCTGATCCAAACGTTGGTGTCGACGACGACAAGCGGTCGGGTTGACTGCACAGCGAGCCAATCAGCTTTCGTCGGCAAGCAAGGTTTCAAGTATTGCCGGTGTCAGACCAGCGCGCAGCGCTTCATCGGATGCCGCATCCATCGTCTTCAGCAGACGATCCGCATAAAACGCCCGCATCGCCTCATAGTCCTCTGCGCTGACCATCACGCCCGCCACACGGTCATGCCGCATCACGCGGACGGGCTCGCGTTGTACGCGATCCAAAAACTCACCAAATCGCGTCTTGGCTTCGTTGGCGGTATAGGTTTGCATGAGTCATCTCCTCGGGAACGATCAAATCAAGCGGGTATCAGTGTAATTTAATCGTGTGATTCGTGCGAATCGCGCGATCTTGGAATTATAAACTTCAGCATTCCTATGCGAGGTCAACGGGGAAGCCTACATGGCAGGCGTCGCGGAGGTTGAACGCGATGGCGTCAAGCTCCGGGTGTACGGCGTGGCCAAGACCGTGGCGGACTGCTTCAAGCACCGCAACAAGATCGGCTTGGACGTGGCGCTGGAGGCCCTCAAGGAAGCCCGGGCCCGCACCGGGCCTTGCGACTCCGCCAGCCACGGCTGGCCGGGTGCGTTGCCATTGCCTACCGATGATGCGAACTTCGTGTGGCGCGTGGGCGGCGTGGCCTAACACGTTGGGGCCATGCGCCCATCAAACCGCAACGGTGCTCGCGTGTGCGCCGTCAGTCCTCCAGGGCGAGCAGGTGGCTCGGATCCAGGTCCAGCGGCAACTTGTGGTCGGAGACCTCCACCACCACGCGCCGCAAAGTTCCACCGCCAAAGGTGTATGGCCGTTCGTAAGCGTCGGTCACGGGATGGCCGCGGTCGGCACCGCAGCTAAGACCGGCGGTCATGCCATGCGTAGGCCAGGTGCGCGAGATCCGTAGCGTGGCCGGTGTCAGGCCGGTAGCCGTCAGCGTGAGGTCCACGCTCTGATCGGGGTTGCGCGCGAAGTTCGCCATCATCACAACTGGCCCCGCGGGCACGGCATCGGGCAGGCGCAAGACATGCGATTCGTCTTGCGAAAACACGTACTGGAGCACAACGTGACCATCCTGAATAAAGAAACTCAGGCCACCAAAGCGACTACCCCAAGCCAGGATCACCCCATGCAGCGGTTCGTCTTTGATGATCTCGGCCTTGATGGAAAAGGAGCGGCCGGTCACGTCGGGCGCCATCAGCCGGTCCACGCGCGACATACCCGGATAGAAAACTTGCTTGGCACGCGAATGGCGGCGGATGCGATCGGCAGCCCGGTCCCATTCACGATCATCCAGAGGTAACACCTGGTGGGCCGTGGCCTCAGCCAGCCAGATCGCCTTCATGCGCTCGAGTCGTTCGGGTTGCGCCTGGGCCAGATCACTGGTCTCGGAAAAATCGCTGTCCAGGTGATAAAGCTCCCAAGGCTCACTCTCGGGATCATCCCCCTTGGTGTGATGGCAGATCGCCTTCCAACCGTCCTCCCAAATGGCGCGGTCTCCCAGCAACTCAAAGTACTGGCGCTTGCGCCGAAGCTCGAGGCGGTCGCTGGCGAAGCTGGGGCTCATGTCCATGCCATGTATCGGCTGCTGCGCGACGCCGGCGATGGTGGCGGGCGCTTGGATACCCAGATTCGCCAGCAGCGTGGGCATGATGTCGATCACGTCATGGAACTGAGGACGCACCGCATTGACAGACGGCACAAGGCCAGGCCACTTGACAATCAGCGGCGCGCGGACCCCACCGCCGTGGGTCTGTTTTTTATACCATTTGAGAGGGGTATTACTTACCTGAGCCCAACCGGTTGAATAGTGGTTGTAGGCACGGTCCGAGCCGATTTTTTCCAGGTGCTGGATCGCCTGCTTCGGATCATCTTTCTCGTAGACCATGTGCTTGCGCAAGTTGATCGCGCCAGTCGGTCCCCCCTCAGGGCTCGCACCGTTGTCGGACATGAGCAAGATGGCCGTGTCCTGCTCCAGACCCAGTATCTTCAGTTCGTTCAGCAGGCGTCCAAGATGCGCATCGGTGTGCTCCAGGAAAGCGGCATAGGCCTCCTGCAAGCGGGTGCTGAGTTTGACCAGGTCGTCATCGGCCTGTACTTGGGTCCAGGGCTGCACACCGGGGTTGCGTTCAGCCAGTTGGGTATCGGCGGGTAAAACACCCATTTCGATCTGCCGCTGGATGCGGGCCTGGCGGATCGCGTCCCAGCCCTGATCGTAGCGGCCCCGATAGCGCTCCAGGAATTCCTTTGGAGCGTGGTGTGGCCAATGGCAGGCGCCCAGCGCAAGGTACAAGAAGAAGGGGCGCTCACCCCCACTGACCTGGTGATCGCGCACCATGCCGATCGACTGATCGACAAGGTCCTCGGTCAGGTGGTAGCCGGGCTTGGCGTCGAAGTGGATCGGGTGGTTGTCGATGTACAACTCGGGGTGGTACTGGTCGGCCAGCGCACCATGAAACCCGTACCAACGGTTGAAGCCCTTGCCCAGCGGCCAGTTGGCAAAGGGGCCGGCGGCACCGTATTCCTCGGTACCCGCCAAGTGCCACTTGCCCACGGCCAGCGTGTGGTAACCCTCGCCCCGCAAGATCTCGGCCAGAGTGCCCGCCGAGGCATGGATGCGGCCGTCGTAGCCCGGCATGCCGTTGGCCCACTCGGCGATGATGCCCACGCCCACGGAGTGGGGGTTGCGACCGGTGAGTAGCGAGGCCCGCGTCGGCGAGCACATCGCGGTGACATGGAAGTTGTTGTATCGAACCCCCTGCGAAGCCAGACTGTCCATGGCTGGTGTCGCGATCTCCGACCCATAGCACCCCAGATCAGAGAAACCCACGTCATCCAAGACGATGATGACAACATTCGCCGGTGGCTTTGCGCTCATGACTTGGTCAACCCCGCTTGCCGGAACAGGGCCGGCCACTGATCGAACTCGACGCGCAGGGCGTTGGCGAAGTCGCTGATGCTGTGTTCCGCCACTGGCGTCGCACCGAAGCGAGCGAGCCCCTCCTTGTACGCCGGGGTCGCAGCGACCGCGCGGATCTCACGGTGTGCGCGCTCGATCACGGCGTCCGGCGTGCCAGCCGGCACCAGGATGCCAAACCAGGGCACCACGTTGACCCCGTCGAAGCCGACCTCCTTCATCGTCGGCACCATCGGCAACTTGGGCAGGCGTGCAGGGGCCACCGAGGCAAGCGCCTTGAGCTTGCCGGACTCGATGTGCGCGGGCGCCAGCGAAGAACTCATCAACATGAAGTCAACACGCCCTGTGAGCAGGTCGGTAATCGCGGGCGGCTGACCCTTGTAAGGAATGCCCAGCATCTCGATGCCCGTGGCGTTACGCAGTTGCTCGGTGCCCAGATGATTCGAAGACCCGGTACCTGGGTTGGCATAGGTCAGGCCATCGCTCTTGCGCTTGCCCAGCGCCAAGAACTCCGCCATCGTGTTCACACCCAGCGAGGTCGGCACCACCAGCACGTTGGGGCTGGTCGCGAGGTTGTGGACTGGCTTGAATTCCTTGAACGGGTCGAAGGGCGGTACGGTACGCAGGTGCGCGGTGGTCGTGAACGGAACCGACCCGCACAACCAGGTGTAGCCATCAGGCTCGGCTCGGGCCACCGCCAGGGTGCCGATGGCGTGATCAGCGCCTGGACGCGAATCGATGACAAAGGGCACACCCAGCTTGGGGCCGAGTGCGTCGGCGAGGTTGCGTGCCACCAAGTCGATGATGCCACCGGCAGCCACGGGCACGACGATCTTGATCGCCTTGTTTGGCCAAGCGCCCTGCGCGTGCGAGAACCAGGGGCTGGCTGCAGCGGCGGAGGCGGCAATCGTTTTGAGAGCAAGGCGACGACTAGGCTGGTTCATGGTTTTCTCCTCGTTGTTGTGAAAGGGGGGACAAACGGCGATCAGGAATTGGCCTGCGGCGGGCGTGCCAGCGCGTGCAGTTTCTCAAGCAGCTCATCGCGTACGGCTACACCTTGGGCCAGCGCTTGGGCACGTAGCGCCTCTCGGCGTGCGCCCGGCAGGCGAACTTCGGGGTCTTGGGCGATCCGCGCGAGCATCGTCTCGACCCGCTCGAAATACACGGCCTGGCCCGCCAGACGCTCGGGCGAGAGGGCGATGAAGGCCTGACCGATCCGCGGTGCGTTACCCGCCGGATCAAAGAAGGCGTCAGCCTCGAAACTGAGCGATGCGCCGGTCAGCGCGCTGCACAGGAGCTCGAAGCACAGGGCCAGCATGGCCCCCTTGGCGCCACCCACAGGCAGCAACGAGCCTTGCAGCGCCTCGCGCGCGTCTGTGGTGAGCTGGCCATGGCGGTCCAAGGCCCAGCCCTCGGGGATCGGTTCGTTGCGTTGCGCCGCCAACAGAATGTGGCCGCGTGCCACGGTGGTCATGGACAGATCGACCAGCAAGGGCTGGCCCTGGCGGCGAGGAAAGATCGCCGCAACCGGGTTGGTACCCAAGGCGAGGGTACGCCCACCCCAGAAAGGCATGACCGCCGGCGAGTTGGACAGAGCCAGGGCCACCAACCCGCTTGCTGCCAGTGGCTCGAGGTGCAGGCCCAGCGCACCCACATGGGAAGAATTGCGCACACCGACGAAGGCCACACCATCGCGCAGGGCGCGCTCGGTCAGCGCAGCGACGGCCAAGTCGCAGGCGTCGTAGGCCAGGCCACCGCAGGCATCGACCAGGGCGGCAGGTCCGCCCAACGTGCTTTCCACAAGCCGGGGCACAGCTTGCGGGTCGATGCGGCCGGCCTGCAGCATGTCACAGTACATCGGGATACGAGACACCCCATGCGTCTCAATGCCGCAGGCTTCGGCCTGCACCAAGACGCGCGCGCACGCTGCGGCGGCGGCATCGGTCACGCCATGTCGTTTCAGGGCCTCGTGCGCGAGGCGCTCGAGTTCGGGCAATCGAATATTCATCAAGCGCCACCTTCCAGCACGCGGCCCGGATTGAACAGGCCCCGGGGGTCGAGACCCTGCTTGATTGCACGCATCAGGCCCAGGGCTACTGGCGACTTGTAGTGATGCAAAGGAGCCACCATCTTCTGACCGATGCCGTGCTCGGCTGCGATGGAGCCGCCGCACCGGACCACCCGGCTCCAGACCGCGTCGTGGATCGCCGCCTGATGATGGGCCAGGTAGGTCGGTGCGTCCTGGCCCTCGGGCGCCTGCATGTTGTAGTGGAGGTTGCCGTCACCCAGATGGCCGAAACAGCGGATCTGAATGCCCTCGAAGGTCTTGGTCAGAAAGGCGTTGGTCTCCAGCAGAAAGCCGTCGATTGCCGAGATCGGCAAGGCAATGTCGTGTCGCAGGGCTGGCCCTGCCGATGCCTGGGCCAGGGGCAGCGCCTCACGCACCTGCCACAGGGCCCGCGACTGGGCCAGTGAGCCAGCGATCACCACGTCGCGCACCAGCGCGCGGTCCATCGCCTGCTCGAACAGCCGCTGCAAACGCTCCTCCAGCGTCGCTTCGTCGCAGGCGGCGCTGACCTCGACCAGAACGCTCCAGGGTCCCTCGGGCGGCAGAGGCTGGCGGGTCGGATGATGTCGGGCCAGCAGGCCGACACTCTCCCGGGACATCAGCTCGAAGCTGGTGAGGTCAGGCCCCAGGCGCTCGCGCGCCATTGCCAGCAGGTCTACCGCCTCGTCCACGCGATCCAGCACCGCCCAGGCGGTCAGCTGCGAACGCGGGCGCGGCGCAAGCTTGAGGGTGGCGGCGGTGATGATGCCCAATGTGCCCTCGCTGCCGACGAACAGGTCACGCAGGTCGTAACCTGTGTTGTCCTTGCGCAAACCGCTTAGGCCATCCCAGACCTCGCCCTGGGCCGTCACCACCTCCAGACCGAGGCACAACTCGCGGGCATTGCCGTAACGCAGCACCTGCGTGCCGCCGGCATTTGTCGCCAGATTACCGCCGATCGTGCAGCTGCCCTCGGCAGCCAGGCTCAGGGGAAACAACAAGCCATGGGCTTGTGCATGGTCCTGGACAGCCTGCAGGATGCAGCCCGCCTCCACCGTCATGGTCAGATTGGCGGTGTCCACGGCGCGCAGACGATTGAGGCGGCGCAGACTGAGCACGACCTGGCGGCCGGAAGCGTCCGGCACGCCGCCGCCGACCATCCCGGTATTGCCCCCTTGCGCCACGATGCTGACACCGGCCTGCGCGCAGGCCCTCACCACATCGGCCACCTGCTGCACGCTGGAAGGCAGCACCACCGCCAGCGCCTTGCCCTGGTAGCTACCTGACCAGTCGCACTCCCAGGCAGCGAGGTCGCCCTCGCTGCGCATATGGTCTGCGCCGACACAAGATCGCAAGTGATCGAGCAATTCGTTCACGCCGGCGTGACTCCTATCATCTGCAGGGCCTGATCAATGGCTTCGCGCAGGCTTTGTTCGTCGGCGATGCCCTTGCCGGCGATATCAAACGCAGTCCCGTGGTCCACCGAGGTACGCACGAAAGGCAGGCCTACCGTGATGTTGACGCCAGCCTCCAGACCCAGCACCTTGACCGGCCCATGCCCTTGGTCGTGGTACATCGCCACCACCAAGTCGTAGTCACCGCGCCGGGCGAGGAAGAACAGAGTATCGGCAGGCAGCGGCCCCTGCACGAGCAGACCGTCGGCGCGGCAACGTGCCACCGCAGGCTCGATCTTTTGGGCTTCCTCACCTTCACCGAAAAGTCCGTTCTCGCCCGCGTGCGGGTTGATACCGCACACCGCAATGCGAGGCTGGGCGATACCGGCGCGCAGCAGGGCGTCATGCCCGCGGCGAATAGTGCGTTCGACCAACCCGGGCTCAATCCGCTCAATCGCCTGGCGCAGGCCGATATGGGTGGTGACATGAATCACGCGCAGACGCGGCGCCATCAGCATCATGCTCACCTCGGGCGTTCCCGAGAAATGCGCCAGCATCTCGGTGTGCCCCGGGAAGATGTGACCCGCAGCGTGCAGCGCCTCTTTGTTAAGGGGTGCTGTCACGATGGCCTGCAACACGCCGTCCATCGCCAGGCGCGAGGCCGTCTCCAGGTAGCGATAGGCGGCCTCGCCGCCTGCGGCGCTAACCCGTCCGAAGGCAATATCCTGCACGGGTACGCCTGGGTCCAGGCAGTGGATCACCGGTGAACCCGCCGGGATGTTGCGCGGGTGATCAACCTCGGTCACGGTGACCTCGATCCGGGCGCGACGGGCGGCTTCGCGCAAACGCTCGGCGTTGCCAATCACGATGGTGGACACCGGCGGCGGCCGCTTGTGCAAAGCCTTGACGACCACCTCGGGACCCACCCCGGCAGGGTCTCCCATGGTGATCCCAATCGCGCGTAAGTTCATAT
>JBIKPD010000525.1:0-2602 GCA_044357665.1 Roseateles sp. | reverse complement strand
ACGCTGCACCGAGAAGAAGTTGTCCCGGGCGTCCAGGCCCTGGGGCGGGAAGACCGCCACCTCTCGCAGGAAGAGCGCCCTCACCTGCTCACGCGCCTGCCGAATCGTCGCCGTGGAAGCGATGACCTTGGGGCGCACGGTCTTGCCCTTGTAGGTCCAGCTGCACAGCTGGTCGACAGCGGTCTCGTACAAGCCCACCAGGCTGCCCAGCGGCCCCGAGATCAAGTGCAGTTCGTCCTGGATGATGAGGTCCGGCGGCCGCAACGGCCCGTGGGCGATGGACTTCACCGCAGGGTGGCCGAAGCGGCTGGCCGGGTGTGAATCGCTGTCGTCCATGCACGGCGACCGGAAGCCGTGGCGCGGGCATTCGCCGGTCACCTGGCCAAACAGCATCTGGGTCTTGCCGTTCCAAGGCAGCTGGGCGAACTTGTCGACGGTGGCAATCAACAGATCAGGCAAGCGCCGGTAGATCTCCTCGTCCACGGTCACGATAGGCAAGCCCTCGCCTGGCGCCTTGGCCGCGCTGAAGTCACACGCGCCCAGCGCGTCGCCGCAGAAGGTGAACACCCTGGCGCGGCCGTTGCTGAAGGTCTCGGCCTTCACGTCGCGGCCCGGCTTGATCTCGTGCCCGCACCACGGGCAGTTGGTCAGCTGCAGGGGTGAGCCCGAGCCGCTGGGTGCACCCTGGCCGTGGCTCTGCAGCAATGACTGGTGGGCGTCTTCGATGGTGTTGGGCGTGGTTTTCATGCCCACCCAGAGACCCACGCGGACCCAACGCTGGGGATCCTCTCGACGGATCACCTCACAGGCACAGATCAACGCCGACGCGCGTTGGAACTGCTGCAAGGTCAGCAAGCGCAGCGTGTAGCGCATCATCACCGCCACGCCCCGGTGCCCCAGGCGGCCTTCCACCACGCCTTGCAGCCGGCGCATCGCCAGCGTGTAAGCCGTCAGGCCCAGGTAGGCCTCGGTCTTTCCGCCGCCGGTGGGGAACCACAGCAGGTCGGCCACTGCGCTGGGGTCGGCACTGCGCTCGGGATGGTCGAGCTGGGTGATGCCTGGCAGGTTCAGCAGCACGAAGGCCAGCTGAAACGGTCGCCACGAGCGATTGGCTGGCTGATCGACCTCTTCCAGCGTTGTGGTTCTGCCGGCACGCACGGCTTCGGACTGCAGCGTGTGGATGCGCTGCTCCCACATCGCCCGGTTGGCAAAGCGGAAGCCCTCCAGTGCCTGGGCGTCGCTCTGCAGCAAAGCGATGCCGGCCTCGATGCGCGTGGCGGCGCTTTCGCAGGCGTCCATCGCAGCCTTGGCCTCGGCTTCGAACTCCTTCAGGTCTTCGTGCGGAAGGGCTACGCGCTGGCGCTGCGCAGCAATCCAGTGCCGGTACGCGGCCGGCAGAACAGCCAGCGATGCCAACAATGCCGGCCCGTCCAGTTCGGCCAACGCCTTCATGTCGACAACCAAGCCCGCCAGGCCGGGGATGTCGTCCGCCGTGGGTGGTGTGGTGGCCCAGACTTCGTGCACCGGCATCACCTGGGTGATGACCCGGGTGGCGGTGGTGGGGTCGGACGGCTGCGGATCAGCATGCACCGCCACGCCATGGCCCACCGCAAATTCACAGCGGTGGCGGTACATCATGGCCAGCATGCGCTGCTCTCGGCGCCAGGCCGGGTCCATCGCGCTGTCGTCCACCAGCCAGTGCCGCCGCTTGAACACGGCAGCGCCAGCCACTCCTGCAAGTTCCAGCTCTGGCTGAAACACCCAGGCCTCGTCCTTGTTCTTCTCCGCCTCCACCTGGTTGTTGACCAGAAACAGGCTGACCAGCCAGTCCTCGCCCAGGCGCCGGATCTCGCCGCGCACCACCACCAAGGGTTGGGCCGAGTCGATCACGATGGGGGCGACCTCACCCGCGGTCAGCGCCAAAGGAACGGCCGCTGCACCACGCGGCGCACGCTTCCACACCAGCGCTGGCTGCCCAGTGGCGGTGGTGGCCGTATCGCTCTTGACCCGCAGGTACTGGCCCCATCCAGCGGTGAGCGTGAGCGCTTTCGCGTCACCGGCCACCGTGGCAGTCAGGCCGATCGAATTTGGCATCAACGAATCCGTGGGCAAACCGGCTTCGTCGTCCTTGCCGTCCTCGCCGCCACCCTCACCGCCTTCGCCCAGAAGATCCATCTGGGACGCGCGAAGGCGTTGCGTCTTCGGCGCCAGCATGCCCAGCAGGTATCGGTCGCGAGGCGAATTCAGTTCGCGGGCCAGTTCCTCATCGTCCGCGCCGGCCGGGCCGAGCAGATCCTTCGCAATCAAGTGCTCCAATTCGGCGCGCAAGGCCATCGGGCTCGGCACTGCTGCGGCTAACAACGAAGGCACTGTTGTCGCGGTGGCCGTAAGCGCTGAGGAGGCTGGGAGGGCAGATTGCGAGGGATTCATGTCGATGCGCGTTGAATATCCATCATTCGAACTACAGCAATATTTCTATAGTGACGACGCCAAACCGAGTAGCGGCTTTCCTGTAGCGTGCCCAATTCGCAGCAGCCTCGCGCCGAATCTCGTCGACCGTATGGTCTCAAGTTCACACGCCATTCGGAGATCCTCCTCAATC
>JBIKPD010000145.1:0-9334 GCA_044357665.1 Roseateles sp. | reverse complement strand
GCAGAAAATTCGATGCCATAGCGCAGCCGTTTCAAGCGCTTGCGCAAACGATGGCGGCCTTCATCGTCGAGTTCGGCAAAGCCGGTTGCATCAGCGCAAGCCCTCGCATGCCAGCGCTGCAGACGCCGACGCAACAGGCGACGCAGTGGCGCTGGCTCGGCACCTGGCTCAGCGGCATGGTTGAGGGTCTCGATCATGTCCAGCAGGTCCAGCAGGAAATTCTGCTGAGGCGATTCGCGCAGCAACAAGGCCGGCGGCACCGCTGCAGAAATTGGGCTGATCAAGGCGAAAGCCGGCTCGCCCTCGCTGACTCCGGCCGATGCAAAAGCAGCCTGCAGCAAGGGTGCCCAATCGGCAGCCAGCATGTCGCTGTCACGTGCGGCGCCCAATTGCCGAAACAGGTTTGACGCCCCTTCAGCCAAGGCTTGCACGCGGACCGAATGTGCAGTCAGCTCGGGCAGATCGAACAAGCGCAGCCCGCTGCGCAAGCGGCGCAGCCCGACCCGCAACTGGTGCACATGCTCGGCCTCATGGTTGCCGCTGGCGATCTGGCTGGCATTGGCCAGAATCTGCTCCTGGCAAGAGCAAAGCAGCTTCTGCAGGGCCTGCTGAACGCTCATCGTGGCATCGATTACGGTCGCCCGGGCCATCCGCGGCGGCGCCATGGTCAATCCGCGCGCCAGCAGATCACCGAGCTGATTCTTCTTGCGTCCGTCCAGCCAGAGCCCCAGGCGCAAGGCATGCTGGCGCGCTACTTCGAGCACCGCCTGGGGCTGACCGCTCAGGAGTTCGATCTCGAGCTCGCAGACCGCCGCCCGTTGCGGCTGGTCGGTTGAACCTGCCAGCAGCTCGCCTTCGTCAAATACCAGCTCCACCCTGCCACGACCGACCCGCAATTGGCGGCGGCATCGCTGGATATCGGTGCGGAATATGCACTGCAGCGCGTCGGCTGGCTGCCCCTCCAGCAGCGCGGTCAAACTGGCGCCGAGCTGCTCCTGACTATGCCGATACGGATCGAGCGCAGGGAGTTCTTCGCCTTCGGCCGGGCCAGCCTCGAGCCGGACTTGATGTTCATGGCGGGTCAAACCATCGCTGCCACCGCCCTTAAAAGTCTGGAACCATGCGCCGTCTTCACGCCGCAGCCGCAAGGCCAGCCCGGCCGCAGCCAACTTGCGCCCGACCGTATCGAAATAAAAGGCCTGCAAGCGCTGCGGCTTCGCGGCTTTATTCCCGGTCACCCAATGCCGCGCTGCATCGCGCCGCTCTGCTGGCACCTGAAATTTCAGCTCGACCTCCAAAATCGGAGATGATGGCGCCTGAGCTGGCGCTGGGTTCAAGCCATTTTTCGACGATTTAGCCAATGAAGTTCCCTTATGACCCAGCGATTGTCTGCGGACAGCTCATCCTCTAGCTGTCCGAGAGCAAAGATCACCCTCCAAAATAGCAACCAGGAACATCGATGAACCTCAAAGACCAATTCGAAGCCGCAGTCGCAGCCTCGAAAAATCTGTCCGAGCGCCCCGACAACATGACTTTGCTGAAGCTCTATGGCCTCTATAAACAGGGCAGCAGTGGCGACATCAGCGGCGACCGCCCCGGCTTCACCGACATGATCGGTCGGGCCAAATGGGATGCCTGGAATGCCCTGCAGGGCGAGAACCAGGACTCAGCGATGCAGGCCTATATCGACCTGATCGAGGACCTGCAGCAATCAGCCTGACTGCTGGCCGCCGGCCGGTTTTGCGCTTGCCAGCAGCAGGTCCAGTTCGCGCTCGACCTCGCCTTCGATGCGGGATTTGAACGCCCCGAGCAAAAAGCCCAGGCTGGCCTGCAATTCGAAGTGATCGGCAGTCACGACCAGCCGGCCCTTCACGCCCGCGCGGCTGAACTCGACGCTATCGCTGGTTTCGCCCTGAAGGATCCGGCAAACCATGGCGAACTTGGTCTCGACCTGCGCGGTCCAGGCATGGGCGATTTCGCGCGCCTGCTCGAGACCCAGGTTGTGTTCACGGTGAATCCTGATGTCGGCCATATTGTTCGTCTCCTGACAATTGCAATCGTCGTTCCTGCCGGGGCAAGGCGGCCAGCCGCCTCACTTCAGCGTAAAAGGCCGTCCAGTCCGAACCCTTGCGCAGGAACATTGTTTCGAAGGCTGGACTCAGGTCGGAATAGGTCGAGAGCAGGGCCAGGCTGGCATTGTTGGCGTCGGCAAACCAGCCCTCGTAGCCTTGCTGACCGGCCCAGGATCCGGCTTTCAACTGCAAATATTCGGCTCGCATCGCCTGCATCAATTCAGCCTTGCCAGCCCGTTTGAAGGCATCGGTGCTGGTGCTGGCGTAAAGCAACTGCAGCCGCAGCCGATAGCCTCTGGTCAGGGCAGCAAACTGCTCGCGGCGCTGGTTGGCGCGAAGATATTGCTCTCGCGCTGCCGCATCGCCGCGGGTCTGCAACCAGTTCGCTGCGCCGAGACGCTCGACGGCGGTGGCGAATGACTCATTGAACTGGGTGTCGTCAGCGGCGTAGGCGACCTGATGCGCAAGCTCGTGAAAGATCATCCGCGCTAGCTCGCCTTGCGGGTAGGCAATGAAGGTATTCAACAGCGGGTCACCGCCCAGCCAGTTGCTCCAGCCCAGCGTTGAATAGGCCGGCACGCCATACACCAGCGCTTCCAACCCTTCGGCGCGCAAGCTCGCGGCATAGGCTTCGGCGGCGGCACGGTCAAAATAACCCCGGTAGCCGACGCAGCCCATCAGCGGAAAACACCAGGTTTTCAGCTCCAGGCTCAGCTCGGGAGTGGCCACCACATTCCAGACCACGGCATTGCGTCCCAGATCGGCATAGCGGCGATAGCTGCTGTTGTCGGGCAGTTGCAGCTGTTCGACCGAAAAATCACGCAAGTCCCGGCTCAAATGCAAGCGCTGGCGCATGGCTTTGTCGGTGGCTGGATCGGCCAGCATTTCCTCCACCGGCCGTGCCGCGACCAGCAACTGCAAATGCCCGCCCAACGATTGAGCCAGATAGGCCGGCTGAGCACAGCCTGTCAACAGCAGCGCGAACAGCCAAGCCAGTGCCGACTTCACGCCGCGGCAACCTCGACCAGGCAATCGTAAAACGATGGCGCCCGGCCGATGTCGGTCAACTGCTGATGCGTGACTTCATTGACATTGCTGCCGGCAGCACCGAGCTTGCGCCACCAGATTCCCAGGCCATTGACAACACCGGGCCTGGCGCGTGGGCTGAGCTTCAATCGGCATTGATAGCTGCCGCGGTCATTGAAGATGCGCACCATCACGCCATCGGGCAAACCCCTTGCGGCAGCGTCATCGGCGTGGATCTCGAGCAGCGGCTCACCCTCGATGTCGCGCAAGCTCTTCAGATTGACGAAGCTCGAATTGAGGAAATTACGCGCCGGCGGCGAGATCATCGCCAGCGGATAGCGCGCCGCCAGTTCCGGGCTCGAGCGCCGGCTTTCGTAGTTGGCCAGATAGTCGGCGCCGCCAGCTTGGGCACGGCCATTCGGGGTCTGGAACTGCCCGTTGGCAAACGGCGCATCGGGCAGGGGCAGGCTGTGCCAACCGGTCTGGCGCAATTGGTCGAAATCGATCTCGCTGCTGAAAGCCTGGCGCGCCAGTTGTTCATCGGTCTCGGCAAAGCAGGCCTCGGTGAAACCGCAGGCTGCGGCCAGTTCGCGAAAGATCTGCGTGTTCGGCTTGGTCTGCCCCAGCGGTGCAATCGAGGGCTCGTTGATCAACAGATCGGTGTGTCCATAGCTGCTATGGACGTCGAGATGTTCGAGCTGTGTCGTGGCCGGCAGCACATAGTCGGCCAGGTCGGCGCTGTCGGTGAGGAAATGTTCGAGCACAACGGTGAACAAGTCAGCACGCTGAAATCCGCGCACCACCTTGGGCGATTCGGGCGCCACCGCCACCGGGTTGCTGTTGTAGACGATCAGCGCCTCGATCCGCGGGCCGAATTCGGGCGAGCTGTCGCGCAGCAAATCGTCGCCGATCGTGCTCATATTGATCCAGCGCGGACTGCGCCCGGCCAGCAGATCGGGCCGCTCGATTGCCGCATTCTTGTACGGCGCGAACCAGCCCGAGCTCGACAGCAACAAACCACCCGCAGGATGACGCCAGGCGCCGGTCAGGCAGGGCAACAGCGCGATCAATCGCACCGCATTGCCGCCGCCGCGCACGCGCTGCATGCCGTAGTTCAAGCGGATCGCAGCGGGCGCGGTCTGGCCATAGTCACGCGCCAGATTGCGCACTTCTTCGGCACTGATACCGCAGACTTCGGCGACCCGCTCGGGCGGCCAGGCCAGCGCCTTGTGCCGCAACTCGTTCCAGCCGTCGACATGGTCGCGCAGATAGTCATGGTCGAGCCAGTCATGGGTGATCAGCTGCTGCATCAGCCCCAGCGCCAAGGCTCCGTCGGTGCCGGGCAGCAAGGCGATATGTTGGTGGCATTTGTCGGCTGTTTCGGTCTTGCGCGGGTCGATGCAGATCAGCTTGGCACCGGCCCGCTTGGCCTGCATCGCATGGCTCCAGAAATGCAGATTCGACGCGATCGAATTACTGCCCCAGATCAGGATCAAGCGGCTTTGGGCAAAAAAGCGCAAATGCATGCCGACCTTGTGGCCATAGGTGGCGCTCAAGGCCGCGCCGCCTGCTGAGGCGCAGATCGTGCGATCCAGCCGCGAAGCGCCGAGCCGGTTGAAAAACCGCCCGGCCATCGCCTCGCCTTGCAGCAGGCCCATCGTGCCGGCATAGCTGTAGGGCAGGATCGCCTCAGGATCGCGCGCGGCAATCGCTTGCAGCCTGGCCGCGATGTCGGCCAAAGCCTGTTCCCACGACACCGGCTCAAAGCGCGGCGCCTCGGTCTTGGCGCTGACTCGCTTCAAGGGCTGCAGCAGGCGCTCGGGGTGATAGCTGCGTTCGGTATAGCGCGACACCTTGGTGCAGATCGAGCCCTGAGTCGCAGGATGGTCTGGATTGCCCTGCACCTTGATCGCGACGCCATCTTCGACCGTGATTCGCAGGGCGCAGGTATCCGGGCAATCATGCGGGCAGGCGCCATTGACGATGCGGGTGACTTTCGGGGCCGGGCTGTTCATGACCGGACTATTGCATACCGCCAGCATCCCGGCACGGCAATATGGCTTTATGCTGGCGCTGATGAGTCAAGCCACCTCCGACCTCCCTGCACTTTTGCATTCGATGGCGCCGGTGATGCATCCGGGCGTCTTCGCCTACGCCTCGCTGCCACCCGGCGCCGAGGCGGCCGATCTCGAGACGATTGCCAGCATGCTCGAGGCCGAAGGTCTGACCGTCATCGTCACCGAAGCGCAGGCGATCAAGGCGGGGCTGGCAATCCTGTTTCGCGCCAGCTGGATCACGTTGCAAGTCCATTCCGATCTGCAGGCCGTCGGCCTCACCGCCGCCGTCGCGACTTCATTGAGCCAGGCCGGCATCAGTTGCAATGTCGTTGCCGGCGCTTTTCACGATCATCTGTTTGTTCCCGTGGAAGCGGGCGAAGCCGCCATGGCCGTTCTGCTGGCTTTGCAATTGCACCAAAGGCCCGTTTGATTGAAGACCGGACAGGCGCCGGTTCGGTAACAAATCGCCGGCCAAGTCACCCAGCTGAGCTGCTCGACCAACAAATCAAGGCCGTTGCATTTCTTCCCGAATCGTCCGGCGCACGAGCTCTTCAAGCGACTCGGCTTGAATTGCCAATTTCAAGGCTTCATTGATCAAGGTCTGATAGCCGCGTTCACCGGCCTTTGCCTTGAAATGCTCGATCACCATGACGTCCAGGAAAATATTCACGCGCTGCTTTCTTGGCAGCATTTTTCCGGCAACGCCGCGCTCGCGAATCAATAGCTTCCCCGCAGCAATGTCCGCGCGACGAAGTGGCGGCGCTTCACGCTCATCCGCTGAGATTTTCACGATAGATGGCTTTTTCATATCGGTCTGCCTTGCGCATCGAAATGACGCGGTACTTTTTTTTCAGTTTCGGCCGTAACGATCACTACCAACATCTCGCCCAACGGCCCCAAAGTTACAAACCTTTCCTCGCCATAGTTGTGGCGACGGTCCTCAAAGGTCAATGTCTGCCCCGTTGCGATGACTTGTTCAGCGTCTGCCAAGTCGAGCCCATGCTTTTTCAGATTGATCGCCTGCTTGGCCGGATCAAATTTGTATCGCATGGCCAAAATATGTGTATAAATATGTGTAATGTCAAGACTGGCATAAGGATGCTCTGCATAGGGATTTGATAAACTCTCTATCCTGCTCACACACCCGGCCGCAGCCAGTTGCTGCCGCCAGACTCCCTCGATGACCCTGACCCAGATGCTTGCCGGTTTTGTGCGCCGGCATTGGTTTTCCTATGCCGGCTCGGCGCTGATGCTGGGCGCGATCGCGCTGTTGACGGTCTGGATCCCACGCCAGGTCGGGCAGGTCATCGATGGGCTGGTTGCGGGAACGCTGCAAGGCCAGGGCTTGCTGTTCGAACTGGGTCTGCTGGTCGGCATCGGCTCGCTGATCTATCTGCTGCGGGTCGGCTGGCGGCTGGCCTTGTTCGCCGCGGCCTTCCAACTCGGCAAGCAGTTGCGCACCAGGCTCTATCAGCGGATGACCTTGCAGGGCCCGGCGTTTTTCCAATCGACCCGCACCGGCGACCTGATGGCCTTGGCGACCAATGACATTGATGCGGTCGAGTTGGCTGCTGGCGAAGCGCTGCTGGCGGCTTTTGATGGCTCGCTGACCTTGATCCTGGTGCTGTTCATGATGACCGCAAGCATCGACTGGCGCCTCGGCCTGGCCGCCTTGCTGCCCTTCCCCTTCATGGCTTTCGCCTTCTGGTATGTCTCCAACCAGGTGCATCTGGCCTGGCAAAGCTCGCTGGAGCGCTTCTCGAACCTGAACCACCATGTTCAGGAAGGCCTGGGCGGGGTGCGAACCTTGCGTTCGCTGGGTCTGGTCAAGCTGAACCACAAGCAGTTCAGCGACCTGGCAGACAGCGCCTCGCAAGCCAGCTACAGCGCCCAGCGCTGGGAGGCGGCCTTCGAGCCCACCGTCGGCATGACGCTGGGCGCCGCCACGGTGATTGCACTGGGTCTGGGCGGCATGCTGGTCGCGCAGCAGCAGTTGACGCTCGGCCAATTGACCGCGTTCACGATGTATCTGGGCCAGCTGATCTGGCCGACCTTCGCTGCTGGCTGGGTGCTTTCGCTGCTCGAGCGCGGCCGCGCCGCCTGGGCAAGACTGGCCCCGATGCTGGAGGCGCCATTGACCCTGATCGACCAGGGCCAGTCCGACATGCCCGCGCAGGCCGTGATCCGTTTCGAAGCGCTCGATTTCAGCTACCCGCAGGCGCAGCGCAAGGCGCTTGAAGGCATCACGCTGAAGCTCGAGCCCGGCCGAACGCTGGGTCTGGTCGGGCCGACCGGATCGGGCAAATCGACGCTGTTGCGACTGCTCTTGCGCCAGTTCGAACCCGATGCCGGCCGACTCCTGATCAATGCCGAGCCGCTTTGCGACTTGAGGCTGCAGGCCTTGCGCATGGGCCTGGCCTGGGTGCCGCAGGAGCCATTTTTGTTCTCGGCATCGATCGCCGAAAACATCGCCCTGGGCAACCCACAGGCATCCCCAGCGCAGATCGAACAGGCAGCGCGGATGGCCGCCGTTCACGACGACGTCCGGCGCTTGCCGCAAGGCTATGCGACCGAGGTCGGCGAGCGCGGCGTGACCTTGTCGGGCGGCCAACGCCAGCGCGTGGCGATTGCCCGGGCTTTGTTGCAGATGAGCGTCCAGAATGCCGGGCCAGCAGCGACAAACGAGATCGGTGCGCAAATCTTGCTGCTCGACGATGCCTTGTCGGCTGTCGACACCGGCACCGAAACGCTGATCCTCGAGCAGTTGCGCCAGTTGCGGCAACAGCGGCCTGAATGCAGTGCCCTCATCGTCAGCCACAGGCTCAGCGCGGTGATGGACGCCGACCAGATCATCGTGTTGCGCCAGGGTGTGATCACCGAACAAGGCCGGCATGACGAGTTGCTCGAGCTCGGTGGCTGGTACGCGGCGCAATGGCGCTATCAACAACTCGAGGCCAGCATCGATGCTCAGTGAAACCGGCAAGCCCGACGAGAACTTGCGACCCTGGGCTTCGGTCGGCTTGCTGCTGGAGGCTGCCGCGCCCGAGAAATCGCAGTTGAAGCGCGGTGTCGGCTGGCTGCTGGCTGCCGCCAGCCTCGAAGCGCTGGGACCGATCATGTCCAAATATTTCATCGATGTCTTTTTGCTGCCGCGCCATTTCGATCTGCCGGCGATGGGCTTGTTGCTGACCCTGTTGCTGCTGTCCGGATGGGCAGCGAGCTGGATCCGCTTCGCCCAGTTGACGCGCATGGCTGGCATCGCGCGACGCTCGGTGCTGCGCTTGCGCGAGCGCGTCTATGCCCATGTGCTGGCCTTGCCGATGGCTTTTTTCGACAAGGCGATCACCGGCCAACTGGTCAGCCGCGTCACCAATGACACCGAAGCGGTCAATATGCTGTACCGGCAGGTGCTCTATGTGATGCTCGACTCGAGCATCGTCGTGCTGGGCTCGCTGATCGCGATGGCCTGGCTCGACTGGCGTTTGATGCTGATCGTCGCGATGTTGGTGCCGGCAATGCTGATCATCATCACGCTTTATCAGCGCCTGAGCGGGCCGGCGGTGGCGCGTTCGCGCCAGCTGCGCAGCGACATCAATGCGCAGATGGCCGAGAGCATGGCCGGCATGGCGGTGCTGCAGTCGGCAGGTGCGGCGCCGCGCTTTGCCCAGCGCTTCGAGCTCACCAACGCCGCGCACCTGGGCGCCAGGCTTGAAGAGTTGCGCGCCAATGCCTGGCTGCTGCGCCCGGCACTGGACCTGCTGAATGTGTTACTGGTGGTGACTGTCATCTACGGCTTCGGCAAACGCGAGCTGTCGGGGCTGGAAGTCGGTCTGCTCTACGCATTTCTCAGTTATATCGGCAGGGTGGTCGACCCGCTGATCCAGATCACGATGCAGTTCGGTCAGTTGCAGCAATCGATGGTGGCGGCCTCAAGAGTGCGCGCTTTGCTGCAGGAAACCGCGCCAGTCCAGACCACGGTGGTGGCGGGCCGCGAGATCACGCAGGGTGACATTTCGATCGAGCATTTGAGCTTCGGCTATGACCCTGAACTGCCGGTACTGCATGAGCTGAACCTGCAGATTCCAGCAGGCAGCTTTGTCGGCATCGTCGGCCATACCGGCAGCGGCAAATCAACACTGCTGTCGCTGCTGCTGCGTTTTTACATTGCCCAGAGCGGTC
>JBIKPD010000524.1:0-2620 GCA_044357665.1 Roseateles sp. | reverse complement strand
AAGGTCGGCGCGGCCTCACTCAGTCGCTGGCGATAGCTGTCGAAATCGACGCTCTGCGCATGGATCAGCTGACGCGCTTCGGCAGGCGGCAAGTTGCCGATCGACTCGCTGGTCGGCAGTTGCAGCACCGCCCCTGATTTCAGGCGGTTCATATTGCTGTCGACGAAGGCGTCAGGATTGTTGCGAAACAGACCCACCAGCATCTGATCCAGCGAAATTCCTGGCGCCTGCGTCTTCACGGCAATCCGGTAAAGCGTGTCGCCGCTCTTGACCTTGTAGTCGGCAGGAGACGGTGCAGCGGGTTTGGGCAATGACTCTGACAGCGTTGGCGGCGGGCTTGCACCGGTCGCAGGGCCCGGCGAGGCTGCCAGCGCTGCAGGCGGGTTGACGGGCGCTGCGATCACCGGCGTTGCCAAAGCAGTCGGCGCTGCAGCAAGCGCATTCGATGGCGGGTCAAACAGCAAACTGAAGTCGCGCACCAGACGACCACTGGCCCAATTCAGCTCCAGAATCACGTCGACAAATGGCTCCTGCACCACCCGGTCGCTGCTGACCAGCAAAAAATTCCGCTCGCCGCTGCGCACAAGTTGCACCTGCATCGTGGCAAGCAAGGCCTTGTACTCGACACCGGCAGCGCGGTAGGCCTCGGCTGAAGCGATGTTGACCTTCAGCGTTCCGGCTTCTTCCTGGCTCAGGCTGGCAATCTCGATTTCGGCCTTCAGGTTCTCGCCGATGGCTGATTGCACTGACAAGCGCCCGAGACCCAGGCCCCAGGCGCCGCTGCTGACCGCGAGCAGCAAGGCCGTACCAAGACAAGTCATTGCAAAGCGACCGGTCGAACTGGATTCAAATTTCAAGGCATTCTCCAATGCAACAAAGCGGACCCGTGGCGTTCCGGCTACGTCGACGTAATTTGTCATTGCCGACCCACTCGTCACGAGTACAGCAGCAGTGCAGGATAGGCACAGCTACGTTCCAGCCATTGCACAACAACAAGTTCAGCCGGCTCAATCAATTTACCTTGATTTCCCCATGGAAAATCAATGCGTCAGCAGTATTCTCAACATGCGCCGCAAGGGCTCGGCCGCGCCCCAGAGCAACTGATCACCGATCGTGAACGCGCCGATGTAATCGGGTCCGAAAGCCAGCTTGCGAATCCGCCCGACCGGAATCGTCATCGTGCCGGTCACTGCCACCGGAGTCAGATCCTGCATCGTCGCCTCGCGGTTGTTCGGCACCACCTTGACCCATTGATTGTCGGCGGCGATCATCGCCTCGATGTCTGCCAAGGGCACATCTTGCTTCAATTTGAAGGTCAAGGCCTGGCTGTGGCAGCGCATCGCGCCGACGCGCACGCAAAAGCCGTCGACCGGAATCGCAGCGTTGCCAAAGGCCTCGCCCAGGCCAAGGATCTTGTTGGTCTCGGCCATGCCCTTCCACTCTTCCTTGGACATACCGTCACCCAGGTCCTTGTCGATCCACGGGATCAAGGAGCCGCCCAAGGGCACGCCGAAATTGGCAGTTTCAGATTGCGTAAGCGAGCGCTGTTTGGCAATCACCCTGCGGTCGATTTCCAGGATTGCGCTCTTCGGATCGTCGAGCAAATCCCTGACTTCGGCGTTCAGCGTGCCGTACTGGGTCAGCAACTCGCGCATATGCTGGGCGCCGCCGCCTGACGCGGCCTGGTAAGTCTGCGTGCTCATCCACTCGACCAGACCGGCCTTGTAAAGCGCACCGACGCCCATCAGCATGCATGACACGGTGCAGTTGCCACCAACCCAATTGCGCCCGCCCTTGAGCAACGCCGCTTCGATCACCGGCAGGTTGACCGGATCAAGCACGATCACCGCATCGTCTTCCATGCGCAACGTCGACGCGGCATCGATCCAATGCCCGGTCCAGCCGGCGGCGCGCAGTTTCGGAAACACCTCGCTGGTGTAATCGCCCCCCTGCGCGGTGATGATGATGTCGCAGCGCTTGAGCTGCTCGATATCAAAAGCGTCCTGCAGCCGGGTCTCGTTTTTGGCTTGCGCTGGCGCCTTGCCGCCGGCGTTCGAGGTGCTGAAGAACAGCGGCTCGATCTGGTCGAAATCGCCTTCGGCAGTCATCCGGTCCATCAGCACCGATCCGACCATGCCGCGCCAGCCCACCAATCCTGTCAATGTCGTCATCGTTTGTGCCTTTACCGGGAGATCGCCGCGAGCACGGCATCACCCATTTCAGAAGTACTCGTCCGCTTTGTGCCTTCGCTCCAGATGTCTGCGGTGCGCAGACCTGCAGCCAGCACCTGGCTGACGGCAGACTCGATCCGCTCGGCAGCTTCGGGCTGATTCAAGCTGAACCTGAGCATCATTGCGGCAGACAGGATTGTAGCCAGCGGGTTGGCAATGCCCTTGCCGGCGATGTCCGGTGCGCTGCCATGGCTGGGCTCGTAAAGCCCCTTGTTGTTCGCATCCAGCGATGCCGAAGGCAGCATGCCGATCGAGCCGGTCAACATCGCTGCGGCGTCCGACAGGATGTCGCCGAACATATTGCCGGTGACGATCACATCGAAACGCTTGGGCGCCCTGACCAACTGCATCGCTGCGTTGTCGACATACATATGGTCGAGCGCCACATC
>JBIKPD010000522.1:0-2631 GCA_044357665.1 Roseateles sp. | reverse complement strand
TGGCGCGCTGCAAGACCATGGGGTCAAGCGCTGCCCGACCCGTCACAAAAACCACCAGATCACACTGCGACACGATGCGCGTCAGTACGCCTTGCCCCGGCACACTCAACAGCGCCACTGCTTGCCGCTCAAGGCGCACCTTGCCGTGCAGCTTGAAAGCACTGTCAACATCGCCAAAGACAGTTGCGGCTATCTGCCCGGGGTGTACAAGCGCGCTGAGTTGGCGCGTGAGATCAGCAACACCTGTGCCCGCCGGAAGTTCCGACGCAACAACGTGCACCCTGAGCGCAGAAGGTTGCCCCCCGGCCAGCTGGGCTGCACTGTCTTGCAAAAACCGATAGTCGTTACCCACCCCAACAAACGCTGGCAGGGCCATCGCCCATGGGTAAGGTTTGGGGTGCGCTGAATCTGCCCTTAACCGGCGAAACGGCAACAGAAGGCGCGGATTCGTGCTGCCAAGGTAATCAGCGGGCTTGTTGATGTAATGAAGCGTGCTTGGGCTGGACGTGCGGTTTTTCAACAAGCTTTCGTAGCCCGAAAATACGGCTTGGGGTAACAAGGGATGGTAACGAAGCCCTTCAAGAGCTTGCCGAGCGCCATACAGTTCACCCTGTCTGATCAACTGCAGAACGACCTGAAGACTTGTCCAGATGTTGCGCGGATCGTGGCTCATAAGCCGTTACCAATTGCTGTTGAAGACATAGCCAAACTGTTCATTGAGTTGCGGGCCTGGCGAGTTTTTGAATTTGTCAAGTTCTGCCTCAGTCATTTCGATTTACCACCGGTCGCGCGCGCAGGCGTAGGTCTTGGCTGCGACGTTGCCCGGCAGAGCACGCATAGGCCGCGTCCTGACAAGCGTTGCGCGCCAATTGCCGACTGATGGTTGAAGCAGAACGTCCCAGCGCACGAGCAGTCGCCCTTACGCTTGATCCGGTCTGTTTCATGCTCGCAATCGTCATGCGTTCCTCAGGCTGTAGCTAAAGTTAGATAAAGGTAGATCGACTTGTTTGGCATTCGGACACATTGCCAAGGCGAGGTGTTGCATTTCAGATCTGAGGCCGACCAGAGTTTCCCAAGGCAACATCACCCTCTATACCTCGTGCCTGAATACCGGCCGCCAGATCAGCGTGCTGGGGTCCTGATTCGCGGCGCTGCGCGATTCCGGTCGGTATTCTTCCACAGTCAGCCCATCGCTTTCAAAGTGCTGGCGATCATCCGGCGCCATCCTGGGGTTGCTATGGCGGCCAATGAATAGCGCACGGTTGCGGGCATTGAATCGGTGGCGGCCAGACGTTTTGCTTTCATGGTGATAGACCACGGATCCAGCGCAGTACCAAGCGCCCAAGCCGAGCCCGGCGCGCATTCGGAGGCAAAAATCTATGTCTTCCTGTCCGTTAATGAAAAGCGGGTCAAAGCCACGCATCGCCAGGAAGTTCTTCGCTTGCACCGCCATGCAAGCTCCGCTTATAGCGTTCAGCGCCCTGGACTGCAAAGCCCAAGCACCGTCCCAAGCCAAACCGTTGTAAAGCGGGTATCCCAGGGCACTCTTTTCAGAGAACACGACGCCAATGCATTTGATTCTTCCGTCCGGGTACAGCAACAAAGGCTGCGCTACACCCACCCCGGGGGTTTGGAGCGACGCCACGAGAGGCGGCAACCAATCAGCGGTGACGACGGTGTCATTGTTCAGAAAAACCAGCGTCTCGCCCAAGCTTGCAGCCGCGCCAAGGTTACTGCCCAGTGCAAAGTTCAGATTCTCGGTATTTCGGATCAGATTCATGCAGCCCGGGTGCTGCTGAGCAATTTCTTTTAATCCTTGTTCGGTTTCGGCATCGCTGCCATTGTCGACAAGCACCAGTTCGAACATGCCGGGCGCGGTGTGCTGCAATATCGAACTCACGCAGGCTTGCGTAAGCGCCAGTTGTCCATAGACGGGCACGATCACAGACACCAGACCCGCCTGCCGTGGCCTTGCTGCCTGCGCCTGCCAACCAATGAGCGCTGTGTTGAGCACCTGTAGGCGCAGTGCGGGCGCCTCGGCCAATTCCTGCTCTGCCGTTGAACGCAAGGCCAAGCCCGCCAAAGCGCCTTGACGCAGGTAATGCAGAAATGGATCTTCGCCACCCACCAAATGGGCGGCATGGGCCAAGGCATAAAACCTGGCATCAAATGCCGGGTGGGCGGTGGCTCCGCTGAAGCGCCCGATGGTCAGGTAATGAGTTTGCAGATGCAGGGGCTGGCCGACCAGCGCCGGCTGCTGGCTGAGGTAATACGCTTCATCGAACAGCCCCGAATCCCCCAGCCGAAGCAGATCTTGCGCCAAGGCAGAAAGTTCCTGCAGTGCTTGGGGCGCATCAGCAAGGCTGCCAGTGCCAGGCGCCGGCATCGATTGCGCAGCAGGCGACGCACCGTCGAGCGCCGGCGGAGGAATCAAACCCGAATCCTGCCCGGCCAAAACAGCCCAGGGTCCGAATGCCCTTTGCGCCAGCAGCAACAGCCTGGGATCAAGCGGACGAAAGTCCGGAAAGTCCGGCCCCGCGTCTCGTAGCGCGCAAGCCTGCGCAACCGCTTGCTGCAACACCGGCACCGTGACTGCCAGAGACAGATGCCTCAAAAAGTAGGCGCGGCCCG
>JBIKPD010000144.1:0-9403 GCA_044357665.1 Roseateles sp. | reverse complement strand
TGGATCTCGCGCACCTGCCCGTCGCGCAGCAGCAAGGGCCAGACATGGGTCTGCAAAAAAATGCGGCTGGCGGGCAAGACGAGATCGTCAATGCTCCGCTGCCGCCATGGGCCTGCGAACTCGCCATCGGCGAACAACTCGGTGTTCAGGGGCAAATCCCGGATCAGCGCGCTGCGTCTGGCGTTTTGCCCACCAATCAAGCCCAGCATTTCAGCATTGATCTCCTGCAGCAGGCCGTTGCCATCGGTCACGAGTGCCGAGCAAGGTAAATGATCCAGCAGACCGATGCTTTTCATCGCGATCTCAAGCGCTGGCCGCGAAATAGGCGTTCATCGCGTCGATCACCAGTTGCGGATGGCTCATATGGGCGCAATGCCCTCTGACATCGAGGATTTGCAACTGGCTGCCCTGCAGATGAGCATGGCAATAGTCACCGACAGCCAGCGGCACCAGCGCATCATGGCGATGCTGCAGGATCAGACAAGGCCGCCGCACCCGCGGCAGATCGGCGCGCTGGTCGGCGAAGAAGGTCGCATGCGCGAAGACCCTGGCCACGACCGGATCGGTCGAACAAAAACTCTGCCCCAAGAGAGCCGAAACTGCCCCCACCTCACCGGCGATGATGGGCGCCAGATGATCGGCCCAGCCGATGTAGTTCTGGTCGAGCAGCGCCAGCAAGCCTTCCAGATCGGCGCTCTCGAAGCCGCCGAGATAGTCGGGCGGATGATTGAAAAAACAAGGCGTTAGCCCGAGCAGCACCAGGCGCTCGAACAGCTCGGGCCTGGCGATCGATGCCAGCAGGCCGATGCTGCAACTGACCGAATGGCCGACAAAGGTCACGCCGCTGCGCAGGCCCAGTTCATCGCAGACATCGAGCAGGTCCTGCACATAACCTTGCAGGTCGCCATAGCGCGCGGCGGAAAAAGCCTTTCTTTGAGCGCGTCCGCTGCCGACATAGTCGAACAGCACCTGCCGGTGGCTGGCCGCGAAGGCCGGCGTGACCTGCTGCCACATCGTCTGATCACAGCCAAAGCCATGGCCGTAGAGCAGTACCTTGCCGGCTGTGCCATGGACCTGAATGTTGTTGCGAGCACGAACTGACAAAATATTAATCAAAAAAATAAATCAATTTAAATTTCTGAAAATGATAAGCCAAGCCTGTCGACAAATGTTGTTTTTTAACCGCGATGCAGCGGGCAATCGATTGAAATACCGGCGAAGCAAGGCGCCTTGCAAAACTCCCGAAACAGGCATAAATGCCTGAACCTTGGCGCGGCTCGGGCGGATCGGCTGAGCTTCGACCCCTAGAATCGACGCCGTGGTCAAGCAATTCCTCAGCCTCAGCCAAACCCGCATGCATGCCTGGTTCGCGATTGCGATCCTGCTGCTGGGCGCTTTGGCGCCCAGCAGCGTTGGCTTGAGTCATGGCGGCGACAGCGGCTGGCAGGACATCTGCAGCAGCAGCATGACTGCGATGGACGGCAGGAAGCAGCCCGCTGGCGCCATGGATATGCTGGCCTATGGGCATTGCGCTTGTTGCCACCTGCAGACCGATGACATCGCACCGCTGCCTTCGGTGCCGAAGCTGCAATTGCTGAGCCAGCTGCAGTTCACGATGCCGGCGCGCTTCTGGACCGCGCCGCGCACCGCCCATGGCTGGGCGCCAGCCCAGGCCCGTGCACCGCCGCTGAACAGCTGAAGCCTGCGCGGCCCAGCCGCGCATCCAGCCGCATATCCAGCCGCCTTGGGCCGCTGCAATCCAGCAGGCCCGGGCTGTCTCAGCCGGAGATCGGCCGACCCGATCTCCGCCGCCCTTGTTCCGGATTGAACCCAATGAAAACCAAATTGATGCAGCGCGTCCATTGCGCAGCCACGCCGATCGCCCTCGCCATCATCAGCCTTTTTGCTGCTGCGGCCCAGGCAGGCTCAGCCGCCGGCGAAACCAAGCTCGAGACCGTCGAAGTCACGGGCGCGGCAACCGGTGGCCTGCCCGCCAACCTCGGCGCCAACAGCGCCGGCTACAGCGCCAAAGAACTGGCCGAACAGGTCAACGTGATCAACACCGAGGACATCGTCAAATACTCGCCCGACACGATGACCCGCAAACGCTATATCGGCGACCGCAATGCCATCATCCAGACGCGCACCAGCAGCGTCACATCGAGCGCCCGCGCACTGGTCTACGCTGACGATGTCTTGCTGTCGAACCTGCTCGGCAATGGCTTTGCCTATCCGGCGCGCTGGAACATGGTGTCGCCGCTCGAAGTGAAGCGGGTCGACTTCTTCTTCGGCCCCTATTCGGCCGAATATCCGGGCAACTCGATGGGCACAACGGTACTGATCACGACCAGAATGCCGACCCAGTTCGAGGGCTACGCCAAGGCGCAGGCATTTTCTGAATCATTCAACTATGGCGGCACCCAAGCCAGCTATCAAGGCGGCAATGCCAATGCCCTGGTCGGCAGCCGCCAAGGCGGATTCGCCTGGCTGGTCGACGCCAACCATTTGCTCAGCAACGGCCACCCGATGACTTTCGCGACCTTCAACCCGGCGCTTGACGGCAAGGCCAGCGGGACCGGCCCGCAAGTCAACGGGGTGGTGACAGATACCGACATCAACGGCGCGCCAAGGATCAATGTCGGCTCGCAGAGCCAGGAACATACGGTTCAGGACACAGCCAAGATCAAGCTGGCCTGGGACTTTGCACCGGGCTGGCAAGCGACTTATCTGCTCGGCAACTGGCGCAATAACTCGACCAACCAGGCGGCAAGTTATCTGAAGGATGCCAACACCGGCGCCACAGTCAGCGCGGGCGGTTTTCAATCTGCTGGCAAGTTCTACCAGTTGGGCAATGCCTTTGCCGGCAACGTCTGGGATCAATCGCATTGGCTGAACGCAGCGACGCTCAAGTCGCACGGTCATGCTGAATGGAACGGTGAATTGGTTCTGAGCCACTACAGCATCAACAGCGACCTGCAGCGCAGCAAGATCCCGACAGGCGCCAAAGTCGGCAGCACCAGCTATTTCGGCCAGATCAGCAGCAATCCCTTGGGCGATGGCTGGCAAAGCCTCGAGGCCAAAGCCTTCTGGCATCCAAAGTCGGGCGATCATCAAGCCGTCTTCGGCGTCCACAGCGACCGCTACCGGCTCGATGCCAAGGCCTTCTACAGCAGCGCCACAGCCGGCGACGAAAGCTGGAAATCAGCGGCGTCAAGCGGCCAACTGGCTTCTGCCTCGCAGGGCCAGACGCGTACTCAGGCAATCTATGCGCAGGATGCCTGGCGCTTGCTGCCCGACTGGAAACTGATCGCCGGGCTGCGCAGCGAACAATGGCAGGCCAGCGGTGGCGGCAATTCGAAGCTGCTGGCGGGCGCGATCAGCAATGCCAGCTACAGCGACCGGACGATCAATGCCGTCTCGCCCAAGCTCTCCATCGAGCATGGCATCTCGGCCAACTGGACGATCAAGGGTTCGATAGGCAGCGCTTACCGCATGCCGACGGTGACCGAGTTGTTCCAGGCGATCAGCGTGGGCGCCAATGTCACGACGAACAACCCGGCCTTGCTGCCCGAGCATGCTTTGTCGAGCGAGCTGACAGCCGAGCGCGAATTGTCGGGCGGCCTGCTGCGCTTGTCGCTGTTCAACGAAGACATGAAGAACGCGCTGTATTCGCAGCCGCTGACCGTCGGCACGGTGACGACCACGGCCGTACAGAACATCGAGCAGGTGCGCAGTTATGGCGCGACGCTGGCTTTCCAGAAAAGCAATCTGTTGCCAGGCCTGGACTTCACCGGCAGCCTGACCTGGGCTCATGCGCGAACGCTGGCTGCTGCCGCGATGCCCACCGCAGTCGGCAAGGTCTTTCCCGGCATTCCTGACTGGCGCGCCACGGCAGTGGCTACCTGGCATGCCAACGAGCGGGCGACGATTTCGCTGGCGGCCCGCTACAGCGGTGACCAGTTCAATACGCTGGCCAATACTGACAGCAACCGCGACACCTACAGCAGCAACAGCCGCTTCTTTGTCGTCGATGCGCGGGCCAGCTGGCGCTTCGGCCAGGGTCTGACTGCAGCAGTCGGGGTCGATAACATCGGCAACCAGGTCTACTTCGCTTACCACCCGATGCCGATGCGCACCGTCCACGCCGAGTTGTCAGCGGCCTTCTGATCGGCAAAAAATGGGAAAAAATAAATTCATTACCTGCTTGCTGGCGCTGCTGATGACATCGCTGAGCGCAGCTGCTGCTGCGCAGACCCCGATGGCGCACAAAGTCCGTCCGGCATTGGCGCTGGGCGCGGCGATTTCGCCCGCCGGCGAGCTGTGGGTCACCGGACTCGACGGCGGCCGGCTGTTCATCCAGTCGAGCCCCGACAGTGGCAAAAGCTGGCGCGAGAAACAATGGCCAGCCACCGCCGGCGACAAGGTCGCCGCTGACGGCGAAAGCTTCCCCAGCCTGGCTTTCGGCCCCGCCAATCAGGTCGTGATTGCCTATGTGAAACCGCTGGCCAAGCAATATACCGGCGAAGTACGGCTGCTGCGATCGACAGATGCCGGGGCCAGCTTCGCGCCGCCGATCACCGTGCATGCCGACCGGCAGTTGATCACGCATCGTTTTCAGTCGCTGATCTTCGATGCCCAGGGCCTGCTGCATGTGCTCTGGATCGACAAGCGCGATGCCGCGGCGCCGGCGACCAAGGCCGGTTACCGCGGCGCGGCGATCTATCGGGCCGTCTCAAGCGATGGCGGCGCCAGCTTTGGCGGCGACAAGAAGCTGGCCGACCACAGCTGCGAATGCTGCCGGATCGGCTTGAGCCTGACGCCCGAGGGCCATGTCGCTGCGCTCTGGCGCCATGTGTTCGCGCCGAATCAGCGCGACCATGCTTTTGCGCTGATCGACGAACCGGCAGCGGCCGAGCCGGTGCGCGCGACGCTGGACCATTGGGCTATAAACGCCTGCCCGCACCATGGCCCGGGGCTGACGCCAGCAGCGGCAGGCGGCTATCACGCCGTCTGGTTCGGCCTGAGAGACGGCGTCGCGGCGGTCCGCTATGGCCGGCTCGATGCCGGCGGTCACCCACAAGGCCAGGTACAGCCATTGCCCGACGCAGCCGCCGAACATGCCGATGTGATCAGCGCCGGCAATGATCTGGCCATCGTCTGGCGCAGCTTCGATGGCAAGGCCACCCGCTTGCGCGCCTGGATTTCAAGTGACGACGGCCGCAGCTTCAAGTTGCGCGAGCTCGGCGCCAGCCCGCTCGACAACGACCATCCGCGCCTGGTCCGCCAGGGCGACAAGCTGCTGGCGGTTTGGCGCAATCTGGAGATGACCCATGTTTACCCGCTCAATCGTTGAACTGTCTTTCGCCAGGCTTGCAGCCATGCTCTGCCTGACGGCAGCCGTTGATTCGGCCGCAGCCGCGCCGACCCGCGTCGAGGCCTTCAACCCGCAGAGCTGGCAGGCCTTGCAGGCCGGGCTAAAAACACCGGCGATCGTCGTCTTCTCGACCACCGACTGCGCCCATTGCCCGGCCGTGCTGAGCCAGTTGGCGCAGAGCCCCTTGCGCCGGCGCGCCCAGCTGATCGCCGTCGTGATGGACCTGGCGCCGGGCGAAGCCGATGCCGATCTGCTCGGCAATGCCCATTACCAAATGGCGGACCGCTTGATGGCATTCGACGGCCAGGCGCCGGCCTTGCGTTACAGCGTCAACAAGAGCTGGCGCGGCGTCACGCCCTACCTGCTGCTGTTCAAGCCGGGCGCCCCGCCGCAATGGATCACCGGCCCGCCCTCCGACGCGCAGCTGTTGCGCTGGGCGAAGGCCAAGTGAAGCGGCGCCCAGCCCGCCATCCCCTGCGCGGGTAATGCCGGGTTCTCTACGGCAACATAGCGAAGCAAAATCGGCTTGAACAAAGCGCTGCACACCCCAGCACAAAGGAACCCCATGAAAGCAAGAAAGATTCTCCTGTTGCTCACGCTGCTCGGCGCAGGCTTGGCGGCCCAGGCGCAAACCTACCCGACCCGCAGCATCAAGCTGATGGTCGGGTTCAGTCCGGGCGGTGGGGTCGACATCAATGCGCGCTTGCTGGCGGTGAAACTGTCCGAATACCTCGGCCAGACGGTGATCGTCGAGAACAAGCCAGGCGCTGGCACCAACATCGCCAACGAGTTCGTCGCCAAGGCCGCACCCGATGGTTATACCCTGCTGTTCAACAGCCCGGCGGTCGCGATCAATATGTCGCTGTACCAGCATCCGCCCTACGACCTGGCGCGCGATTTCGCGCCGGTGTCGATTTTTTCAGCCAGCACCAACATCCTCGTCGTGCCAGCCTCGCTGCCAGTCAAATCGGTACAAGAGTTGATCAAGCTCGCCCATGACAAGCCGGGCACGCTGAACTATTCATCCGCCGGCTCGGGCAGCACCCAGCATCTGGCGGGCGAGCTGTTCGGCCTGCGCACCAAGAGCGAGATCGTGCATGTGCCCTACAAAGGCAGCGCACCGTCGATCTCGGCCTTGCTGAGCGGCGATGTCCACATGAGCTTCGTCAACCCGCTGGCTATCGGTGGTTTTGTCAAATCCGGACGCTTGCGCGCCCTCGCCGTCGCCGGGCCCAAGCGCAGCGCGCTGATGCCCGATGTGCCGACGATGAAGGAAGCCGGCGCAGAAGGCGTTGAAGTGCCGCTGTGGTTCGGCCTGCTGGCGCCTGCTGCGACGCCCAAGGATGTGATCGCGATCCTGGCTGCGGCCGTTGCCAAAGCCGCCAAGGATCCCGAAACCCGCAAGAAACTCGAAGCCCAGGGCGCCGAACCCGATGGCAATTCGCCCGCCGAATTCACTGCATTGCTGCGCAGCGAAGTTGTCAAATGGGCCGAAGTCGTGAGGGTTTCAGGCGCCAAGGCGAACTAGCTTTCAGGCACTTTCAATCCGCGTGGGCCGGTTGCCCGTTGGGGCACTTCGGGAACAAGTTCGACTGACATTTACTCAGATCGATCATGCAAGTTTATCAACAGATGATATATTGCAGCATGGTTGAAGACCCCGCAATCGCGACCCTGATCGATCTGCACGAGCAGATTCTTGATCAGGGTGGTGGCTACTGGATAAAGTTCGAGGCTTGGCGAGTCGATGTAACGGAGAGAGTTCCACACGGCATTCGTTACTCGCTCACCTTGCATGAACCCTATGGCAAACGGATCCTTGGCTATGACAACGCCCATGCCGTGAAATTGCCGAAGAAATTCAAATTTGCGGATCGGGATGGGATGCAAGGCGCATTTTGCGGCCAATAGCGAGTGCTATTGGCAATAAATGCAACGCCGCAGACCGCCCGAGGCAGCACTTGCTCAAGCCGTGAGGGGTTATGCAGAGCATCCCTTGGCCTACGACCACAAACACCGGCATGTCAGCGACAAGGGCGTGCCTTATGAGTTTCAAGATACCCAACAGCTGTTGGTGGATTTTTTCGCGGAAGTCGACTGCGTGCTGGACGAAATAGGAAAGCCATGAAAGCTATCGTGATCGGCATCATGCCGCAAGAAAACATCCGGGCAAGGATGTTGTCGATTGCTCGTGGCGAGTGCAAACCCAAGCCATCTGACCCCAAGATCTGGTTCACTTCAATGCGCTCATTGGCTGAGGTCTTGAGCGACGAAAACCGCAGCTTGTTGAAGGTCATTCAGGCGACCAAGCCGCAATCAATTTCATCGTTGGCCGAACTGACAGGGCGCAAGACGAGCAATTTGTCGCGCACGCTCAAGACCATGTCCAACTACGGATTTGTTGAAATGAAACGCGAAAAAAACCAGGTCCGGCCGGTTGCTATGGCCACTGAGTTCAGAATCTTGGCCTGACCCGGCCCACTAGCTTGGCACCAGGCTTGCGCGGGTGGTACGGGCCTTCAGTGAGCACCTGACCGATAACGCTGCAACGTCTTGTCGCACCGAGCCAGCCCCTCAGTCCCACTGCGCAACATGGCGGCCGAGTTGCGCGCAAGCGCAGAGTCAGGCCAGATTGAGAGAAACAGGCGCTCAGTCTGACCGCTCATTGCCGGCAGATGACTCAAAGCCTGGCTGGTGGCTGGGCGCGGTACTGTCCCTGCATGTTCAGCATCCAGCCCGGATATTCCGGCGGCAACTTGCTGACCTCGTCCAGCGCCAGCAAGTCCTCAGCCGTCAAGGCCAAGGCCGAGGCACCAAGGTTGTCGGCCAGTTGCTCAGGCGTTCTGGCGCCGACGATCACGCTGCTGACCTCCTTGCGGCTGAGCAGCCAGGCCAGCGCCACCTGGGCCACGCTGGCCTGGTGGCGCGCAGCGATCGGGCGCATCGCGTCGACCACCTTGAAAGCCCGCGCCTTGTCGACCACCGGGAAATCGAAACTGGCGCGGCGGGCGCCTTCCGGGCCCTTGCCGTCCGCCGAAAACTTGCCGCTGAGCAGGCCGCCTGCCAAGGGGCTCCAGACCATCAGGCCAAGCTGTTGATCCTGAATCAGCGGCAGCAACTCGCGCTCAAGGTCGCGGCCGGCAACGGTGTAATAGGCCTGCACCGTATCGAAACGCGCCCAACGGTTTTTCTCGGAAATCGCCAAGCCTTTCATGACCTGCCAGGCGGCCATATTGCACAGGCCGATATGGCGCACCTTGCCGGAGCGGACCATGTCGTTGAGCGTAGCCAGCACCTCTTCAAGCGGCGTGAGCGGGTCGTAACCATGCAACTGGTAAAGGTCGATATGGTCGAGCTGCAAGCGCTTGAGGCTGGCATCGAGCTCGTTCATCAAGTGGTAGCGGGATTGACCCCGTCCATTGACCTGGGTTTCGCTCATCGGACCGTAGGCCTTGGTGGCGACGACGATTTCGTCGCGCGGCAGGCCTTTGATCGCAGCGCCGGTGAGGGTCTCGGACAAGCCCATCGAATACACATTGGCGGTGTCGATGAAATTCACCCCGGCGTCAAACGCCTGCTTGACAAGTGTCGTCACCGCCTCCTGGCCCAGGCCGCCCATCACCTTCCAGAAACCCTGGTCACCAAAAGTCATCGTGCCAAGGCACAACTCTGAAACGTAAAGGCCGGTACGGCCCAGCAGTCGATATTTCATTGCGGTCCTTCAAGGTTGGAACTGATGCATCCAAGGCCATTGCCATGGTCCAGCTTCACCTTAACAGCAAGCGCATCAGCGAGTCAGCCACCAGGTTGACAGAAGTCGCAAGAATTCAGTCCGGGCTGGCCGGCGGCTGCGAGTTGGCCTGGGCGCGGATGACAGATTTGTCATTTCCGGCGGCGAAAGACCTCCTACGATCCAAGCAGCAGCACAGGGAAAGCGTCCTGCCAGCAAGCTTGACCCAAGGACTTTCCAGCGCAACATGATTTACATCAAATCAATTTATATGGCTAAATTTAGCAAGTTAATCATTT
>JBIKPD010000521.1:0-2640 GCA_044357665.1 Roseateles sp. | reverse complement strand
CGCCGCCGTGGCAGGGTCCGGCGCGCATCCGATCATGTTTCAACTCCATGCCGGATTGGACAAGGCAGTGTCTCCGAGTAGCACCCTGGTGCAGGAAAAGTCCACCTTCATAGTCCCGCGTTGATCGAGGAAAACCATGCAGAAACAAGAAAAACCCTTGTCATCCGGACCCTGGTGGCGCTATTCGATGATGTGGCTGGTGCTGGGCGGACCGGCGATCGTCGTGGTGGCGAGTTTCGTCACCTTGGGCCTGGCGATCCATTACCCTGATCCGGTGCTCAGCGACAAACCTGTCGCCTACAAGCCCGGAGCCGATGGTTCCAAGGGCGCATTGTTGACCCCGGCCGTCACTGCCCGCAATCATGCGGCGACGGGCGGGAAATGAGTCATGAACTCGAAGATCCGGTAGAGCAATTGCCCCGGGCAGGTCGCTGGGCGCTGGCAATCGCCTGGCCTTCGTTCCTGATGGCGGCATTGCTCGAGGTCCTGATTTTTGCCCTGATCGATCCGGCCGATCTCGCATGGCTCGGAGGAGGGCCTCTTGACCTGTCAAGGCAGGCCGTTTACACGCTCGGTTTTCTGCTTTTTTGGCTCATCATCAGCCTTGCAGCTGGTCTGAGTTTGCTGCTGGCCTGCTTGCCTGACCTGCCGAAGAAAGCACGGCAATAAGTTCCGGCAAAGCCTGAAAAGGAGTCGATCAGCAGTTGCTGTTATTCACCAGGCGCTGCAGGCTTGGCAGGTCAAGCACCCGCAGATGACGCTGCTTGACCTCGAGAATGCCATCGTCCTGAAATTTCGAGAAGGTCCGGCTGACAGTTTCGAGTTTCAAACCCAGATAGCTGCCGATCTCTTCGCGCGTCATGCGCAGCACCAGGGCGGCAGCGGAAAACCCGCGAGCTTGCAAGCGCTGGGTCAAGTTGAGCAGGAAAGCGGCCAGCCGCTCTTCAGCGCGCATGCTGCCGAGCAGCAACATCACGCCGTGATCGCGGACGATTTCCCGGCTCATGATCTTGTGGAATTGACGCTGCAATTCGCTGAACTCGCGTGTCAGTGATTCCAGTTGCTCATAGGGAATCACGCAAACCTGCGAATCCTCCAAGGCCACCGCGTCGCAGCTGTGGCGGTCGGTGCTGATGCCGTCGAGCCCGAGCAACTCGCCAGCCATCTGGAAGCCGGTGACTTGATCGCGGCCATCCTCGGACGAGACCCGGGTCTTGAAAAACCCCGTTCGCACGGCGTAAAGGGCATGAAATGAATCGCCGCTGCGGAACAGGGCATTGCCGCGCAGCACCTGGCGCCTGGTACCGACCAGCTTGTCGAGTTGTTCCAGATCGCTGACCGATAAACCGACTGGCAGGCATAACTCGCGCAAATTGCAACTCGAGCAAGCGACTTTGAGGGATTCGATCTTGACCAGCGGAATCGCACTGACCTTCAGTGTTGATGGGACTTCGCGCAGCGCGGGCATGGTCATTGGTAAGCTCCAGATTTGTAACGATTTTGCTCTTGATATGGCTCAATCGCTGCGGCATTGTTGCGGCTGCCATGACCGCCAAGCTTGATCTTGGTCAAGAGTGCAGCTGCAAAGTTTGGCAAAGTCCACCCCATGATCCAAAGCATCCCGTCCACTCCTGGCCCGACCCTTGCCCATATCAGTGAAGAATTGCTACGGCGCTTCGATGTCTCAGGCCCGCGCTACACCTCCTATCCGACTGCCGATCGCTTTGTCGAGGCCTTCACCGTAGAGCAATATCAACAGGCTTTGACCCAACGCGGGCATGGCTCGCAAGTGGGTGGTGGGGTGCCCTTGTCCTTGTATATCCATGTGCCTTTTTGCGAATCGGTCTGCTATTACTGCGCCTGCAACAAAGTCATCACCAAGCACCATGACCGTGCGGCCGAATACCTGCAGGCATTGGTCACCGAGATGGATCTCACCGTGGAACATCTGGGCCGTGGCGCGGCGGTGTCTCAACTGCATTTCGGTGGCGGATCGCCGACTTTCCTCAGCGATGCTGAATTGACCGAATTGATGGCGGCGCTGTCTTCAAGGTTCCAGATCGCCGCCGGCGCTGAAATTGCCATCGAAGTCGATCCGCGTACGGTGACTTCCCAGCGCTTGCAGCATTTGCGCCAATTGGGTTTCAATCGGCTCAGCTTTGGGGTCCAGGACTTTGATCCGGCGGTGCAAAAAGCAGTTCATCGCGTACAGAGTTTCGAGATGGTCGAGGCCTTGATGGTCAAAGCGCGGGAACTCGGCTTCGAATCGACCAATGTTGACTTGATTTACGGTTTGCCTTTGCAGACGCCCGAGTCATTTGCGCGCACGATTGCGCAGGTGGCAGCGCTCAAACCGGATCGCATTGCCCTGTACGGCTATGCCCATCTGCCGCAGCGCTTCAAGCCGCAGCGACGCATCAATATCGCTCAATTGCCGCTGGCGCCCGACAAGGTGGCGATGCTGCATGGTGCCATCAATGGCTTTCAAAGCCATGGTTACTGCTACATCGGTATGGACCATTTCGCCCTGGCGAATGATTCCCTGGCAGTGGCCAAACGCCAAGGCCGTTTGCACCGGAATTTTCAGGGCTACAGCACCCAATCCGACTGCGATCTGATCGCCTTGGGCGTCTCTGCCAT
>JBIKPD010000520.1:0-2643 GCA_044357665.1 Roseateles sp. | reverse complement strand
GCCGCCCTGGTTTTCACTTTGTTCACGCTCGGAATGGGGCTGGTGATTGCCGGCATCGACAACGCCGCCCATCTTGGCGGTCTGGCTGCCGGTGCCTTGCTTGCCGTCGCGCTGGCGCGCCCCTGGACCGTCTTCAGCCCGCGCCCGCGCTATGCTCGCCTGCTTGCGGCGCTATTGCTGACCGCTGTCACAGCCTTGCTGACGACCCATATTCCGGCACCGAGTTACCGGATGGGCGAGGAGTTGAAGGCGCGTGCTGCGATCAACCAGTTTCTGGAAGAAGACCGGCGCATCAGCGAACGCTGGGGATCGATCCTGAACACAGGCCAGCGCGAGGGGGCTTCGTTCGAACAACTGGCCGGGCGCATCGACGAAGGCGTGACTTCGGATTACCGCGAAAGCTTCGAGCAGTTGTCGGCCCTCAAGCTCGGTGCCGGCGCACCTTCGGCCAAGATGCTGGAGCAATTGCGCCGTTATGCCGAACTGCGCGAGCAAGCCTCGCAGCAGTTGTCTGACGGCCTGCGCAAGAAGGATCCCCTGCAGATTCGCCAGGCGCTGGACAAGGCGCAGCAAGCGCCTGAAACCGCCAAGAAGGCTGTGCAAGCCGGACAGCCGGCGTCGCAGGCGGACAAAAAATAGGTGTAGCTTGCAGGCAGGAGGCATCAGCTACGGAAGTTTGGGTGGTTTTTCTCTATTATTGTTAGTACAATAATTTATATGCGGATCGAATTCGACACCGATAAGCGCAACAAGAATCTGACTGAACGGGGCTTGGACTTTGCACGCGCTGATGAGGTTTTTGAATCGGTTTCAGCGACAGCACCGGATTTACGGCGGGCTTATGGCGAGTTACGCTTTGTAACCTTGGGTTTACTGGATTCGCGCCTGGTTGTATTGGTCTGGACAACTCGCGGCGATGCGCGCCGCATCATCAGCATGAGGAAAGCCAATGAACGCGAAATTGCCAAATACGGCTAAAGCCTGGATTGATCCCGAAGATGCGCCGGAACTGACCGAGGATTTCGGCGATCGGGCGATCTGGTCAATCGGTGGGGAGCAGGTAACACAAGGCGTGGGGCGGACTGCGATGCGCGTTGCGCGCGGCCGTCCACATGCTGTAGCACCCAAAGTGGCGACCACCATCCGTTTCGATGCTGACCTGCTGGCTGTACTCAAGGCCAGCGGTCGGGGCTGGCAGACTCGTGTGAATGCCTTGCTGCGTGAGGCAGTTGATCAGGGCCGTGTGAAGCCCTGAGCGCTATACAGGCAGGACGCTGGTCCTTGCCGGCTACTCCGCCTTCACCGCCGCCGCCGAGATCACCTTGGCCCATTTGGCCACTTCGTCGTCGAGGAAATGCGCAGCCTGTTCGGGTGAGCCGCCGACTGGCTCGATACCCAGGGCCTCGAACTTGGCCTTGGCGTAGGAAATCAGCTCCTTGATGTCTTTGGCCGGCAGCGAGTTGGTGACGGTCATGACCAGCGGCGCGATGCCCACCAGCGCTACGGGTCCTATGCGGGTCAAAGGAGACGCACGCAGAGTACCCGCAAGGCACCCGGGACCACGGATTGATTTGCGCTAGTCAGTCATGCGCTTCTGGAACACCAGGCCGGCATGTTCGCGCAGGGCGTGGAACTTGATCTTCGGCCAGTTGGCTTCGATCGCACGCAGTTCGGGCGCATATTCGACCAGCACGGTCGGCGCGTCGACAGCGTCGTAAGCCATCCGGTGATCGTTGGCATCGATGAAGCGGCGCAGCTCGGCCGCATCATCGCAAGTGACCCAGCGCGCGACCTGGAAGCGGCTTGGCATGATGCGGGCCTTGACGCCATATTCATGCTCGAGCCGGTGCGCGACGACTTCGAACTGCAGTTGCCCGACGGCGCCGAGCAGCAGCACGCTGCCGGCGATCGGGCGGAAGACCTGGATCGCGCCTTCTTCGCCGAGCTGGGTCAGACCGGCTTTGAGCTGCTTGGTGCGCAGCGGATCAGCGACTTCGACCGCGCGGAACATTTCGGGCGCGAAGAAAGGCAGGCCGGTGAACTGCAAGGCCTCGCCTTCGGTGATCGTGTCGCCAAGTTGCAGCACGCCATGGTTCGGGATGCCGATGATGTCGCCGGCGAAAGCCTCGTCGAGCAGTTCGCGCCGCTGGCTCAAAAAGCTGACCACCGTGTTCGGCCGCAATTCCTTGCCCGAGCGCACCACCTTCAAGCGCATGCCGCGTTCAAAATGTCCGCTGACGACGCGCAGGAAAGCGATCCGGTCGCGGTGTGAGGGGTCCATATTGGCCTGTATCTTGAAGACCACACCGGTGAATTTGGGCTCGGTCGGCTTGACCACCCGCTGCATCGCGGCGCGCTCGGCCGGTGCCGGGGCCATCTCGACCAGCGCATCGAGGATTTCCTGCACGCCGAAGTTGTTGACGGCCGAGCCGAAGAACATCGGCGTCTGGCGGCCAGCGAGGAACTCTTCCAGATCGAAGGTCGCCGCTGCGTCGCGCACCAGTTCGATCTCGCCCTTGGCCTGTTCATATTCCATGCCGAAGCGTTCGGCATAAGCCGGGTTGTCGATGCCGCTGAGGATCTCGTCGTCGCCACCGGCCTTGCCTTCGCCGGGCGTGAAGACGCGCATCTGCTGCTTGCGCA
>JBIKPD010000143.1:0-9457 GCA_044357665.1 Roseateles sp. | reverse complement strand
CCGCCATCAAGACAAAAATCGACAGCTCGGCCAACTCGGGCATGAACAGCGAAGTCATGCTGTAGACGATGCCGACCAGCAGGCCGGCGACCACCGCACCGGGCAGCGAGCCCATGCCACCGACCACGGTGACGACGAACGATTCAGCCAGCACCGAGATACCCATCTCGGGGTTGACCGCCCGGGTCGGCGCGGCCAGCACACCTGACAGCCCGGCAATCGCCGTGCCGATGCCGAACACCAGCAGCCAGACGCGCGCGATGTCGATGCCCAACACGCGGACGATTTCGGGGTCGCGCGAGCCGGCACGGATGATCAGGCCGTAGTGGGTCTTCTCGATGAACAACCACAGGCCCAGCACGACAGCCGCAGTAGCGCCGATCAGGAACAGCCGGTAGAGCGGAAAATGGCCGAAACCGAGATTGACCGCACCGCGCAGCTCGGCCGGAGTCGAGGTCGAAACGCCTTCAATGCCGAAGATGATCCTGATCGCCTCGACCATCACATAGGACAGGCCGAAGGTCAGCAGCAGCGGGTAATCGATGCCGCGACCGTACAGCGGGCGCACCAGAAAGCGCTCGGCCAGCAGACCGATGGCGCCGACCGCCAGCGGCGTCAGCACCAGGCTGAACCAGAAGTTGCCGGTCAGCGCCAGAAAGTAGACGCCCATGAAAGCGCCGACCATGAAGAAGGCACCATGGGCGAAATTGACCACGTTCAGCATGCCGAAAATAAGCGACAGACCGAGCGCCAGCAGCGCATAGACAGCGCCCAGCCCGATGCCTGTCATCAGTTGCAGCATCAGCAGTGAAGGAGTGATTTCGCCCATGGTGGTTTTGCGCAAGCCCCGATCAGGTCGAGATCTTGTGGCCGAGCTCGTCGCAGCTGCGCAGATTGGCCTCGTTGGCTTCCTCGACAGCGAGCACATTGAAGACGTCGTTCTTGTCCTTCATGTTCTTCGACTTGGACTCGATGATGATGACCGACTGCACCGACTGGTGGTCGCATTTGCGGTACGACTGCTCGCCCTTGTACCAGTTGTATTTCAGCTGGCGCAGCGCAATGCTGACCGGCATCGATTCGGTCGACTTGGCGTTGAGCACCGCCTGCAGCACGCTGCGCACGCCGGCATAGCCAAGCGCGCCGTAGTCGGTCGGCACCATGCCGTTATAGGCTTTGCGGAACTTGTCGTTGAAGGCCTTGGCTGCCGGGACCTTGTCTTCCAGACCCCAGTAATAGCTGCTGCCGCCGAGAATACCGTCGAAGGCTTCAGCGCCACCGGCCTGACGCGCCGTCAGCAACAGGATCGGAGCGATCACCTTCATATTGGCTTTGAGGCCGAAGTCAGTCACCTGTTTGGCGGCGTTGACCTGGTCCTTGCCGAAATTGCACATCACCAGCACATCAGGCTTGAGCGCCTGGATACGCGGCAAGAAGGCCGAGTAATCGGCAGCGCCGAGCGGGTGGCGGATGTCGGCCAGCTTGACGGCGCCAAGCGGGCCGCCAGCGCGCTCGAAGCCGCGCACCATTTCATGTCCGTAGGCATAGTCGGCCGTCAGATAGACGATGCGCTTGCCGAACTTGGGGAAGGCGTAACGCGCCACCGCACCCGCGGTCAGATGCGGGTTGAGCGCCTCATGGAAGGTGTACATGCTCCAGTCCTTGGCCTCGTTGATGGCGTCCGACTGGCTGATCGAGTTGAACAGCACCTTGCGGTCGCGCGCAACCGCATTGATCGACAACTGCGTGGCCGCCGAGAGCGAGCCGACGATGAACTGGACCTTGTCTTTTTCGATCAGCTCGAGCGTCCGGGTCGCGGCTTCGCCGGGATTGAGCTTGTCGTCGCGCACCAGCAACTCGGCCATGCGGCCATTGAATCCGCCGGCAGCGTTGAAGTCCTTGATGGCGATTTCAGCCGCACGCACCTGGTCCTGCGCCTCGGCCGAAAATGCGCCGGTCAAGGGCACCGGAAAACCGATCTTGATCGGCGCGCCTTGAGCGCGGGCGATATTGAACATGAAGGGCGAAGCCGCCACTGCCGTACCGGCAGCAAGGATCGAGCGACGGCGTGCGCCGATGGGGGAATCAATCATGGTTGTCTCCTGGGTTGCTCTGAAGTTTGGCCGTTACCGGCCGGGGGTTGAAATCACTCACTGCTCTGGAAAATAAACTGCGGTCTGCCGTACCACTTGCTCGGCATCACGGCCTGCGGCTGCGCCACCCGCGATCTGCGACTGCATATATGCGCCGAGCCGGCGCGCATGCTGGATCACGGCCTGCCCGGGCAACAGCCTTGCTGTCTCATAAGCCTGCAGCGCCGCCGGCGTGACGCCATGCAGACGCAGGCAGTCGCTCAGCGCCACTGCATCCTCGGCGGCCTTGGTCACGCCCATGCCGACATGCGGCCTGGCCACGAAAGCGGCGTCACCCATCAGGCCGACCCGCTCGAACGCCAGGCGCTGCGACACCAGGTCATAAATCGGCTGGAAGAAAGGCTGGGCGGTTTTCTCGATCATTTCAGCGAACTGCGGCGCCAGCAGCTCGCGCGCTGCCATGCGCATATCAGCCACATGGCGCCATGAGACCTTGTGCGGCGCGATGCCCAATGGGTGGCTGCCGCCATCAGCATCGGTCAACAGCCCCGGCAAGGCGAGTTTCTCGTCGGCCGGGCGGTACCAGACGAAGTTGTAGCGGCGGCGCCCGCGCGTGGTCGAGTTGTTGTTGCCCGCCACCGGATAGCCGATCAACTGCTCGCCCGAAGGCAGGCAAAAACCGAATTGGTCAAACACGCTATCCAGGCAATGGTTCGACAGCACGGCCTCATCGCAGACGCCGCGCCAGGCGATATAGCCGGCATATTGAGGCTCGATTTCAGGTGCATATTGGCCGCGCACAGCCGAGCGAATGCCGTCGGATGCGACCAGCAGCGCGCCCTCGAAAACCTGGCCCGAATCACTGTGAACGCGCACGCCCTCGGCGTTCTGTTCGACCCGGCTGACGCTGACGCCCTGGTGATAGCGCTCGGCCGGAAAAGCCTCGATCAGCAGGTTGTAGAGCCGGCTCCAGGAAGTCAGGATCTGCGGCAGCGGCAACTGCAGCGCTGAGCCGCCCTCGCGGTCCAGCAGCACGCGCGACTGGACCTGCACACCCAGGCTATCGTCGATCGTCACACCAGCGCGCTTCAAACCGTCGAGCAGGGCCTGGTGGGTGACGATGCCGGCGCCACGGCCGTCGAGCGAGCCGCGCGCTTTTTCCAGCAACTGCACATCATGGCCGTCGCGCAGCAACATATTGGCAGCCAGCAAGCCGCCGAGCGATCCACCGGCAATCAGGATAGTTGTCATCAGCGCTTCAGGCCGCTTGGGCGGCGCTTTCGGCCGCGGGGAAATTCAGCTCGATCACGACGCCGCAAGGGTCGTCGAGAAACATCTGGTGCAGACCGATCGACGGCACCGTGCGCTCGCGGCAGCTCACACCGAGCTTGCGCAAATGCGCTTGCATCTCGGCCAGGCCTTCAGTGAAAAAAGCGATATGGTCGACCGCACCGGAGCCGGCCAGCGTCGCCTCGTCGCGGTCACCCAGATAGTTGGTCAAGCCCTGCGGCTCGGCCTTGTCGATGCCGATCAAGTGCACCACCGCATTGGCGACATCAGCATGGTCGCCGTGGTACATCCACAGGCCCGGGAACTGAAATGCCGGCCGCGGGCCGACCGTCAGGCCCAGCACCTCGGCGTAGAAGTACCGGCTCGCTTCAAGGTCGGTGGTGCGGATCGAAAAATGGTTCAAGCTCAAGCGCATTTCAGGCAATCCTTTGGGTGTTGGCTGACGGTGCGGCATAAAGAATCTGCTGCACCGAGTTCAGATAACTGTCGACGCGGTCGTTGATATAAACCGCGTCCTGTTCGGGGGTGTCAGCGCCATGCAGCGACTGCTGGTAGACCCAGCGCCGCATGCCGATGTAGAAAATTCCGCCATGCAGGCCGAGCAGCAATTCAAGCTCGCGCGCTGCCGGCTTGGCGCGGCTGACGATGCCGCAATGCCGCCTTGAGGCGCGAATCAGCCGCGGAAACAAGCGGGTGCGCAGCAGTTCGAAAAAGCGGTCGGGAATATAACGGTCGCTCAAGCCCGAAAAAACCAGGATGCGAACGAAATCCCGCGCCAGCACCGCTTTGGCGTAATCGATATAAAAGCGCTTGAACTTGGTCGGTGCGTCGAGCTTGGGGTCGTCGAGGATCTGTTCCCATTCGGTCTTCCAGAGCCCTTCAAACAGCTCCTCGTAGACGCGGTCGATCAAGGCCTGCTTGGTCGGGAAATAGTGATACAGCAACGCATGGGTGATGCCGACATGCTTGGCCAGATCGCGCATCTGCCCGTCGAGCCCACGTTCGGAAAAAAAGCGGATCGCCCCGGCCGTGATCTGGCGCTCGCGCTCGAGCGTCGACAAACGCTTGCGCGGTGCGGCGGATTCGAGGCTGAGGGCGGGGAGAGGGATCATGAGGCGAGGCTGAGGGTAAGTCCGGAGTATTTCTTGTTTACCAATTGATCAAGCTTGGTTAGCATTGTTGATCGTTTGGTCAATAGGATCATCCGTATAAACCCCAAAGCAATTCGAAAGCAGTCCATGGAACTGAATGGCGACATCTTTATCGACGCGGCGCGCGAGCGAGTCTGGCAGGCACTGAACGACCCGGAGGTGCTGCTGGCCAGCATTCCCGGCGGCGAAGAAGTGCGCCAGTTGTCACCGACTGAAACCCATGTGCGGGTGCTGATCAAGATGGGCCCGGTGCGCGCGCGCTTCGTCGGCAAGATCCTGATGAGCGAGGTGCGCGCCAATGAGGGCTGCGTGATGAATTTCGAGGGCTCGGGCGGTGCGGCCGGTTTCGCCAAAGGCAGCTCGACGGTCAAGCTGAGCAGCGAAGGCCGTGGCACCCGGCTGCATTACAGCGCCGCGGCTTCGGTCGGCGGCAAGCTCGGGCAGATTGGCGGTCGCATGATCGACGCCTCGGCCAAGCAGACGGCCGACCTGTTCTTCAAGGCCTTCAGCGCGCAGTTGAGCGATGAGGCACCAACCGTTGCAGGCACACAACAGGCGCCGCTCAGCGAGCAGCCCGCGCCGCTGCGCAGCGCCAGCCGCCCCGAACCCGCCGCCTCGCCCTTGGCCGGCGAAGCGCTGCGGGTGCTCTGGTTCACGCTCGGAGCCGCGGCGACCGCCTTCGGCTTCTGGGTCGCTGCGACCCTGCGCTGACCGGAGCCGCCATGAAAGCCCCTGCCTTCGACTACATCAAGCCGCGCCACCTCGACGCGGTGTTCCAACTGCAAGCCGACTATGGCGACGAAGCGCGCCTGCTGGCCGGCGGTCAGACGCTGCTGGCGACGCTGAACATGCGTTTGTCCGAGCCCGCGCTGCTGATCGACATCACCGGCATCACCGCGCTGAAAGGCATTTCATTGCAGGGCAATGTCCTGCGCATCGGCGCGCTGGCCACGCATAGCGAGATCGAAGCCTCGGCGCTGGTCGCCCAGCATGCGCCGCTGTTGAGCCTGGCCGCGCCGCATATCGCACACCGGGCGATCAGGAACCTCGGCACCTGGGGGGGCTCGATTGCTTATGCCGATCCGGCCGCCGAATGGCCGGCCTGCCTGATGGCGCTTGACGGCATCGTCGTGGTGCAAAGCGCCAAGGGCGAGCGCCGCATCGCGGCGCAGGATTTCTTTCTCGACCTTTACAGCACCGCTTTGGCTGAAGGCGAGCTGATCACCGCCTGCGAGTTGCCGATCGCAGCGCCCGATCAGCTGTTTGCTTTCGACGAGCTGGCAAGGCGCCATGGCGATTACGCGATCGTCGGGCTGGCGCTGGCAGCGACTCGTGCACAAGCTGGTCTGGTTGGCGTCAAGCTGGCATTCCTGGGGCTTGGCAAGACGCCCTTGCGCGCAACGGCGGCCGAAACCTGGCTGGGCCAGCGGCCGCTGACCGCTGACCTGCTCGAGCCGCTGCTTGAAGTGCTGCGCAGCAAGCTGGACCCGCTCGCCGACCTGACCAACTCGGCCGCCACCAAGCGCCATCTCGCGCTGGTGCTGGCGCGCCGCGGCCTGACCGCCATGCTGAATCCTGGAACCCCATGATGAACGACAAACACCTGATCCACCTGACCGTCAACGGCCAGGCGCGCCACTGCGAAGTCGCGCCGCGCCAGCATCTGGTCGACTTCTTGCGCGAAGACCTGGGGCTGACCGGCTCGCATCTGGGTTGCGAGCATGGCGTCTGTGGGGCTTGCACGGTGCGCCTCGACGGCCAGGTCGTGCGCGGCTGTCTGGTCCTGGCGGTACAAGCCGACGGGCGCAGCGTCGAGACGGTGGAAGGCCTGACCGCCGGCCGCAGCATGAAGGATTTGCAGGACGCCTTCGTCGCGCGCAATGCGCTGCAATGCGGCTTTTGCACGCCGGGCATGCTGATGGCTGCGGCCGAGCTGATCGAAACCCAACCCGATGCTGACCGCGAACAGGTGCGCCAGTGGATCTCGGGCAATTACTGCAGATGTACCGGTTATCAGGCCATCGTCGACGCGATCTGCGATGTGCTGGCCAGCCGCAAAGCCGGAGCAGCCCAATGAGCGCTTCAGAGATGAACCCGGTCACCGTCGACCCGCGCTATATCGGCGCTTCAATCAGCCGCACCGGCGCGCGCCGCCTGGTTGAAGGTCGCGGCAGTTATGTCGATGACCTGAAGCTGCCGCGCCTGTGCCATGTCGTCTACTGGCGCTCGCCGGTCGCGCATTGCCGCATCCTCAGCATCGAGCGCAGCTTTGCCCGCATGATGCCGGGTGTGCTGGGCGTCTTCGACGGCGCTGAAGTCGCTGCCGTCTGCAAGCCCTGGGTCGCCACGCTGGGCCATCTGGCCGGCATGAAATCAGCACCCCAATATGCGTTGGCCATCGACCGCGCCTGCTGGCAGGGCGAGCCGGTGGTGGCGGTGGTGGCCGAGACCCGCGCGCAGGCCGAAGACGCGCTGCAATACCTGCAGGTCGAATGGGAAGCCTTGCCCGCGGCGACCGAGATGAGCACCGCGCTCGACCCCGGCACGCCCTTGATCCACCCCGAGCTCGGCGACAACCAATGCTTTGGCCGCAGCCTCGATACCGGCGGCGTCGACGACGCATTTGCCAGCGCCGCGGTGGTTGCCGAGGCGACTTTCGATTTCGGCCGCCACACCGGCGTGACGCTCGAGCCGCGCTGCCAGATCGCCGACTGGAACCCGGGCGACCAGCGCCTGACCGTCTACCACTCGCAGCAAGCCCCGCACATGATGCAGGACCTGTATTCGCGCCAGTTCGGCCTGGCTGAATCGGCGGTGCGGGTGGTGTGCAAGGATGTCGGCGGCTCATTCGGCATCAAGGTCCACGCCTATCCGGATGACTTCGCCACCGTGGCGATGGCGCTGCTGCTGCAGCGCCCGGTCAAGTTCGTTGCCGACCGGCTCGAATCGTTCACCAGCGACATCCATGCACGCGAACACCGCATCAAGGGACGCATCGCCGCTTCAAAGGAAGGCGACATCCTCGCTTTCGAGATCGACGACCTGACCGGCATCGGCCCTTACTCGATGTTCCCGCGCACCAGCGCGATCGAGGGCAACCAGGTCGTCAACCTGACCGGCGGCCCCTACCAGCACAAGCAATACCGGGCGCAGCTGAAAGTGGTGTTCCTGAACAAGACGCCGACCTGCCAGTACCGCGGTGTCGGTCACCCGATCGCCTGCGCAGTGACCGAAGGCCTGGTCGATCTGGCAGCGGCCAAGCTGGGCATGGACGCGCTCGAATTCCGCAAGCGCAATGTGATCCGCGACGATGCCTACCCGGCCACCGGCGCATCGGGCATCCGGCTGGAAAAGCTCTCGCACCAGCAATGTCTGGACAAGATCGAAACGCTGATCGACTACCCCGCGCTGCTGGCCGAACAGGCCGCGCTGCGTTTGCGCGGTATCTACCGCGGCATCGGCTTCGCCGCGCTGATCGAGTTGACCAATCCGGGGGCGGCTTTCTACGGTGTCGGCGGCGCACGTATCGCGGCGCAGGACGGCGCGACTGCCCGCTTCGAGCCGACCGGCAGCATCACTGTGCTGGTCAGCGTCGGCGAGCAGGGTCAGGGCAATGAAGCGATCTTTGCGCAGATCGCCGCCGACGCGGTCGGCGTGTCGATGGACAAGGTCCGCGTCGTCACCGGCGACACCGATGTCACGCCTTATGGCGGCGGCACCTGGGCCTCGCGCGGTGCCGGCATCGGCGGCGAAGCGGTGCTGCAAGCCGGACAGGCGCTGCGCCAGAACATCCTGCTGGTGGCCGCGGCGATCTTGGGCCGGCCGGCGGCCGAGCTGGCGCTGCACCGCGATGCGGTGATCGACGCTGCCAGCAAGGCCGAGCTGATGGCGCTGTCCGAGCTTGGCCGCGTCGCCTACTTCAGGCCCGACACCTTGCCAGCGGGCTTCACGCCCGAGCTGATGGTGACACGCCATTACGCCCAGCGCGACTACCCCTTCATCTTCACCAACGGCGTGCAGGCCTCCTATGTCGAGGTCGACATCGAGACCGGCTTTGTCAAGCTACTCAAGCATTGGGCGGTGGAAGACTGCGGCCGCGTCATCAACCCGATGCTGGTCGACGAGCAGATGCGCGGCGCGATCGTGCAGGGCATCGGCGGCGCACTTTATGAGGAATGCCTGTATGACAGCGGCGGCCAGTTGCTCAACGGCAGCATGGCCGACTACCTGGTGCCGATGGCCGGCGAAATGCCCGACATCGTCGTCGCCCATGTGCAGACGCCAACGCTGAGCTCACAACTCGGTGCCAAGGGCGCTGGCGAAGCCGGCACGGCTGGCGCACCGGCAGCGGTGATGAACGCCATCAACGACGCCTTGCGTCCGCATGGCGCAGCGGTGTTTTCACAGCCCTTCACGCCCGAGAAAATCCTCCAGGCGCTGGGCCGCGTCTAAGGACAAGCAGGCTGAGCGCTGCGGCCTCATTGCAGCGCCAGCCATTGCTTGAAGTCGGCGAGGAAATCGGCCTCGCTGAGGCCGAAAGCCAGCTCGAATGAAGCCCGCGCCGAGCGATGCTTCTGGCCGGCCAGACGGTGATATTCGACCCAGGCAGGCAGGAATGCCGGCCCGGTGATGGCCTGCAGATACATGCTCATCAGGCCGGCCATCTGGTAATTGCCGCGCTTGTCCTTCATCATCATCAGCCAGCCCTGGCCGGTGAGGCCGACCAGATCGTCAGGCTTCAAGCCGGTCTTGTTGCCGCTGCGCCACCAGCCGAGGATGCGCTCGCGCCAGTTGTGCAGCGCCTGCGCCTCGACGTCATCAAAACGGACCTGTGGTGCGAGCAGATGCGCGATCAGATCGGCCGTGCCTTCGCGAATCCAGACCGGCGGCCTGAAACCGGCATGGTTGTTGTCGAGCTGCTTC
>JBIKPD010000518.1:0-2647 GCA_044357665.1 Roseateles sp. | reverse complement strand
TCCGACAGGCGGTCGATTTGCTCGCAGCGCGCCGCAATTCGCTGCATGAAGCCCACCATGTGGCGATGGAAAGCCTGGGCGAGATGATCTGGGCTTCGCAGCGCAGCGGCTTGCCGCCTGATGGTCATGCCTACCTCGACCGCATCCGAATGAAAGCCACCCGCTGAGCGCACGGCTCGATAAACTCCCTGCCTTCCGGACCGTCCGGGGCCCGTCCAACTTGCAGAAAATTTACGCCATGTCATCCGTTTCAGACAACCAACTCGCCAACAAAGCCCAAGCCTGGTCGGCCCTGTTTTCGGAGCCGATGAGCGATCTGGTCAAGCGTTACACGGCCAGCGTCTTCTTCGACCAGCGCCTGTGGGCAGCCGACATCGAAGGCAGCCTTGCACATGCCGAGATGCTGACCGCACAAGGCATCCTGAACGGCGACGACCATGCCGCCATCCTGCGCGGCATGGCGCAGATCAAGGACGAAATCGAAGCCGGCAAGTTTGACTGGAAGCTGGATCTGGAAGACGTGCACCTGAACATCGAAGCGCGCCTGACCGAGCTGATCGGTCTGCCGGCCAAACGCTTGCATACCGGCCGCAGCCGCAATGACCAGGTCGCCACCGATGTGCGGCTCTGGCTGCGCGGCGAAATCGACGAGCTGAGCCTGCTGCTGAACGCGCTGCAACTGGCGCTGGTCGAGGTCGCAGCCAAAAATGTCGACGTGATCATGCCCGGCTTCACCCATCTGCAGGTCGCGCAACCGGTGTCGTTCGGCCACCATCTGCTGGCCTATGTCGAAATGTTTTCACGCGATGTCGAGCGCCTCGGTGATACCCGCCGCCGCGTCAACCGCCTGCCGCTGGGCGCTGCGGCGCTGGCCGGCACCAGCTATCCGCTCGACCGCGAGCGCGTCGCGCGCACCCTGGGCATGGAAGGCATCTGCCAGAACAGTCTCGACGCCGTCAGCGACCGTGATTTCGCGATCGAGTTCAGCGCCGCTGCCGCCCTGGTGATGGTGCATATCTCGCGCTTGAGCGAAGAGCTGATCCTGTGGATGAGCCAGAGCTTCGGTTTCATCGATCTGGCCGACCGTTTCTGCACCGGCAGTTCGATCATGCCGCAGAAGAAAAACCCCGATGTGCCCGAGCTGGCGCGCGGCAAGACCGGCCGCGTTGTCGGCCATCTGATGGGCTTGATCACGCTAATGAAGGGCCAACCGCTGGCCTACAACAAGGACAACCAGGAAGACAAGGAACCGCTGTTCGACACCGTCGACACGCTCAAGGACACGCTGCGGATCTTTGCCGAAATGATGGGCGGCTTGACCGTCAAGCAAGAAGCGATGGCGCGCGCCGCGTCCAAAGGCTATGCCACCGCGACCGACCTGGCCGACTACCTGGTCAAGAAAGGCCTGGCCTTCCGCGATGCGCATGAAATCGTCGCCCATGCAGTCAAGACGGCGATCACCCAAGGCCTCGATTTGTCGGAGTTGCCGCTCGCCGAGTTGCAAAAATTCGATGCCCGCATCGAAGCCGATGTATTCGAATTGCTGTCGCTGCGCGGCTCGCTGAACGCCCGCAACACCGTCGGCGGCACCGCGCCCGACCAGGTTCGCGCCCAAGTCGCCAGGCACCGGATACGCTTGGCCGTTTAAGCCGGCCGTTTAAGCCGACCGTTTAGCCCGACCGACTGGCGGCAGTTGGCGCCACAATCGGGCCATGTCCGCGTCTCATACATTGCCCGACCGCCTGATCGCGCATCTGGACATGGACGCTTTTTATGCGTCGGTCGAGTTGCTGCGCTACCCCGACCTGTTCGGGCAAGCCGTTGTCGTCGGCGGGCGCCGCATGCATGAGCCCACGCTGCTGGCAGACGGCAGCCGCAGCTACAAACGCTTGCGCGATTACAGCGGCCGCGGCGTCGTCACCACCTCGACCTATGCTGCCCGCGATCTGGGCGTGTTCTCCGGCATGGGATTGATGAAGGCCGCCCTGCGCGCGCCCGACGCGATCCTGCTGCCAACTGACTTCGAGGCCTATCGGCGCTATTCGAGGCTGTTCAAGGCCGCCGTGGCTGAAGTCGCGCCAGTCATCGAGGACCGAGGCATCGACGAAATCTACATCGACCTCAGCGATGTCCCGGGCATCCGCGATGCGGTCGGCCATGACCCGCTTGGCGGCCTGCGCTCGGTGGCGCGCGAGATCAAAAATTCGGTGCTGCAAGCCACCGGCCTGACCTGCTCGATCGGCATCACGCCGAACAAGCTGCTGTCCAAGATCGCCTCCGAGATGGACAAGCCCGACGGCATCACCCTGCTGCTGGCGAATGAAATCGAGTCGCGCATCTGGCCGCTGGCGGTTCGCAAAATCAACGGCATCGGCCCCAAAGCCGGCGCCAAACTACTGGCTCTGGAACTCGAAACCGTCGGCCAACTGGCCGCCGCGCCGCCCGAGTTGCTGCTGCAGCATTTCGGTCAGAGCTTCGGCAGTTGGCTGCATGAAGCCGCCCATGGCCGCGACCTGCGGCCGCTGGTGACCCATAGCGAACCGGTATCGATCAGCCGCGAAACCACCTTCGAGCGCGACCTGCATGTCGTCAACGACAAGGCCCTGCTCGGCCAGATCTTCACCAGGCTGTGCGAGCAACTGGCCAG
>JBIKPD010000519.1:0-2647 GCA_044357665.1 Roseateles sp. | reverse complement strand
GTCAGGGCCACATAGACCAGGCGCAGGTTTTCCGCAGCGCGGCTGAGACTAATCTGGTCCTTGATTACTGCATCCTCGGCTTTGTCGATGGCATCTTTATGGCGCAAGTCGATCACCGGCAAATCTGCCTCGTGATACTCGCGGCCTTCCGGGCCGAATGTCGACCCGCCCGGGTGGCCGTCCCACAAGAAGGGGCAGAAAACGACCGGATATTCGAGCCCTTTGGCCCGGTGGATGGTGATGATCTGGACCAGGTTGCGGTCGGATTCCAGGCGCAGCTGGGTCGCATCGTCGCGGCTGTCCAGCTTGCGCTGGGCCTGCAGCCACCGCAGCAAGGCCTCGGGGCCAGCCTGTTGTGCGCCGGCTTCGTGCAGACATTCGGACAGATGCAGCAGATTGGTCAGCCGCCGCTCGCCGTCGGGGCGGCCCAGCAGGCGTTCGCTGACCGCTTCCCCATTCATCAGGCGGCGCAGCATCACGCCGATGCCGCGTTGCAGCCAGGTCTCGCGGTAGCCGACGAAGCGGGTGACCCACTCGAGCAGCCTGGCCTCGTCGGCCGAGATCGACAGGATCGCCGCTGCATCCTGGCCCATCAGATCGGTCGACAGCGCAGCGCGTAGCAAACCTTCGCGTGTCGGCTCCAGGATCGCTGCCAATAAGCGCGTCATTTCTTCGGCATCGGGGCTGGCATAAATGCCGGCCTGCGACAGCTCGACGCTGGCGATATTCAAGTCGGCCAGGGCGCGCCGCATCTGGCTGCCGTGCGAATGGCTGCGCACCAGAACGGCGATGTCGCCGGCGGCCAGCGGCTTGGCCCCCAGATTGATCTGCCCTTGTTGCGCGGCGCCGATCAAACGGGAGATTTCACCTGCGCAGGCCCGGGCCGAGGCCTGACGCGCGAGCATTTTCGGCAGCGGCAAATCATCTTCATCGCAGGGCAAGGTCCAGAGCTGCAGCGCCGAGCGCGGCTGCATGGCGGTGGTCAAGTCGTGCAAGGTCTTGCGCTGCTTGTTGCCATAGTCGACCGGTTGGAACTCCAGCCCGGCCTGCATGAAGGCGCGTGGGTTGCCGCTGAACAAGTTGTTCAGCGCGTCGAGCAAAGGCTGGGTCGAGCGCTGGTTCTGGCTCAGCGTGTATTGCGCCGTCGCCCTGTTGCGCGCCTTGAGGTAGGTCGGCAGGTCGGCGTTGCGAAAGCTGTAGATCGCCTGTTTCGGGTCGCCGACGAGGAACAAGGGGCTGGCTGCGTCGCCGTAGATGCTACCGAAGATCGCGAACTGCAGCGGGTCGGTGTCCTGGAACTCGTCGATCAAGGCAGCCGGAAACCTTGTCTTCAAGGCCTCTGCGAGCCAGGGCGAACTGCCAAGCCGCTGATGCAGATTGAACAGCATGTCGTCGAAGGCGATGACGCGGCGCTCGCGCTTGGCCTGGCGCAGCGCTGCCGGTGCCTTGGTCAGCAGATCGCGCAGCAGCCGCATGCGTGCCATGGTCAGCCCCGAATCGGCCGCCTCGCGCAGGGCCAGCCAGCGCTCCGCCAAGTCGAAGAAAGCATGTGACTGGACTTCGGCCTTGCCTTTGTTCGGTTTCAATTTGGTGCGGCTGAACAGATCGAGCTTTTCAAGTTCGGTCGCCGCCATTGCATCGCTGCTGATGAGCGCCTGGTCCCAGTTGGTGGCGGCTGTTGCGATCGATTCGGCTGTGTAACTTCTGCCGTTCAGACGCGGCAGCGCCTCGGTGAGGCAGGCCAGGATTTCGCTGCGCTGCTGCAGCCAACAGGCCTGCGCGTCAGCATGGGCCGCGCTGAGCTCGGCGGTATCGCTCAAGGGCTGCTCGGTGTCTGTCGGCCAGATCACCCTTGACATCGGCTTGCTCTGCTGGCGCTTGAGCAGCTCGGCATAGTATTCGGGCGAATTTCGACCCTTCATCAAATGGCTGGCCAGCGCCGGCGGCAACTTCCCGCCAGCGATGCAGCGGCGCCAGAAATCGTGCACGATTTCGAGCCGCAGATCGCTGTCGTCGCTGAGCAATTCCAGCGTCATCGGCATGCCGGCAGTAAACGGCGTATCGCCCAGCGCGCGTTGGCAAAACCCGTGGATGGTGAAGATCGACGCTTCGTCGAAGGTCTGCAAGGCGAGGTCCAGCAGCCGCTCCATCGCCTGGTCTTCCAGTTGATGCTGCTGGCGCAGCGAATCGAGCAGCGAATCGACGAAGGGGTCGGGGCTGGCAGGCCCCGAGCGCAGTCTGGCCAGTGTCTCGGCGATGCGGCTGCGGATGCGTTCACGCAGCTCGGCCGTGGCGGCATTGGTGAAAGTGACGACGAGGATCTGCTGCACCTGCAGCCCGCGCTCGAGCAGCAGCCGCATATAGAGGCCGCAGATGTTCCAGGTTTTGCCGGTTCCGGCCGAGGCTTCGATCAGGCTGATGCCGTCGAGCGGGCAGTTGAAGAGGTCGAGCGGCGCGGCCTTCATCAATTGGCCCCTTCAATGTCGATATGTTCGATCAGCGGGCCATAGACCAACTTGGCCAAATTGAAGAACTCCTGGTCGAGCGGTTCATCAATGCCGCGCAAGGCGAGCCGGTAGCCGGCGTCAGCGCCTTCGGCAAACGGCCGGTCTTTGCTGACCCGCCAGGTCTTTTGCGCCGCCGAGAG
>JBIKPD010000517.1:0-2653 GCA_044357665.1 Roseateles sp. | reverse complement strand
CTGCGGTGGCAGTATCCAGTGCGACCGCGTCGAAGGTCTGTTCGATCCGGCCCAGATTGCTCGCGTCGAGTGACTCCAGCATCGTCGCCAAGGCAGTCTCGCGCTTGAGCAAGATCTCGCGCCGGCGCGCTGGCTGCGGCGGAAACAGCACCTGGCTCAATGCAAAAGGCCTGCCGGAGTCACCACGCTCGCGACGCAAGCCGGTCAGCTCAATGCAGCGCGTGCCTTCGGCGCAACCGAGCAGCAAGGCCTGATTGGCGTCGACCGGAATTTCGCGTGCCTTCAGCAACAGCAACCGGCTCGCGCTGCCGTACTGCAGCAGATCTTCGATGTTGTCCACCATCTGGCGCAGCCGCGCCGGCGGATTCAAGGCGATCACGGCTGACCCCGATCCCTGGCGCCGCGAGATCAAACCGCGTTCCTCAAGAATGCGCAGCGCTTCACGGATCGTGTGGCGGCTGGCCTGCAACTGTTCGCAGAGTTCGGACTCAGCCGGCAGCTGACTGCCAACGGGATATTTCTCGCCGGCGATGGCTTGCATCAGTTCTTCGGCGATGGCCCGGTAACGGGGGATCTTCTTGTTCGGCATCGGCAATGCATCTATAGGGTGCGACGCAGTGTATGCCAAGCGGCTTGCAACTCTTCGCGCTGCTCGGGCGCTGCAATCGCGATCAATGCCTGCGCACGCTCGTCAACGCCGAGTTGTCGCAAAGCCGCAGCACCATATTCGGTCACCACGATGTCGATGTCGGTGCGGGCCAGGCCAAGCACCGCCTGGTTCAGCATCGGCACGATACGCGAGCGCCGCTGTTGGCCGGCAGTGGCTGTAGCGGCGATGATGGCCCGCCCGCCGGGGCTGGCGCGGGCGCCGCGGACGAAATCGACCAGGCCGCCAACACCGCTAATCTGCCGGCCACCGATGCTTTCGCAGTTGACCTGCCCGAGCAGGTCGATTTCGATCGCCGAGTTGATCGCCAGCAGCCGCGGCAGACTCGCCAGCGTAGTTTGTGCATGGGTATGGCTGACCGGAGCAAAGCGCACCAGCGCATGGTTGGCCATTTCCCGATAGAGCCGCTCGCTACCCAGCGCAACCCCGGTGCAGACCGGCGGGCATTGGATCGATTCAGGTGCCAATGCACCGGCGTCGCGCAGACGCAGCAGCCCATCGGACACCATGCCGGAATGAATCTTCAAGCCCCGGTGTCCCTGCAACTCATTCAGCACCGCAGCCTGCAAACGACCGAGGCCGAACTGCAGATAGTCGCCATCGCGAACCTGCATCGCCACCTGACGCGCCACCTCGACCATGGCCTGATCGGGCGTTTCGTCGGGCAGCGCTAGCAAGGGCATCGGCGTCTCGACCCAGGCGTCGATGCGCGACAGCGGCAACCCCGGCCCATTGGTTCGCGGCAAGTTCGGATTCAGGTGGGCAAGCACGGTAACGCCGGCCGTGATCGCCTGCAGCACAGCGGGCGTGAAGTCCGCTGCCACCGACAGGCTGCAAATGCCTGATTCATCCGGCGGCGCCAGATGCAGCATCAGCACATCGAATCGAGCAGGGCTGCCAAGGTAGAGGTTGATTTCGCTGTAATGCAGCGGCAGGTAATCGACAGCAGCGCGCTCCCAGGCCGCGCGCAAATCAGCGGACAAGAAAAAACTGGTGGCACGGGCTTCGCTGTGCAGCGCGCAGGGGTCAAAGCGGTTGACACCGGGAATCCAGACGCCGCAGAACTCCAGCCCCGCAGCCAAGCCGGGATCGGCCCGAAGCCATTGCTCGAAAAGCAATGAATGCCCTGCACAGCCGGGCCAATAGACCCGCTGGCCTGGTCGCAGGAAGCGGCCGAGCTGGTCCTGGCTCAGGTGGCGAGAATTTGATGTTCTGGCGGTATCGTTGATCATTGCGAGGCTGGCGGTCCGCTTCTATAATATGTCCGTACAACTTTACACCCATTTAATCGAACTCGAGCCAGGATGTCACGTCATACCGCCAACGCATCCTCAAGCCCTGCCGCTTTGACCGCCATCCAGCGCCTCGCACAGATCTCGGTGCAAGCTCGAGATTGCCCGGCATGGCATCCCCGCGCGGCCACCCATCTGCTCGATTGGCTTGGCTGCGCGGCGCGCGGTGCGATCAGCCCGCAAGGTGAAGCATTTGGTCGCTGGCTGGCCTTGCAAGCTGCCGGCACAAGGCCGACCTTGGCCGGCCGCAGCAGCGATGCCGCATCGGCCGCGGCCTATCACGGCGCACTTGGCAGCGCCCTCGAAATGGATGACATTCACCGCAGCTCGATCCTGCACCCCGGGCCGGTCATCATTCCCGCCTTGCTGGCTGCCGCAGGCCCCGGCAGCAGCGGGCCGGATCTTCTGTCGGCCCTGGTGGCGGGCTATGAAGTGATGATCCGGGTCGGTCGCGCCTTGGGCCCATCGCATTACCGGATGTGGCACAGCACCGCCACCGCAGGCAGCTTCGGTGCCGCCGCAGCGGCTTCCGCCTTGCTGGGTCTCGATGCTGCGCAGACAGCCCATGCGCTGGCCCTGGCCGGCACCCGCGCCGGCGGACTCTGGCAGGTGCGGCATGAATCGCAACTGGGCAAGGCCTGGCATATGGCCGGTGCGGCGCGCGACGGCCTGGCCGCGGCTCAGCTCGCCGCTG
>JBIKPD010000142.1:0-9514 GCA_044357665.1 Roseateles sp. | reverse complement strand
TTTGACGTCATCACTTTGTTCCCCGAACTGTTCGGGCCGCATTTGAGCCAGGGCGTGACACGCCGCGCCTTTGAATCCGGCCAGGTCGATGTCCGGCTCTGGCAGTTGCGCGACTTTGCCGATGACAACTATCGCCGTGTCGATGACCGGCCCTTTGGGGGCGGCCCCGGCATGGTGATGCTGGCCGAGCCGCTCGAACGCGCGCTGGCATGCATCAAAGCCGAACGGGTCACGAGTCAGGCGGATCAGGATAAACCGGCGATCATTCATTTCAGCCCCACCGGCCGGCGTATTGATCAGGCCATGGTGCAGCAGTTGGCGCAGGGTCAGGGCGGGGTGCTGCTGTGCGGACGCTATGAAGGCATCGACCAGCGTTTTCTCGACCGGCATGTGACGCTCGAACTGAGTCTGGGTGACTTCGTGCTGTCCGGTGGCGAGTTGCCGGCTTTGGCCTTGCTCGATGCAGTCGCAAGGCTGCAGGAGGGCGTGCTGCATGATTCGCAATCGCACCAGCAGGACAGTTTTTCCGATGGTCTGCTCGATTGCCCGCATTACAGTCGGCCCGAGCAGATCGCAGATCTGCCGGTGCCGGCGGTGCTGATGTCGGGCCACCATGGCAAGATCGCGCGCTGGCGGCGTGAACGCTCGCTGGAGATCACCGCGCAAAGGCGCCCCGATTTGATCGATGCGGCGCGCCAAGCCGGACGCCTGAATGCAGCCGATGAGCGATTTCTGGCCATGCTGCAGGCTTGAATCGCCTTCTCAGGCTATACTAGAAGGCTGTCCGATCCTCTGGTGGGTCGAAACCGGCGAGTCCGGGCTGAAAAGCCTGGCTCATAAGAGCCGGAATTCATCAAGTCTTTTGCCGTCATGCTGACGGATCAAGAGCTTCGACGCCGCCATGATCACTAGGAGAAACCCGTGGACTTGATCCAAACCCTTGAGCAAGAAGAAATTGTTCGCCTGAACAAGACTATTCCTGTGTTCGCCCCTGGCGACACGGTGATCGTCAGCGTGAACGTGGTTGAAGGTACGCGCAAGCGCGTGCAAGCATTTGAAGGCGTGGTGATTGCCAAGCGCAATCGCGGCCTGAATTCCGGCTTCATCGTTCGCAAGATCTCGAATGGCGAAGGCGTTGAGCGCACGTTCCAGCTTTACAGCCCCTTGATCGCATCGATCGAAGTCAAGCGTCGCGGTGATGTCCGTCGCGCCAAGCTGTACTATCTGCGCCAGCGTTCGGGCAAGTCGGCACGGATCAAGGAAAAGCTCTCCTGAGTTTGAATTTTTCCGACCGGGTTTCAAGCTCGGTGCAAAGCCGCCTTCGGGCGGCTTTTTCGCTTCTGACCTGCAACTCAAGCCCATGTCCCGCCCTCAAATCTTCAAGCCCCAGTCGGTGCCGGTGATCGGCCACGATGCCCATCTGCCGGCGGTTCCGGCCGCGCTGCTGACGCCCGCTGCCTTGCGCGAGAGGTTCGACCAACCCCCGTTGTGGGAGGTCGAATCTGCCGGAGATGGCGGCTTGGCCGGTGGATACAGCCCGGCTGATGCGTCGGTGCTGCTGCCGCTGGTGATGCGCGATGACGGCTTGCGGGTCCTGCTGACCCGACGCGCTGCCCATCTGCGCGCCCACCCGGGGCAGATCAGTTTTCCGGGCGGACGGGTCGAAGCCGATGACGGCAGCGCCGAGGCTACGGCCTTGCGCGAAACCGAGGAAGAAATCGGCCTGCCGCGCAGTCATATCGACATCATCGGCCGCCTGCCGATTTATACGACGGTGACGGCCTTCCGGGTCACGCCCTGCGTGGCCCTGGTGCAAACGGGTTTCAAGCTCAAACTGGATGACTTTGAAGTCGCCGAGGCCTTCGAGGTTCCTTTGCAGTTCCTGATGGACCCCGCCAACCACCGACGCCATCAGTTCGAATCCGCCGGCAAATCCAGGCAATTTCTGTCGATGCCATGGATAAATCCGGCGGCGCCAGATCGACCCGACGATTACTTCATCTGGGGTGCAACAGCCGCGATGCTGCGCAACTTCTATCGTTTCCTGCGCGCCTGAATTCGCGCCATCGTCAATGGCCCGCTATCATCCGGCTCAATGAACTTCTTTGCTGTCTTGCTGGCCTTGCTCTGTGAGCAACTCAAACCGCTGCGCCATGGCAACCGTATTCACCATGGCGTGATCGCCTGGGTGCGTTGGACCGGGCGCAATTTTGATGCAGGGCGGGAACACCATGCGATGGTGGTCTGGGCGATCACGGTGCTTGGGCCGGCCCTGGCCACCGGACTGGTTTATCTTGCTGTTCGGCATTACACCGTCCTGCTGGCCCTGGCGCTGGATGTGCTGGTGCTCTACCTGACGCTGGGGTTCAGGCAGTTCAGCCATTACTTCACCGACATCCGCGATGCGCTCGAGCGCGGTGACGACCTCGAAGCGCGCCGCCTGCTGTCCGAATGGCGGCACCTCGATGCGACTGAATTGCCGCGTACCGAGTTGTTGCGGCATGCGGTTGAGCATTCCTTGCTGGCCGCGCATCGCCATGTGTTTGGTGTCTTTTTCTGGTTTGTCTTGCTCTCGACCCTGGGCCTGGGACCGGCCGGCGCGGTGCTTTACCGCATGGCTGAATTTGCCAGCCGCTACTGGTCTTTCAAGAGTCGCACGATCGATGCGCCGACCAACGAATTGCTGATGCGTTTGTCGGACCGGATGTTCCGCTGGATTGACTACTTGCCGGCAAGAATGACGGCCACCGGTTTTGCCATCGTCGGAAACTTCGAGGAGGCAGTCAACGGCTGGCGCCGCGATGCCAAGCTCTGGCTGCATCCGAACGAGGGCATCCTGCTCGCGGCAGCAGCCGGTGCGCTCGGCCTGCAACTCGGCGGCGCTGCGGCACCCGGTGTGACGCCTGATCGCAGTCAGACCTTCGAAGCAGGTGTCGCCCGTGATGAGACCGCGGCAGATGGCTCGACGCCAGGTCAGCCGCTACAGGTCGGCGCTTTGCAAAGCGTCGTCGGCCTGGTGTGGCGCTCGGTCGTGCTGTGGATGCTGCTGCTGGCCCTGCTGACGCTGGCCAATCTGGTCGGCTGATTCAGGAATCTGCAGCCAGAAGCAAAGCGGGACAGCGTCGAATATATCGACCCTGTCCCGTTTGATCTTTCAGCGGGTGTATCGGTTCAAGAACTTTGCTGAATGCCGGCGATGGCCCATTCACGGCTGCCGTCCAGCGGCCGTACCAGATGCCAGACTTCGTCTAAGCGCTCGGCCTCGGCTTGTTCGCGGAGCATGCCCGAGAAGCGCACGCTGACGATCTGCATACCATTTTCTTCGACCCGTTCGATCACCTTGGAGTCGAGTTGCAGCACCTCGGTATGCTGGAAGCCCTTGCGTTCGAGCAGTTCCTGCTGAATCACGCTGAACATTTCCGGTGTGGTGAAACGGCGCAGATCGTTCTGATCGGCTGCGTCATTGGCCTGCTGCAGGCGCAGGAAGACGCGTTTGGCAATCTGCTCAAAACCGGCGGTGTCAAAACCGTCATTCGCCACCGCGGCAGGTGCTGCGACAGCTGCTGCCTGCACTGGCATTTCAGGCGAGCCAGAGGCTTGCGGCGCGGCATTGAACGGTTGCTGACCCGGAAACGGTGCACCGGCTCCAGAGAATTGCATGCCTTGCAAGCCCTGCTGAGGCCTTGACTTGCCAAAACGGCGCATCAGGAAGCCGATCAGGAACATCACGGCAACGCCGATCAAAACCATCGTCATCACATTGGCCAAAGCACCGCCGAAGCCGAAGTGGCTGGCCAAGGCGGCCAAGCCGAGGCCAGCAGCCAGACCGGCGATCGGGCCCATCCAGCTGCTTCTTGGCGGCGGTGCTGCTGCAGCAGCCGGTGCTGGTGCGGCTGGCGCTGGCGCAGCCTGGGCGGGAGCGGCTTTGCTCGGCTCCGGCGCTGCACGCTTCATGCCGCTGGAGTTGCCGCTACCGAGCCGTTTGGCCTCGGCGTCAATTGCAGGCAGGCTGAGGGCAAACAGGGCTATCACAGCGGTTAGCAAGATTCGTTTCACATTGTCTCCTTAGGGCATTGAACGAAAAGTTGATATGGGACCGGACGACTGATTATCAATGGACAAGCGCAGAAATCAATTCGGGCTGTCCCTGACATCGGCCAGCACCCGCCGGCCGAAGTCCTGACGTTCCAGATAGCCTAGCACGAGGCTGGCGGCATGCTCAGGGCTCATCAATTGCCGATTGTTCTTGAGGTTGACAAAGGCTTGCTGATCCGGAAAACCGCTCGGATCCCCTGCGCGCAATTGCACCTGCATGTCGGTGTCGATGACACCGGGCGCGAGCGAGACGATCGAGGCACCGCGTGGCTTGTTCGCTTCGTCCAGTGCCATTGCGCTAGACAGGTTGTCCATGCCGGCTTTGGCTGCGCAATAGGCGGCGCTGCCTGCCATCGCACGCCGTCCCAGCCCTGACGAGATGTTCAGGATGCGCCGCGAACTCCCCATGGCGGCGGTGGCGCGCAGGAAGGCGCTGCTGAGTAGCAAGGTGGCTTCCAACCCGACCCGCAATGCGGCCGACAAATCCTCCAGCGGCGTTGCATCGACCGGCCCGAGTCTGGGGATGACGCCGGCATTGTTGATCAAGGTGGCGCGTCTGAAGCTGCCCTCGGGCTGAGCCTCCAGCCAGCGCTGCAATTCATGGGCGGCAGCCAAGGGCTGGGCCAGATCATGCTGCCACTGTTGCAGCGGCAGTCCCAGCGCAGCAGCCTCGGCCTGCAAGGCCTGGCTGATGCCTCGCGAGATGCCGATGACGAGATGGCCGGGTCTGAGCAATTGCCTGGCAATCGCTTCGCCCATGCCGCGCGATGCGCCGCTGATGATGTAAAGGTCCTGGGTCATCAGAATGTCCTTGTTTGAAGATTCAAAGGGCTGCGCGCCGGAACACCAGCAGCAGATTGTTGGCAGGCATGTCAAAACGCTGCGCCAGCAACAAATTGCAATCGCTGGCCTGGCTTTCGACTTGATCGAGAGAACGCAGACCCCATTGCTCGTTGCGCTGGCGCAGATCGGCGTCGAATGCCTGGTTGCCGGCTGCGAGGGACGCGCCTGGAACGATGAAGGGGCCGTAAATAATCAGCCGGCCATGCTCAGCCAGATGGCGCGCCGCACCCTGCAGCAAGCCAGCACAGCTGGCCCAGGGCGAGATATGCAACATATTGGCGCTGAAGATGGCGTCGAGCTGCTGGTGGCTGGCGGGCAGCGACCAGTCCCCTTGCTGGACATCGAGCTGCAAGGGCGCCGGGCCTGCGGGCCACCAAGCGGCGATCGATGCCAAGGCCGGCGCTGCGGGGTCCGAGGCCAGCCAGCGCCAGCCCGGCATCCCGGCTGCAAAATGCGCGACATGCTGGCCGCTGCCGCTGGCGATTTCGAGCGCCAGACCCTCGGCGGGCAGGATCGCTTGCAGCGCCTGCAGAATCGGCTGCTTGTTGCGCTCGGCCGCGGGCGAATGCAGCGCGTCAGGATGAATCGGTTCGGGCATCAAAACTCCGGTGGACATTTGAATTGCAGGCCTTCGGTTGGCAGGGTCAGCTCACTGGCATGCAGCAGCATTCTCGGGGCTGGCGGCAGACCGTCGGCGTAGAGCATGTCGCCGATGACGGGATGGCCGATGGCTTGCATATGCACGCGCAACTGGTGTGTGCGTCCGGTGACAGGCTCCAGCAAGACTCGGGTGCTGAGGGCTGGCAAATCATGGCTCAACAATTGCCAGCGCGTCAGCGCCGGTTTGCCCGAAACCAGATCGACCTGCTGGCGCGGACGGTTCGGCCAGTCCGCGCCGAGCGGCAGATCGATTTGCTGCCAAAGACCTGCAGCACCGGCCAGCAAACCATGCAGTTGCGCGATATAGCGCTTGCTCACCTGGCGCGTGGCGAAAGCCAGGCTCAGCTGGCGTTGCATCGCGGGGCTGCGGGCAAACAGCAATAGACCCGAGGTCGCCATGTCCAGTCGGTGCACGACCAGTGCTTCGGGATATTGCCGCTGCAAGCGATGCAAGGCGCAGTCCTGTTTGTCCGGGCCGCGTCCCGGCACCGACAGCAGGCCGGGGGGCTTGTTGACAACGATCAGCCCTGCATCGGCATAGACCAGTTCCACCGCGACAGGGCCTGAGGCTAGAGCCTGCAAGCTATTTCTTCGGGTAAGCGGCTGCCTTTGTGGCTTGCTCGGGGGTCATGTTCTCGTACTTGCCGGCGATATTGCCGGTGGTGCCCGACAGCACCAGCCAGAGCAGCAGGCCGATCAGGGCCAGGCCGGGCAGGATCATCTTGCCGTAGGCAAAGCCGGTTTTGAGGCTCTCTACCGCTTCGTCGGTTTTGCTGGGTTCCGGGCGCCGCGGCATTTTCACTTCCTTGGGGAACAGGTCCTCGACCAGATCGCGTCCTTTCTTGCCCGCCAGATAGGACAACTCCGACTTGTCTTCCTTCAGAAGGTCCGAGGCATTGTCAAATGCTTCGGCAGCCTCGCGGCATTTTTTTGCCGCCAGGAAAAAATGGTAGGCCCTTGCTTGTTCGTCAGGTGTCACGATCGCTCCGGTGGTTGACATTGACCAGCTTACACCTGTTTACAGCCCTGACCGGCGCGGCTCAGGGCTTGCTGGCAAGCTTGATCCAGCGCCATTCCAGCCAGTTATCGGGCCGGTGCACCACGCTGACATGGCTGCGTGCGGCCCAGGGAATGAACTGGCGGTGCAGCGGGATGTAGTGGATTTGTTCGGCTGCGCGCTTGAAAACTTGCTTGATCAAGGCCTGGCGTTTGTCCGGATCAGCTTCCCGGCTTGAGGCGGCGACCAGGGCATCGAGCTCATCGTCCTTGAAATTGCCGCGGTTGTATTCGCCGACGCCTTTTTCGCCACGCTTGCGGTAATGCGAGGTAAAGATGCTTTCGGGGTCGGTGATCGAGCCGCCCCAGCCGAACAGATAGGCCGAGGTGTCGAGCTTTTCCACCTTGCTGAAGAACAAGGCTTTGGGCTGGGCATTGACCTTGGTTCTGACGCCGATCTTGGCCCATTGCGCAGCCAGCGCCATGCAGATGCGCTCGTCGTTGACATAGCGGTTGTTCGGGCAGTCGAGGGTGAACTCGAAGCCGCCCGGGTAGCCTGCTTCGGACAACAGCTTTTGCGCCAGTACCGGGTCGAATGGCAGCCGGGCCTCGATCGCCGGGTCATTGAAACTGCCCAGCGGTGACGGCACGAGCGCGCCGGTCGGCGCTGACTGGCCGTTCATCAGCTTGTCCCTGATCGTGTTGATGTCGATGGCCTGGTACAGCGCGCGCCGCACGCGCAAGTCCTTGAGCGGATTCTTGCCCTTGATGTTGCTGTAAAGCAGCTCATCGCGACCCTGGTCGAGACCGATGAAGATGATGCGGTTCTCGGGTCCGTCAACGACCTTGAGGCCGGCGGTGGCGCGCAGCCGGTCGAGGTCGCGCGGCGAGGGGTCGAGCAAGAAGTCGATTTCGCCCGAGACCAGCGCGGCGGTGCGGGTTGCATCGCTCTTGATCGGGGTGTAGATGATCTGCTGCAAATTGCCTTCGATCGGGCCCCAGTAGTTGGGGTTGCGCTTGAAGACGGTCTTGTTGTCGGGCTCGCGGCTGACGAGCTGGAACGGGCCGGTGCCGTTGGCATGGAAGGCGGCGTACGACTCTTCCTTGCTGGCAAAGTCCTGCGTCTTGGTGGCCTTGTTCTCCTCGGCCCAGCCGCGGCTCATGATGTAGACCGTGTTCACATGCTGCAAAAAGATCGGGTTGACCTGGGGCAGAGTGAACTCGACCGTCAAGTCGTCGACTTTTCTGGCTTCACCCATTGCGTTGGCATACATCGCTATTTGTGAGCTCGGTTGCTGCGCGCGTTTGACTGAAAACACCACATCGTCGGCAGTGAACGGCCGGCCATCGTGGAACTTGACGCCCGGGCGCAGCTTGAAAACCCATTTCAAGGCGCTCGCCTGCTTCCATTCCAGCGCCAGTTGCGGCACCAGCTTCAGCTGTTTGTCACGCGCCACCAGGAATTCATAGACCTGTGCATTGACCTGGTTGGTCAATGATTCGTTCTGCGCAAACGGGTCCAGGGTCAAGGGGTCGCCCGAGCTGGCCCAGCGCAGGGTCTGGCCATGAGCGCTGCCGAGCAGCGCAGCGCCGAGCAAGCCAAGGGCAAAAAAACGTCGCATCAAAAGTCTCCGGAACAGCTTCGACCGCAGACTTCCGGGATGAAAGGCGCGGCCGGTCGATTGTGCCCAAAGCGGCGACTGATTTTTCCTGCGGTTTTATTTCGCCTTGATACAAGCGATCGTCAGCCTGCTTGACCGGGGCTCTGACGATTTTTTGCTCAAGCCCTGTGATTTCCAGGAATTGATGGCGCGGATGCGTGCGCTGCGGCGGCGGGCGTCAAAAGCGGAACCCGAGGCAGCGCTGCTGCATGGTCCCTTGGCGCTGCATGTCGAAGGCCGCTTGGCGGTCTGGCATGGCGTGCCAGTGCCCTTGACGATGAAGGAATTCTGCTTGCTTGAGGCCTTGATGCGTCAGCGCAGCGGCGTGCTGACGCGCAGCCAGATCGAAGACAGCTTGTAGGGTTGGGGCGATGAGACCGGCAGCAATACGGTCGAGGTTTATAGCCACCGACTGCGCGAAAAATTCTCCAACCAACTGATCGTCACCCTCAGGGGCATGGGCTACCAACTCGGCCAAATCAGCGCGATCGATTCCTGAGGGCCTTGCCGCAAGCGGTTTTCAGCCGACCATCGGCGGCGCCTGATGGTCGAGGTCGGGGCGGTGCCAGGGATCGACATGGGTCATCAGGTTCAATACGCGGTGTCTTTGCATCACACGATTCCTGGCTTCGACGGCGATGTCATGTCCGGCTTCGACGCTGATTGAGCCGTCGACCTCGATATGCGCGTCGACGACGATCATGTCGCCCATCTTGCGGGTGCGCACATCGTGAACCCCGCTGACGCCAGGGGTCTCGTTCAGTGTGATGCGGATCGCATCGACCTCCTGCTCGTCGACCGCCCGGTCCATCAGGTCATGCAGCGCATCCCAGCCAAAGCTCCAGCCCATGCGACTGACCATGAAACCGACGATCAAGGCCGCGATCGGGTCGAGGATCGGGTAACCGGCCAGATTGCCGATGATGCCGATGCCGACGACCAGTGACGATGCCGCATCGGACCTTGCATGCCAGGCATTGGCCACCAGCATGCTCGATTTGACCTGCTTGGCCACAGCCAGCATGTAGCGGAACAGGGTTTCCTTGGCGATCAGGGCCGCGCCGGCGACCCAGAGTGCCATCACATGAACCTGCTGGACCGAATCGGGCGTTTCCAGCTTCTTGAACGCCGACCAGAGCATCGCAATGCCGACCGCCAGCAGCAGCAGGCCCAAGGCCAGCGAGGCGGCGGTCTCGAAGCGGTGGTGACCATAGGGGTGGTCGATGTCGGCGTCTTTCTTGCTGTGATGGCCAGCGAAC
>JBIKPD010000516.1:0-2672 GCA_044357665.1 Roseateles sp. | reverse complement strand
GTCGTCATCAATCTGGCGGTCGATCTGCTTTATTTCGCGGTCGATCCGAGGTTGCGCATCGAAGGCAAGGTGCAATGATGCAAGCCAATGAGAAACCCGACACGATGACTGTCCGACCAGATCCCGCGCCAAGCGCTTTCAGGCGTTTCCTGGACGGCGATGTCTGGCATTCCTTCTGCAATTCGCCAGTGGCGATACTGGCGGCCTTGATCGCCTTCACCTGCATCTTCTGCGCGCTGTTCGCTGATCTCGTCGCGCCGCACAACCCTTTTGATCTGGCCTCGCTCGAGCTGATGGATTCGCGCCTGCCCCCGTCATGGATGGAGGGCGGCAGCCGCAACTATTTGCTCGGTACCGATGACCAGGGCCGCGACTTGCTGTCGGCGTTGATGTATGGGGCGCGGATCTCGCTCTTTGTCGGGCTGGCCTCGGTGCTGCTGTCGATGCTGATCGGCGTCAGTCTGGGCTTGCTGGCTGGTTTTGTCGGCGGCAAGGTCGATGCCTTCATCATGCGCATCTGCGATGTGATGTTGTCCTTCCCGTCGATCCTGGTCGCGCTGTTGATCGACGGCGTCGGCCGCGCGATCTTCCCGAACGCGCATGACTCGCTGGCCTTCATGGTGCTGATTCTGGCGATCTCGCTGACCGGTTGGGTGCAATATGCGCGCACCGTGCGCGGCTCGACGATGGTCGAACGCAACAAGGAATATGTGCAGGCCGCACGCGTCATCGGCGTCAGCAAGGGCCGCATCATGGCGCGCCATGTGCTGCCCAATGTGCTCGGCCCGGTGCTGGTGCTGGCGACGATTCAGGTGGCCGCGGCGATCATCACCGAAGCGACGCTGTCCTTTCTGGGCGTCGGCGTGCCACCGACCAGCCCGTCGCTGGGCACCTTGATCCGGGTCGGCAACGATTTCCTGTTCTCGGGCGAATGGTGGATCACGATCTGGCCGGGCACGATGCTGGTGCTGATCGCGCTGAGCGTGAACCTGCTCGGCGACTGGCTGCGCGATGCGCTGAACCCCCGCCTGCGTTGAAATCATGACCACATCCCTGCTTGAAGTCCGCAACCTGCGCGTCGAATTTCCGACCCGTCACGGCAATCTGCTGGCGCTTGATGACATCAGTTTCGAGATCGCACCGGGTGAAATCCTCGGTGTGGTGGGTGAATCCGGAGCCGGCAAGTCGCTGACCGGGGCGGCGATCATCGGCCTGCTCGACCCACCCGGCCGCATCGCCGCCGGCGAGATCTTGCTGGAAGGCCGGCGTATCGACAATCTGCCCTACGAGCAGATGCGCCTGATCCGTGGGCGTCAGATCGGTGCGATCTTCCAGGATCCATTGACCTCGTTGAACCCGCTCTACACGGTCGGGCGGCAGTTGATCGAGACCATCACCACCCATTTGCCGCTGAACCAGACACAGGCCCGCAAGCGCGCGATCGAGTTGCTTGAACAGACCGGCATCCCGGCGGCTGCAGCGCGCATCGACCAATATCCGCACCAGTTTTCAGGCGGCATGCGCCAGCGCGTCGTGATCGCCCTGGCTCTGGCGGGCAATCCGAAACTGATCGTCGCCGACGAGCCGACGACTGCGCTTGATGTGTCGATCCAGGCGCAGATCATTGCCTTGCTCAAGAGCATCTGCAAGGAGCAGGGTGCTGCGGTGATGCTGATCACGCATGACATGGGTGTGATCGCTGAAACCTGCGACCGGGTGGCTGTGCTCTACGCCGGCCGGGTGGCCGAGATCGGCCCGGTGCACTCGGTGATTCATCGGCCTGCGCATCCGTATACGGTAGGCCTGATGGGTGCGATCCCGGCGCTCGACCAGGAGGTTGAGCGGCTGCTGCAGATCGACGGGGCGATGCCGCGGTTGAATGCGATCCCTTCCGGCTGCGCTTTCAACCCGCGTTGCAGCCAGGCCTTTGACCGCTGCCGTAGTGAGCGACCCGAGTTGACCAGCGCTGGCGGCACGACCGCTGCCTGCTGGTTGCATGCCAATCAACCGGGTCAGGAACCGTGAGCGAAATCCTCGTAGAAGTAAAAGATCTGGCAAAAGTCTTCGATGTTTCAGCTCCATGGCTGAACCGTGTGGTCGAGCGCAAGAGCCGCCAATTCGTCCACGCGGTCGACGGCATCAGCTTCACCATCGAGCGCGGCAAGACGCTGGCCCTGGTCGGTGAATCGGGTTGCGGCAAGAGCACGGTGGCCCGGTTGCTGGTGGGCCTGTATGAGCCGACCCGCGGGACGGTCAGCTTTGAGGGCGCCGACATAGCGCAAACGCTCAAAGCTGGTGCGTCGCAGACCTTGCGGCGGCGCATGCAGATGATCTTCCAGGATCCCTATGCCTCCTTGAACCCGCGTTGGAAGGTGCTGGACATCGTCGCTGAGCCGCTGCGCGAGCATGGTTTGTTTCCCGATCCGCTCCAGCTCAAGGCGCGGGTCGATGAGTTGCTGCGATCGGTTGGCATGTCGGCGGTCGATTGCGACAAGTTTCCGCATCAATTCTCGGGCGGTCAGCGCCAGCGGATCTCGATCGCCCGTGCGCTGGCGACCGAGCCCGAGTTCCTGGTCTGCGACGAGCCGACCTCGGCACTCGATGTGTCGGTGCAGGCGCAGGTACTCAACATCATGAAGGACTTGCAGCGTGCGCGCGGTCTGACCTATCTG
>JBIKPD010000514.1:0-2686 GCA_044357665.1 Roseateles sp. | reverse complement strand
CTGCAGCCAGGAGACAGCGTCGGCTATGGCAGCAGCTTTTGCGCCAGCCAAGAGATGCGCATCGGCATCGTTGCCTGCGGCTATGCCGACGGCTACCCGCGCCATGCCGGCAGCGGCACGCCGGTGCTGGTCAGCGGGCAGCGCACGACGACGGTCGGCCGGGTCTCGATGGATATGCTGGTGGTCGACCTGACGGAAATGCCGCAGGCCGGCCTGGGCAGCGAAGTCACGCTCTGGGGCTGCGGGCCCGGGGGTGCGATGCTGCCGATCGACACAGTGGCGCAGGCCGCCGGCACGATCAGCTATGAGTTGATGTGCGCGCTGGCCAGGCGTGTGCCGGTGACGGTCGAAAACCGGGCTTGATGCGGCCATGCTGCTGAACTGGATTCCCTCCGAGGCCGAGCTTGACTTCAGCGCGATCCGCGCCAGCGGCCCGGGCGGGCAGAACGTCAACAAAGTGTCCAGCGCGATCCACCTGCGCTTTGACATCGCAGCCAGCAGCCTGCCCGAGGTGATCAAGCAGCGCTTGCTGCGTCTGGCCGACCAGCGCATCAACCGCGAGGGCATCGTCGTCATCAAGGCGCAGGAACACCGCAGCCAGGAGATGAACCGCGCCGATGCAGTGGCGCGCTTGCAAGCGATGGTGCAGAGCGTGGCCCATCTGCCCACACCGCGGCGCCCGACCAAACCGACCTTCGGCTCCAAGCAGCGCCGGCTCGAAGGCAAATCGCTGCGCAGCGGCATCAAGGCCGGCCGCAGCCGCGTCAGCGCGGGCGAGTAGCGACGAAAATGCTGGCCAGGCAGAGCGTCATGCCTGCCAATGCCAGCGGGGTCGGCTGCCAGCCTTCCAGCAGCGCCGAGATCAGCAGCGCGATCACCGGCACCACCACCCCGGTCAAGGCCGCCCGCGCCGGGCCCTGGCGCTGTGCCAGCTTGAAATAAAGCACGAAAGCCGTGACCGAACCGAACAGCGACAGGTAGAGCAGCGACCCGACATAAGGCAGGCGCCAGTCGAAATGCAGACCGGCTCCGCTGGCCAGCGACAGCAGGATCAGGAAGATCGCGCCATAAGCCATGCTCCAGGCCAGGATCGGCACCAGCGGCAGCTGGCGGCTTGTCAGCGTCAAGGTCAGCACATTGCCGGTGCAGGCCGACAGCATGGCCAGCAGACCCAGGCCCAGACCCAGAGCCGCGCCGGGGCGGGCGCCGGTCGAGGCGATCTCGGGCCAGAAAATCATCGCCACGCCGGCCACGCCGCCGCTGGCTGCCAGCATGAAACGCCGGCCCACCGACTGGCCGAAAAAATAGCGCCCCGAGATCGCATTGCCGAACACCATCAGCGAAAACAGCACCGCTACCAGCCCGCTGGGCAGATAGCGCTCGGCTTCATAGACGGCCCAGTAATTGCCGCTGTACTGCACGATGCCGGTGGCAGCCATCAGCCAATGGGCCGAGCGCGGCAGCCGCAGCGATTCGCCGCGCCAGTGCGCCAGTGCCAGCAATAGCAAGGCTGCCAAGCCGAAGCGCCAGGCAACCGAATTCAGCACCGGCACCGGTGCATCGAGTTGGAAAAGAATCAGATGCCAGGTGCTGGCCCAGATCAAGGTGGGCAGCCAGAACAGCCATCGGTCGGAGACAGCGCGCATCAGGCCCCGCGCCTGAAGGTGGCCAGCAGGGCACCAGCGACGATGAAAAGGCCACCGAAACTGCGGTTCATCAGCCTGATCTGGCGGCTTGAGCGCAACGCCGTCAACAGGCGCGCCGCCAAGGCCGTATAGCCCGCCATCACCACCAGGTCGGTGCAGCAAAGCGTCGCGGCGATCAGCAGATATTGCTGCGGCAGGCTGGCTTGAAGGTCGAGAAACTGCGGCACGATCGCCAGCATGAAGACTGTCCCTTTCGGATTGACCGCATTGACCAGCCAGCCGCGCAGCACCATCCGCCGCCGCGGCAGGCGGGGCTCTTCACTGGCCGTTGCCTGCAGTGGTGTGACCGGCGCGCGCCATTGCTGGATACCCAGCCAGACCAGATAGACCACGCCGAGCCATTTCACCAGCGTGAAAGCCAGGCTTGAGCTTGCGATCAAGGCACCCAGGCCGATGCCGACCAGCAGCACCTGGGTCAGGATGCCCAGCACCAGACCGAAGGTCGTGAAATAGCCGCGCCTGAAGCCATGGTTCAAGCCCGAGCTCATCGCCGCGATCGCGCCGGCGCCTGGCGACAGGCTGATCGCCCAGGACGCCGCAAAAAAACCCAACCAGGTGCTGAAATCCATTGATTCTCGAAAGGCAAATCCCCCTTTTAGCATGCCGGCGCAGCGCGCTGGCAGTTTGGCAGTCGACAATCCAGCCCATGGCCAAGGAAAAATCGATTTACACCTGCTCTGATTGCGGCGGCACCAGCCCTAAATGGCTGGGCAAATGCCCGGCTTGCGGCGCCTGGAATACGCTGGTCGAAGGCGTGGCCGAAAGTGCTGCGGGCGGCAAGAATCGCTATCAATCGCTGGCCAAGAGCCAGCCGGTGGCGACGCTGAGCGAGATCGAGGCTGCCGACTTCGAGCGCACCCCGACCGGCCAGGAAGAGCTTGACCGCGTGCTCGGTGGCGGCATCGTGGCTGGCGGCGTAGTGCTGATCGGCGGCGACCCCGGCATCGGCAAATCGACGCTGCTGCTGCAGGCGATTGACG
>JBIKPD010000512.1:0-2695 GCA_044357665.1 Roseateles sp. | reverse complement strand
ACCGGTATTCATCATGAGTCAACTTCTGCCCCGCCCGCTGAACCGCCGCGAATGGCTGGCTTGCCTGTCAATGGTTTTGACAGCGCCGCTGTCGGCCGCTGTTGCAGCCAACGTTCCCGCCAGCGCCTTGGCTGACCTGGCCCGGCTGTGGCAGCGCGAGGGGGGCGTCTTGCTGATTCGCCATGCCGCCACCGAGCCGGGGCTGGGTGACCCGCCCGGCTTCGTCATCGGCCAATGCCAGACTCAGCGCAACCTGAGCGAAGCGGGCCGGCAAGCCTCGCGCAAGCTGGGCGAATGGCTGCGGGCCAAGCTGATCAAGCCCGCTGCGGTGCGCAGCAGCCAATGGTGCCGCTGCCAGGACACCGCGCGCCTGGCTTTCGGGGAGTTCGAAGACTGGTCTGCGCTCAATTCCACCTTTGACGGGCAGGGCGATCCTGCCGCCCAGCAACAGGCCTTGCGTGAGCGCTTGCTGGCGATGCCCGCCGGGCGCATGGAAGTCTGGATCACGCACCAGGTCATCATGACCGGCTTGACCGGGGCCTACCCAGGCTTGGGCGAGGGCTTTTTGGTGGATCGGCAAGGTCGCATGCTGGCGCGCGCGGATCTGGCCGCATGAGCGGCGCTCTGCCCGGTTTGACGGTCTACTTTGACGGCTCTTGCCCGCTTTGTCAGCGCGAGATCGCCATTTATCGCCGCCGGCCGGAGTCGAAGTTGATCGATTGGGTTGATGTCAGCGCCGGGCAGGACCTGGGCGCGATGCTCAGCTGCGAGGCGGCCATGGCGCGTTTTCATGTGCGCGACAGCCGAGGGCGCTTGTTCAGCGGTGCAGCGGCGTTTTCCCGCATGTGGCGGGTATTCCCGGGCTGGCGTTGGCTGGGCTGGTTGTCGGCCTGGCCACCGCTGTCATGGTTGTTCGAGGGTGCTTACCGTTCGTTCTTGCCGCTTCGCCCCAGCTTGCAAAAATGGGCGCGCAAAGCCTTCAAGCAGGCGCCGCATTGAGCCACGGCGTCGCTTCGAAGCGGGCTCCTGACGCAATAGTTATTGATTGACTGCCGCCTCTATCGTCTGGCGCAGCACCTTGGGGGCATAGAGCTGCACGAAATACAGCAAAGTCTCGGACAGGTGGACCTTGCGGCGAAAGCCGACATAAATCTTGTGCTTGCCGAACAATTCGCGCGCATCGATCATCTTCAGGCCCGGATCCTGCGCCTCGTCGAATACCGTGCGCGCCAGAATGGCAATGCCGATGCCGGTCCGGACATAGGTTTTAATGACCTCGGAATCGGCAGCGCTCAAGACGATATTGGGCGTCAGTTGTTCGCGCTGGAAGGCCTCGAAAAGCTGCGAGCGCATTGAAAAATTCTGGTCATAGGCAATGATCGGAAACTCCGCCAACTTCTTGAGCGTGATGTTTTTAACCGCCAGCAATGGATGACCGGCAGGCACGATGATGATCCGGTGCGATTCGTGGCAGGGGATGAATACAAGCCCATCGAGCGGCTCAGCCGGAGCGGTGCTGATCAGGAAGTCAGCCGTTCCGTCGAGCGTCCAGCGCGTGATTTCCCCCAGATTCCCTTGCAACAAGCGGATATGTACGTTTGGAAAACGCAGCATGAATTTTTCGATGATCGAAGGCAAGGTGTATCTGGCGTGAGAATGGGTCGTGGCAATGGTTAATTTGCCGCCCTTGTTGGCGTTCAGATCGCGGCCGATGTTCTGGATGATCTGCGCATCCTGCAGCATTCTTTTCGCGACCTTGGCGATCTCGGTGCCCGCCACGGTCAGACCCACCAAGCGGTTTTCCTTGCGCACGAAAATCTGCGTGCCCAGTTCGTCTTCAAGCATTCCCAGGGCGCGGCTGACACCCGATTGCGAAGTATGCAAGCTGCGTGCAGTCTCCGAAATGTTCAACTGGCACTCGATCACCTGGGCCAGATACAACAACTGTTGAAGCTTCATGACGTAAACCGAGATTCGGTAGTTGGACGCGGTTGAGTTGCTTAGTCTGGTAAAGCATCAATGTAGGGGCACGTATCGAACCGTGCCACGATCCTGCCAACCCTGCCTCTCACCCTGCCCCACAAACACACCATTCCCCTGCGCCCAGTTGTAGCTAACTTTTCGGTGTGCTACAAAATAGTGGGCGCTGTGGCGTTTTCAACACAGCTTTAGCCTGTTTTTTAACGTGGTGAAGCGTAGCACTGATTGGCTTGACCGTGGCAAGGCTGAGCCAGCGGTGCACCGACTGACGCCCTACGCAGCGGTTGCCCAACCAGGTTAGCCACAACTATGCTTGCGGCATGCAGGCGGGCACGGAATTTTCAGCAGCAAACGACAGCGAGTTTCACAGCAGTCGCCACCGCACGGCACCCATAGCGGGCACTGTCTCCCCCATAGCCAACTACCCTAACAAACTGCGCATCTTTCTTACCAATGCCAGCAGGTATTGGCAGGTGCGTTGCTACCTCAAAGGCAAGACCTACACGCAGAGCCTGAGGACTGCTAACAAATAAGCTGCCATCAGTCAGGCCAAACAGTTCTTCCACATCAAGACGGCGGAGCTGTGTGGCGAAGAAGTCGTCAAGCGAGTAGACAAGCCCGTGTTATTTGCCGACGTTGTCGCAGCGGCATTGGCCGTGCAGAAAGGTCGAGTCGCCAAGGGTGAATTGAGCAGTGAGGGACTGCGCATTCTGCA
>JBIKPD010000141.1:0-9629 GCA_044357665.1 Roseateles sp. | reverse complement strand
GTATTTGAGCAATGTGACCGCTGGTGGTGCAACGATCTTCCCTGACGCAGGACTTGAAGTCACGCCGGTCAAGGGCAATGCGGTCTTTTTCAGTTATGACCGGCCGCACCCGGCCACTGGAACCTTGCATGGTGGCGCGTTGGTTCTCGCAGGCCACAAATGGGTGGCGACAAAATGGTTGCGCGAGGGCGAGTTCGACTGAAGCCGGCCCTAGAATCGAGGCAGCAGTTCGCCTTCAATACTTCAAACCTGGAATCCAGCATGAACAAAACCACTGCAGTCATCCTTTCTTTCCTGCTGAGTGGTGCTGCATTGGCCCAGGCGACCACACAGGCAGTCCAGCCCGCACCACCGGCCGCACCGGCCGTGATCGGCCGTGTTGCCCCAGCCGTCCAACCGGCAGTTCAGGCACCAGCGGCCCAGGCGCCAGCCGCGCCGGCTCCGGCCAAGGCTGCGGACAGCAAAACCCCTTCGACCAAGAAGGCCAGCAAGAAGAACAAGAACAAGAAGAGCAAAAAGAGCAGCGCTGCAGCCAAGGACGGTGCCAAGTAAGGGCTGAAGATCAGGCAAGGGTCGGCAACAACAAAAAAAGCACCCGAGGGTGCTCTTTTTTTGCCGGGCTGCGCTGCCTGAAGCAGCGCCCAGAGCGATCAGACGCGTTTGCGGTATTCGTGGGTGCGGGTGTCGATTTCGATCTTGTCGCCCTGGGCAACGAAGATTGGCACCGGAATTTCAAACCCTGTGGCCAGCTTGGCGGGCTTCAACACTTTGCCTGAGGTGTCGCCCTTGACGGCGGGTTCGGTCCAGACGACTTCGCGCACGACCGAGGTCGGCACTTCCACAGAAATCGCCTTGCCGTCGTAAAACACCACTTCAACCGCCATGCCGTCTTCCAGATACTGGATCGCGTCACCCATGTTGTCGGCTTCAACTTCGAACTGGTTGTATTCCTCGTCCATGAACACATACATCGGGTCAGCGAAGTAGGTGTAGGTGCAGTCCTTCTTTTCCAGCATGACCTGGTCGAGCTTGTCATCGGCCTTGAAAACGACTTCAGTGCCTGAGTTGCTCAACAGGCTTTTCAGTTTCATGCGCACGGTGGCAGCATTGCGGCCGCCGCGGCTGTATTCAGTCTTCAGCACGACCATCGGGTCCTTGCCGTGCATGATCACATTGCCTGCGCGAAATTCTTGAGCGATCTTCATGAGATGTTCCGATATGGCGAAAGGTTCTTCGGTGCTTGACGGCCAATGCCGCCAGCGATGTCGAGCTCCGGGGCGGCTGCTTCAGCTAGTAGGCCCCAAGACACGGCAAAGCTGTTGATTTTAGCTTGAATCGCGAACTGTTTTCAGCAGTTGCCCGGTCAAATCTGCTTGACCGAGCAAATGTTGGCGCCAGGCGATTGTGTGGGCTGTGGCCGCGCTGGCCTCGGGCAGGTCGATCGAAGCCCAGGGCCGCAGACCGTTCCAGGCTTGCCACAACTGCCTGGACTGAAGCGCCAAGTCAGGCTCGGCTTGGTCCAGCCACTGGTCGAGGAAGGCCGTCAGCTTCAACTCATGGGCGCCGTCGTCTTGCGGGTAGATCTGCCAGACAAAGGGCTTGGCCGCCCATTGAGCGCGAACGAAGCTGTCCTCGCCGCGAACAAAGTTCAAGTCGCTCGCCCACAGCAAATGGTCATAGTCGGGTTGACTGAGGTAGGGCAGTGCATGACAGCGCAAGGTCTGCGGCAAGTTCATTCGCGCAATCTGTTGTTGCACGGCGCCGGGGCAAACCAGCAGCAAGGTCGGCTGGCCGGCCAGCAATTCGAGCAATCCAGGCAGCGCTGGATTTGGATAGGCAAACAGCGAAACCACCTGTTCCTGAGCAAGGCGCTGCAGGCCTTGCCCGGCCAGCCATGCCTGCGGGTCGAACATTTCCTGCCTCGCCAGAAGTCCTGGCTCGCGCAGCAGGCCACCGGTTCGCGGAGTAAAGCCAGGGTAGAAAAAATGCTTGATCAAGCCCCGACCCGGGCCGCTGAATTGCGGTGACTGCAGGCCATGGCTGCGCTCGACATAGGACTCGGCGCTCAGGTATTCGAGGTTGATCCAATGCGGCGGTTTCGGCTTCGTTGCCATGCGGGCGACCACCGCATCGGGCAACTCGCAGCCAAAGGCTTCGATCACCACATCGCCCGGTGCTTCGGCACCGAGCAGGTCGGTTTTGGCAGGCCAGGCAAGTACTTGTACTAAGGGCGGCAGACCAGCAGGTGCCATCCATTCCAGCGCGCTGGCATCGTCAAGCCAGAGTCGCACCTGCTCGCCGCGCCCAGCCAGATCGCGCGCCAGGCGCCAGACCACACCGACATCGCCGAAGTTGTCGATCACCCGGCAGTAAATATCCCAGTTCATCCCCATCGCTGAATTATCCGGCTCCTGCGGACTAAGCGAATCCGCACGGCACAATCACGGTCCATGAAAGGCAATGAAAAATCGTGCATCAAGCCGCCGCTTCAAACTGAAGCCGGCGTCGCCAATTCGGCCCCGGATTCAGGAAATGCCGAACGCGCCCTGATCGAGGCGGCTGAAATTCAGCGCGTGGCCGAGAGCGAACAGGCCGCGCTGGACGGTCGCGAGCGCCTGCTGGCCGAGGTCGCCGGGCTGCCCGGGATGCCTGGTGTTTATCGCTATTTCGACGCCCAGGATCAGGTGCTTTATGTCGGCAAGGCCAAACATCTGAAAAAACGCGTCTCGAGCTATTTCCAGAAGGACCATGGCGGCAGCCGCATCGGCATGATGGTGGCGCGCATCGCCAGGATGGAGACGACGGTGGTACGCACCGAGTCCGAGGCCTTGCTGCTGGAAAACAATCTGATCAAGGCCTTGAACCCCAAGTTCAATATCTTGTTCCGTGACGACAAGAGTTATCCCTATCTGAAGCTCAGCGGTCAGACCTATCCGCGCATCAGCTATTACCGTGGCGCGGTCGACAAGCGCCACCGCTACTTCGGGCCCTTCCCGAGCGCCTGGGCGGTGAAAGAGTCGATCCAACTGATCCAGAAGGTTTTCAAGCTGCGCACCTGTGAGGACACGGTCTTCAATAATCGCAGTCGGCCCTGCTTGCTGTACCAGATCAGGCGCTGCACCGGGCCCTGCGTTCCTGAAGGGCAGGGCGCTGACTATGCCCGCAATGTCCGCAATGCCGAACGCTTCCTGGCTGGCGAGACACAGGAAGTCATGGACGGTTTGCAAGTGCAGATGATGGCTTTTGCCGATGCTTTGCAGTTCGAGTTGGCGGCTGAGGTGCGCAACCAGATCACCGCGCTGTCCCGGGTGCTGCAGCAGCAGTCGGTGGATGAAAATAGCGCTTCAGGGCGCGACCGCGATGTCGACATCCTCGCCGTCAAGTTGCAGGGCGGACGCGCCTGCGTCAATCTGGCCATGGTGCGCGGCGGCCGCCATCTTGGCGACCGGGCTTATTTTCCCAAACATGTCGAAGAGGCCACCGCGGTCTTGCTGGCCGATTGCGAGGACGAGCAGCAAACCCGCCCTTCGCCCGAGCAGCAGGTGCTCGAAGCCTTCATCGGCCAGCATTATCTTGACTTGCCGGTGCCGGCCTTGATCGTCACCAGTGATCTGGTGGATGGCGGCTTGGCCGAGGCGCTGAGCAGCCAGGCCGGTTACAAGGTGGCGATTCAGGCGCAGCCGCGTGGCCAGCGCCGCATCTGGCAGGAAATGTGCATCAAGGGTGCCGGTCTGGCGCTGGCAAGGTTGTTGTCGGAAGAGGGCTCTCAGCAAGCGCGAACCCGAGCACTGGTCGAAGCGCTCGACCTGTCGGTGCCCGAGCTCGACAAGTTCCGGATTGAATGTTTTGACATCAGCCACACCGCAGGCGAGGCGACGATGGCTTCCTGTGTCGTCTTCGAGGCACACCAGATGCAGAGCAGCCAGTACCGGCGTTACAACATCAACGATGTCACCGGAGGCGACGACTATGCGGCGATGCGTCAGGTGTTGACAAGGCGATACAGCAAATTGGTCGAAGCGGTGCAACTGGGAACCGGGCGCTTGCCGGATCTGGTGCTGGTCGACGGCGGGCGCGGCCAGGTGTCGATGGCGCGCGAGGTGTTCGAGGAACTGGGGCTCGACCTGGCGCTGATCATCGGGGTTGAAAAAGGCGAGGGCCGCAAGGTCGGGCTTGAAGAGTTGTTGTTTGCCGATGGCCGCGAGAAGGTCTATCTGGGACGCGACTCGGCCGCACTGATGCTGGTGGCGCAGATTCGCGATGAGGCACATCGTTTTGCCATTACCGGCATGCGGGCCAAGCGCGCCGCGGTCCGCACCGGTAGTTCGCGGCTCGAGGATGTGGCTGGCATCGGCCCGAAAAAGCGCGCGCAGTTGCTGCAGCGTTTTGGCGGCGTGCGCGGCGTGGCCGAGGCGAGCGTCGACGAGATCGCCAGCGTCAAGGGCTTGTCCAAAGAGTTGGCCGAAGAGATCTACCGTGTCCTGCATTGAAACTCGCCTGGCGCCTTGCCTTGCCGCCTGTCTGGCCTTGCTGGCCGGCTGTTCAAACGGGCCGCATCAAGCGGAGGTCGTTACTCGATCGGTTGTCGAACCTACGCCCTTGCGGCCTGAACCCTTGCCCGCTGGTGGTCAGGCCGGGACAGCCCCGCAGCCAATGGCCGCCTTGCCAGCGCCGAAGCCTGTGCACAGCCATGACCAATTGCGTCGGCAGGCGGCAATGCGCCTGGTGGCAGCCAACCCGGACCGCGTTTATATGGGCCAGGTCCCGGCCGTGCTGCTGGCAATCCCGGTGCTCGAGGTTGAACTGCATCGCAACGGCAGCATCAAACGGATCAAGGTTCTCAGACGTCCGGGGCAGGCACCGGAGACGCTGCAATTGGCGATCGACGCCCTGTACCGCGCAGCGCCCTTTGGCAATTTGCAGCATCTGCCCGAGCCCTGGGTTTTCAGCGAAACCTTTCTTTTCAACAACGAACGCCGTTTCAAGCCGCGCAGTCTTGACTGAAAGAATCTTTACGGGTTCAGGCCCGACTTGAAGCCTTTGTTGGGCACAATCACGCTATGTTCTTCACTCTGCCAACTTTATTCACCTGGGCCCGAATCCTGGCTATCCCGCTGGTTGTCGGGGTCTATTACCTGGACTTGAGCGTTGCGACCCAGAATCTCTTCGCCACCGTGCTGTTCGTGCTGGTGGCCCTGACCGATTGGCTCGACGGCTATCTGGCCAGGCGACTCAATCAGACCTCAGCCTTTGGCGCCTTTCTCGATCCGGTAGCCGACAAGATCCTCGTCTGCGCAGCGCTGCTGGTCTTGTTGAAGCTGCAGCGAGTTGATGTTTTCGTCGCCCTTGTCATCATTGGGCGTGAAATCACCATTTCGGCCTTGCGTGAATGGATGGCGCAGATTGGTGCCTCGCGCAGCGTGGCCGTGCACATGGTCGGCAAGCTCAAGACCACCGCGCAGATGGTGGCGATTCCGTTCCTGCTTTTCGACGGGCAACTGTTCGGCTTGATTTCGACCCGTTTCTGGGGCGATTGGTTGATCTATGCGGCCGTCGTGTTGACCATCTGGTCGATGGTCTATTACCTGCAAAAAGCGCTCCCCGAAATTCGCGCCAAGGCCCGGTGAGGGCGCACGAATCGCGCTGGATCAGCGCCATGCCGATGCTGTTTGTCGGCTTGTGGAGTACCGGTTTCGTGACCGCAAGGTTGGGCATGCCCCATGCGCCCCCGATCGCCTTTCTGCTGATGCGTTTCGGCCTTTCTGCGGCCGGTTTTGCGATCTGGGTCTGGCTTGCCGGCGCGGCCTGGCCAAGGGGCATTCGCCAATGGTTGCATCTGGGCATGCTGGGCCTGACGACTCAGGCGGCTTACCTGATCTGCGGTTGGGCCGCGATCAAACATGGCATGGGTGTCGGAACGATGACCCTGCTGGTCGGCTTGCAGCCGCTGCTCACCGCCCTGTGGATGGATCGCCAGGACTCGCAAGCCATTGCTCGATTGGGTGGTCGGCAATGGGCCGGGCTGCTGCTTGGTTTTCTGGGTCTGTTGCTGGTGGTCAGTCACAAGCTCGGACAGGGTGAGCTCGGTCCTTTGAACCTGAGCCTGGGTGTGGCCGCATTGCTGGCTATCAGCTTCGGTTCGATCTACCAGAAACGCTATGTGAAGGGCACCGACGCCCGCACCGCGATGCTGATCCAGTTGCTGGTGGCATTTTTGGTCAGTGCGCCGCTGGCGCTGCTCGAAACAGAATCAATCGTCTGGCACCGCGACCTCTTCATCGCATTGGGCTGGTCGGTACTTGGATTGACCATTGGCGCCAGTTCCTTGCTCTTCGTTCTATTGCAGCGCGGTGTTGCGACCCAGGTGACCAGCCTGATGTACTTGATCCCGCCTTGCGCTGCCTTGCTGGCCTGGGCGCTGTTTGACGAGCCGATCGGGATGCTGGTGTGGCTCGGCATGGCTTTGAGCGCATTGGGCGTGTTCTGGGTCATCAAACGGGTCTGAAAGTCAGCCAGGCTGCAACTTGTGGCGTTTCGCTTTGGTCTGCCATCGGGCTTTCCCCATTCAGCGGCGGCAATGAATGCGCATAGAATCTTGTTCCCTTCATGCTTTGAGCGAACTGTGTCGGGATAGCCGATGCATAATTTTGATGGGAATTTCAAGTGAACAAGTCCGAACTGATCGAACATATCGCCATCCAGGCTGACCTCTCCAAAGCTGCGGCTGGCCGCGCCTTGGAAGCGTTGATCGGCGGAATCGAGATCGGCCTGAAGCAGAACGGTAGCGTTTCTCTGGTAGGCTTCGGTACGTTCATTTTGTCCGAACGCGAAGCCCGCACCGGGCGCAACCCGCGCACCGGCAGCTCGATCCAGATCGCAGCCGCCAAAGTGCCCAAGTTTCGTCCTGGCAAGGCTTTGAAAGATGCGGTGAATTGATTTCCGGAATTTCCCGGGTGCTTAGCTCAGTTGGTAGAGCATCGCCTTTACACGGCGCAGGTCGGCGGTTCGAGCCCGTCAGCACCCACCAACAATTGCCAGGCTTCTATGCCAACTCTGTTTTGGCGCTTGAGTTGCAGGTCCGACAAGCAAAGGCGAACCCAGGTTCGCCTTTGTCGTATTTCCTTTGACATCTGCCTGTCAACGCTTTCCTGAGGTTTTCGATGTTTGAATTTGTCCGTACCCACAACCGTCTGTTTCAGTTCATCCTGCTGATTCTGATCCTGCCGTCCTTTGCGCTCGTCGGCATGCAGGGCTACACCAGCTTCATGGATGGTTCTAATCCGTCCATTGCGACCGTTGACGGACGCAAGATCACCCAGGCCGAGTGGGATGGAGCACACAAGGAGCAGATCGAGCGTTTGCGGCGGCAGATGCCCAATCTTGAAGCCAAGCTGTTCGACTCGCCCGAGATCAAACGCGAAGCCCTCGACACCTTGGTCCGCGAGCGTGTCTTGCGCGCTACGGCTTCGGCTCAGCATCTGGTCATCAGTGACGAACGCGTTCAGCGAACCTTTCTCAACGATCCGCAACTGGCTTTTTTGCGCAACGCCGATGGCAGCGTCAACAAGGCTGTGCTGGCGGCTCAGGGCATGAACTCACAAATGCTGATCGAGCGCTTGCGTCAGGACATGACCATGCAACAGGTTGTCGGCGCGGTCTCTGGTTCATTGCTGGCAACCAGCGCCAATGCTGGGCTGGCGTTTGACGCCTTGCTGCAGCAGCGCGAAGTCCAGTTGCAGCGCTTCGACGCCAAGGATTTTGCCGCTCGCATCGAGCCCAGCGAGGCCGAACTCGAAGCCTTCTACAAGGACGCGGCCAACAGCGCGCAGTTTCAACTGCCCGAGAGCGCGCAGATCCAGTATCTGGTGCTCGACCTCGAGGCCTTGAAGAAGCAAGTGACCTTCAACGACGATGATCTGCGCAAGTACTACGACGAAAACGCGGCGCGCTACAGCGTGCCCGAAGAGCGCCGCGCCAGTCACATCCTGATCAAAGCCGACAAGGCTGCGAACGCTGCTGACAAAGCCAAGGCCAAGGCCCGTGCTGAAGAATTGCTGGCGCAGGCTCGCAAGAACCCCACCGGATTTGCTGATCTGGCACGCAAGAACTCGCAGGATGAAGGTTCGGCCCCGAATGGCGGTGACCTCGACTTTTTCGGCCGTGGTGCCATGGTCAAGCCCTTCGACGAAGCAGCTTTCAACCTGAAAGCAGGCGAGATCAGCAATCTGGTTGAATCCGACTTCGGTTACCACGTGATCCAGTTGACCGCTGTCCGCGGCGGCAGCAAGAAGAATTTTGAGTTGGTGCGCAGTGAAGTCGAACAGGAAGTTCGCAAACAACTGGCCCAGAAGCGCTTTGCGGAAACTGCGGAGCTCTTCACCAATACCGTCTACGAGCAGTCCGACAGTCTGCAACCCGCTGCCGACAAATTCAAGCTGAGCCTGCAGACCGCCACCGTGCAGCGCACACCTGCGCCAGGTGCAGCCGGGCCACTGGCTTCGGTCAAGTTGTTTGAAAGCCTGTTCAGCAGCGAAGCCTTGCGCAACAAGCGCAATACCGAAGCGGTTGAAACCGCCGCAAATCAGCTGACCGCCGCACGCGTTGTGCAGCACAGCCCGGCACGCTTGCAGCCGCTCGCCGATGTGAAGGCCAAGGTGCGTGAGCAGTTGGTTCGCAAGCTGGCCGCTGCCCAAACCGTCAAGGCCGGGCAGGACAGGCTTGCTGCGCTGAAAAAAGGCGAGCTCAACGGGCTTGGCGAACCGGTGATCCTGTCGAGGCCCCTGGCTCGTGATCTGCCGCGCAAGGTGGTCGAAGCGATTCTGGCTGCTGACGCCAGCAAGCTGCCTGCCGATGTCGGCGTCGATGCGGGTGCAGGCACTTATGTCGTGGCGCGCATCCTGAAGTTGCTACCGCGCGACCCGGCCGTCATCGATGAAAAGCGGGCGGCACAGCAATATGCTCAGGCCTGGTCCAACGCCGAAACCTTGGCCTACTACGACGCATTGAAAACGCGCTTCAAAGCCGTCGTCAAAGCACCCCAGGCTGCAGCATCCAGCGCTGCACCTTGACAACTGGCTCTTTGAGCACGGGCTGGGCGAATGCTGTACGGCAACATTTGCTGAAAGCGATCTGACGACCAGATACGGCTGGAATTTTCACGTTACAATGCAAGGCTCAGCGGTGGTTGTAGCTCAGTTGGTAGAGTCCAGGATTGTGATTCCTGTTGTCGTGGGTTCGAGCCCCATCAGCCACCCCATAAGAATCAAGCACTTAGCCCAGCACACAAGGTTGGGCTTTGTTGTTTCTGGGCTCCATACCTGCGCTGTGCCGCCAACGGTACAAGATTTTGCCCGATTTACAAGCCAAAAACGACAAGTCCGACTGCCAGGTTGTGACCGGCAGGCCTGGACATAGGTCTGAAATTTTTGACCTACGAAAAAAATACCGCGCCAGACGATGGCGTGCCGCGACAAAACCACCGCGGCGCTTGCGTTCCAAGACCAGCTGCCGGCAGCAGACGGGATCATGGCGAAAACAGATGGCCAAGCCCAATTGTTTTTTCTGAGCTGCCTATGCGGCAGTGAACATGGCGCACGCACGGACGCTGGCCTGCCGACTTTTCTGAGCTG
>JBIKPD010000511.1:0-2702 GCA_044357665.1 Roseateles sp. | reverse complement strand
CGGGGAAGATGCACAGCAGGTCACCCTCGTCGAGCACTTGCCGGGCCTGTTCGAAGGCCTGTTGGTAAAGCGCCGGATCTTCGCGCTGCGACGCGATCGGAATCGCCTTGGCGAGCTTGAAGAACCAGCCCAGCAGCGGCAGCTTGAAGATGCGGTGGTTCATGATGAAACGGATCGGCCGCGGGCTGGCCGCCATCAGCAGCACCGGGTCGATGAAGCTGACATGGTTGCAGACCAGAATCGCTGCGCCGGTGGTCGGGATATGTTCGTCGCCCCGCAGCTTGAACCGGTAAACGATCCGCGTCAGCATGAAAGCGACAAAGCGCAGCAAATACTCGGGCACCAGCATGAAGATGTAAAAGGCCACCACCGCATTGAGCAAGGCGGTGATCAGGAATATCTCGGGAATCGTGAAGTTCGCAGCCAGCAGCGCCCCAGCGCCAATCGAGCTGATGATCATGAACAAGGCATTCAGGATGTTGTTGGCCGCGATGATGCGCGCCCGGTGGCTGGGCTGCGAGCGCAACTGGATCAGCGCATACATCGGCACGCTGAACAGGCCGGCGAACAGCGACAACAGCGCCAGGTCGGCCATCACGCGCCAATGGGCTGGCAGGGCCAGGAAGTCGCGCAGGCCCAGCGTCCCGGCAGGCGGCAGGCCGCGCGAGGCGAAGTACAGGTCGATCGCGAACAGACTCATGCCGATCGCGCCCAGCGGCACCAGCCCGATCTCGACATGGCGCTTGCTGAGCAATTCGCACAGCAGCGAGCCGGTGCCGATACCGATCGAAAACACCACCAGCAGCAGCGAGGCGACTTGTTCATCGCCATGCAGCACATCCTTGGCGAATGACGGGAACTGCGCCAGAAACACCGCCCCGAAGAACCACATCCACGAGATGCCCAGCAGGGACCGGAACACGACGATGTTGCCGCGCGCCAGCAGCAGGTTGCGCCAGGTCTCGGTGAACGGGTTCCAGTTGATACGCAGCCCAGAATCGGTTGACGGCGAGGCCGGAATCGCCTGCGCCGTGATGCGCCCGAGCAAGGCGATGCCAACGCAGGCCAGGGCCACATAATGCCGACCCAGCTCGGGCACAGCCACCAGCAGGCCGCCCGCCACCTGGCCGAGCAGGATCGCCACGAAGGTGCCCATTTCGACCATGCCGTTGCCGCCCGTCAGCTCGCGCTCGCTCAAGTGCTGCGGCAGGTAAGCGAACTTCACCGGGCCGAACAAGGTGGAATGCAAGCCCATCAGGAACACGCAGGCCAGCAACACCGGCAGGTTGACGACCCAGAAGCCGTAGGCAGCGAGCAGCATGATCGCGATCTCCAGCCATTTGACGCAGCGGATCACACTGGTCTTGTCGTATTTGTCGGTCAGCTGGCCGCTGGTCGCCGAAAACAGCAAAAAGGGCAGGATGAACAGCGCAGCGATCACCAGGCCCGCCATATTCGGTGCCAGCCAGCTGACTTCAATCTGGTAGGTCACCATCACGGTAAAAGCGAACTTGAACAGGTTGTCGTTGCCGGCGCCGAGGAACTGGGTCCAGAAGAAAGGCGCGAAACGTCGCTGACCCAGCAGGGCGAACTGGTTCGGATGTGCTGCCGAATCGGGTGGCGGGTTCGGTGTCATGCTGCCCTTGTCGATGGCTTGAGCCAGCAAGAACTGGCGGGGTCGAATTTACCGGAATTCCGGATCAGGCTGGCGACTAATTGCCGCGATTTTTCCTCCGCTTTCGCACTGCCAGACAGGGAAGTTTTTCACCCGACAGCTTTTGGCCTCGCAGCATAGACGGCGCAGGGACAGGGCTGAAGCCGGACATAAGCGGGTTGGTCCGGCGCAAGCCCTGGCCCTGCGCCGGCTCGATGCAAACCGGCGAGCCTGGTGCCGTGCAAAAAATCAAATCACGCCAAGCAGTTCGCGATCAGACGTCAGTCAGCAGACAAACCGCCCTGGCCTCGATCGCCAGGCCTTCGCCGACCGGGCCCATTTTTTCGGCCGTCTTGGCTTTGACATTGACCTGCGCTGCATCGATGCCCAGCGCCTGCGCCAGCCTGGCGCGCATCGCGGGGATATGCGGCGCCATCTTCGGCGCCTGGGCAACGATGGTCGAGTCGATATTGACGATCTGCCAGCCAGCGGCCTGCACTTGTGCATAGGCCCGGGCCAGCAGCAGCATCGAGTCGGCGCCCTTGAACTCGGCGGAGTTGTCCGGGAAAAGCTGGCCGATGTCGCCCAGTGCGGCGGCGCCCAGCAGCGCATCGGTGATTGCATGCGCCAGCGCATCGGCGTCGGAATGTCCGAGCAGGCCATGGCTGTGCGGGATGGTGATGCCGCCCAGCACCAAGGGCCGGCCGGTGACCAGGGCATGGGTGTCCCAGCCTTCGCCGATTCGAATCTTCATGCCATGCTCCTCAGCGACTTTGCAACAAGCGTTCGGCCAGCGCGAAATCGGCCGGCCAGGTGACTTTGAAATTTTCCAGCGAGGCCTCGACCAGCAAGGGCTGATGGCCTTGCGCCTCGATCGCGCTGGCTTCGTCGGTGACCGCGATGCCGTCGCTGACGGCCTGTGCCAGCGCCGCTTGCAACTGCCCCAGACGGAACATCTGCGGCGTCTGCGCAGCCCATTTGTGCTGCCGATCGATGGTGGCAGTGACCCGGCCCGCCTGCGAGGCTTTCAAGGTATCCGGCAGCGGAC
>JBIKPD010000016.1:0-29197 GCA_044357665.1 Roseateles sp. | reverse complement strand
CTCGGCGCCCAGCGGGTTGCCCGAAGCGAACTTCAAACCGGGGCGCAGCTCGAAGTTGAAGGTCTTGCCGTCCTTGGAAACGGTCCAACTGCCGGCCAGCATGCCACTCAACTTGGAAGGGTCGCTCACCTCGAATTGCATCAGCCGCTGATAGCTGTTGCCGATGATCTCGCCACCCGAAATCTCGAAGGATTCTGCCGGATCGAGCGTGATGACGTCGTCGAAGGCCATCGCCTGCACCAGCGTGTCCTTGGGTGTCAGCGCCAGGGCTGGCAAGCCGCACAGCAGGGTGATGGTGATTGCGGCGCGACGGGTGAAATCGTATCGAGTCATGCGGAACCTCTGGGTTGACTGCGCATTGTCCGACAGTTGGCAGGCCGCGCCGCCCGGCCATCAATCGCCGCGACTTTGACCGCTCGAGAAGGCAGCGCCGACCGATTTGACGATTTCGCCGACGCTGTGTCCCGCGCCGCCATGGCTCGATTGGCCGAGCTGGCGCAGCTTGTCCAGGCAGTCGAGGCGCGCGATCTCGTCCATGCCGTCGATGCCACCGAGCAAGGTCGCGTGGACCGGCGCAAAGCCGACAAAACCGAGCACATTGCGCTCCAGTGACTTGACACTGTGGGCACGGAAGAACCAGCGGTAAAGCAGGGTCGGCATGCCCATCGTGACCAGCACATGGGCAGAGCGGCCGCTGAGGCTTTTTTGTCCGAAAGGGTTGGCGCCACCCCGCTTGAAAGCGAAGCCTGGCCGCGCCACCTGTTCCAGAAAACCCTTCAGCAGCGCCGGCATATCGCCCAGCCAGAGCGGAAAAATGATCAGCAGATGCTGGCACCATTCGATCGCCTGCTGGGCCGGCAGCAACTCCGGCGGCAGCTCGCCATGCTCCCATTCGGCTTGCGAGCGCAGCAGCGGGAAGTTCAAGGCGGCCACCTCGATTTCGCGCAATTCATGCCCGCCGATTGCGGCGCCGTCCTTGTAGGCTTGCGCCAGGGCATGGCAGAAATGCGGCGCCGCCGAGTCAGGATGACCTTGAATGATCAGAATACGCATGCCGGCCCCTTGCTGCTGAGGCCGCTATCTTGGGGGCAATACCGGGCGCGGGATTGAGAACCGTCAGGGATGCTCTGCGCAACTCAACGCGAGTGTGTGTAGTGCGGAACGGGATGGGATGCAACGCCGCAGACCGCCCGAGGCCGCGCTATCACAAACCGTGAGGGGTTATGCAGAGCATCCCCAGAGCGCGGCCTGCTTCAGTCGGCAGTAAGGCCGGATCCGCGCACGATGCGTCCAAGACGGACCGACTCGGTGCGCAAGCTGTGGTCGCTCATGGCTTGCCGGGGCGGGCAGTGGCGCGCAAGGGCGGCAGTTCGTTTTTCAACAATTCCAGGCCGCGCTTGAGCATCTGGTCATAGCGCAGCCGTTCGGCCTGGCGCTCGGCTTCGGGCCAGACCGAAAATCCGGCGCCGGTCTTCATGCCCAGGCGTCCTGCAGCCACATGGCCGCGCAGCAGGGCCGAGGGCTCGCTGGCATTGCTCAGACTCGGGTACATCGAAGCGGCGGCGGCGCAATGCACGTCGAGGCCGGCATGGTCCCGCTGCAGCACCGGTCCGGCCGCCAGAAAGCGGAAACCGAAACCGAAACGCACCGCAGCGTCGACATCTTCGGCAGTGGCCACACCCTCATCGATCAACGCAAAGGCTTCGCGTGCCAGGGCATGCTGCAGCCGGTTAGCGAGAAAGCCGGGCTTGTCCTTGCGCACCAGCACCGGCACCAGGCCGCAGTCGCGCATCGCTTCGCAAAGCGACTCGGCACCGGCTAATTCGCTTTGCGGACCGAGCACGACTTCGACCAGCGGCACCAGATGCGCCGGCATGAAGAAATGCAGGCCATACATACGCTGCTGGCTCGCAAGCCCTTGGGCGATTGCGCTGATCGGGAAGCTCGAGCTGTTGCTGGTCAAGATGCAGTCGGGCCGCGCCAGCCGTTCCAGATCGGCAAACAAGGATTGCTTCAAGGCCAGTTGTTCAGGAATGCATTCGACCACCAGGTCGATGGTCGGCCAGTCGACGTCGGTCAGATCGGCAGCCAGGCCAAGGCTTTCAGCCCGTTGTGCCAGACCGACATCGCCGAGGCGCTCGGCCACATGGCTGCGAATGCCGGCGCGCCGCGTGGCATCGCGCTCGACCACGGTGACGACAAAACCGCCGCGCGCCAGCACCACTGCCACGTCGGCGCCCATCGTTCCACCGCCGACGATCACGGCGTTGGCGCTGACCACCGGCCTGTTCGATTCACTCATGTTTGCTTTCGTTCTTTGAAGGTCGTCGAGTCTAGAAACTACCGCTGGATACGTCAATTCATGAATTTTCATCAATTGATCACCGGCGTGACCAATTCGATGGCGGCGCCCGGGGCTTGACCGACCGATGGCTCGGCCACAATCGCTGATCCAAAAAGGTGAAACCAGTGCATTTCTACGAACCCACCCAAGGCCACCGGCTGCCCCATGACCCGTTCAACGCGATCGTCGGCCCGCGCCCGATCGGCTGGATTTCCTCGCAAAGCAGCGCAGGCCTGTTGAACCTGGCGCCCTACAGTTTTTTCAACGCCTTCAACTACACGCCGCCATTGATTGGTTTTTCCAGCATTGGCTACAAGGACACGGTACGCAATATCGAGGAGACCGGCGAGTTCGTCTGGAATCTGGTCACGCGCGACCTGGCCGAAGCGATGAACCTGAGCTGCGCCGCCGTGGCACCCGAAGTGAATGAATTCGAGCTCGCCGGGCTGACGCCGCAGGCCTCAAGCTTGGTCAAGCCGCCGCGCGTGGCCGAGAGCCCGGTGGCGTTCGAATGCAAGCTCAGCCAAATGATCCGCTTGCGCGGTGCCAACGGCGTGGAGGTCGACAGCTGGCTCGTGCTGGGCGAAGTCATCGGCGTGCATATCGCCGCCAACCTGCTGATCGACGGTGTTTACGACACCGCTGCAGCCCATCCGGTGTTGCGCGGCGGCGGCCCTGCCGACTATTTCGAAATCGACATCGCCCAGCGCTTCCGGATGTTCAGGCCGCGTTAGCGGCAAACAGCCGCCGGCGCTGCGGCCACAGCAGGTTCAAGGCCAGACCGCCCAGCACCAGGGCAGCGGCCAGCAACTTCCAGCCTGGCAGACTCTCGCCCAGAATCCAGGCCGCCGTGCTCATGCCGATGACAGGCACAGCCAAGGACATCGGCACGACCGTGGCGGCCGCATGGCGCGACAGCAACCAGCCCCAGATGCCGTAACCGAGCAGGGCATTGCCGAGCGACTGCGACAACACCGATCCCCAGGTCATCAAATCGGCTTGACGCAAGGCCTGCGCGACCACGGCCGGGCCCTCGAACAACAGCGACAGCAGCAGCAGCGGTGGCACGGCATAGGCACTGGTCCAGACGACATAAGCCAGCATATTGACGCGGCCGGCGCTCTTCACGACCAGGTTCGCGCTGGCCCAGAAAAAAGCCGCGGCCAGGATCAGCAGCAGGCCCAAAACGGTAACGCTGCCGTCGGTATGAACAACGATCACCGCAATGCCCGAGCCAGCCAGCAGCAAGGCCAGCCATTGATAGGCCTGCACGCGCTCCTGGCTGATCCGCCTTGCCAGCATCAGCGTGAAAAAGACTTGCGCCTGCAGCACCAGCGAGGCCAGGCCGGGTGAGATATGTCCACGCATGGCCAGGAACAAGAGTCCGAACTGCGCCGCGCTCAGCACGCCGTAGCTGGCGAGGTTGAGCCAGGGCAGGTCGGGCCGGGGCAGAAAAAATATCGCCGGCAGCACCGCGAAGACAAAACGCAGACAGGCAAAAAGCAGCGGGGGCAGCGAATCCAGACCAAAGCGGATGATGACGAAATTGCTGCCCCAGATGCCGACAACCAGCATTGCCAGCAGGAAATGATTCAGCGGAAAGCGGGCAGTCATTTCGCGCCAGGTTGTAACTTCATGGCAGCAGCCTGAGGGCGGCGATCGCCAGCCAGCCGAGGACGAAATTGGTCGACATCAGCAGGTGGACCTGACCGGCAGCCCGCCCCGCTTCAGGCCATTGCTCGGCTTCGACAGCACGCTTGAATTTGCGGAATCCGGCGAAATAGACATGGCCGAAGATCAGCATCATCAGCAAGCCAAGGCCCAGCATCAAGGTCCAGCCGAGCGGCACAGCGCCGGTCCCGGTGGCGACCTTGGCAGCGCGGAAAGCGCTGCTGTAGAGGTGGGACCCGGTCGCCAGCAAGGCCGCGATCGCCCCCACTACCAGCAGGAAGAAGCGCTGCCAAACCGCCACCATCAGCTTGGCGCGGGGCTGCGGTTGCAGCATCGCCAAGGCCGCGGGGCGCAGGGCCAGCAGCATGAAGGTCATGCCTCCCATCCAGATGATGGCGGCTGCCAGGTGGATCAATTTGAAGGTGTTGTGCATGGCGGTCAGGTGGTCGAAACGAAGGTTGATTGTGGCTTCCCGGCGAAGTCGATGCCTTCGTTGCCGCTGAACTGACATCTATCAAGGTCGGCTGGCAGCCGGCCGCACAAACTGGCATGGCCTTGCGCAAGCGCCCAAACCCGAGGACCTGGATGAAAAATTACAAAGCCGATGTCTTGATCATTGGGGCTGGCGGCGGCGGTCTGAGGGCCGCGATTGCGGTGGCCCAAAGCGACCCGGGGCTGAGCATCGCGCTGGTCTCCAAGGTCTATCCGATGCGCAGCCATACGGTGGCTGCTGAAGGTGGCGCGGCAGCGGTGACGCAGGCCCATGACAGCCTCGAAGCCCATTTTCACGACACCGTGGCCGGCGGCGACTGGCTTTGCGAACAGGATGTGGTCGAGTATTTCGTCGCCCATGCACATGAGGAAATGGTGCAGATGGACCATTGGGGCTGCCCCTGGAGCCGCAAGGAAGACGGCCATGCGAATGTGCGCGCCTTTGGCGGCATGCAGATCGAGCGCACCTGGTTCGCTGCCGACAAGACCGGTTTCCATATGTTGCACACGCTGTTCCAGACCTCGATCCAATACCCTTCGATCAAGCGCTTCGACGAGTATTTCTGCGTTGACCTGGTCGAGGGCGAAGGCCGCGTCCAGGGCGCCGTCGTGATCGAGATCGCGAGCGGCGAGTTCACCCTGATCCAGGCCAAGGCGGTGATCATCGCCACCGGTGGCGCCGGCCGCGTGTTCCGCGAAAACACCAATGGCGGCATCGTCACCGGCGACGGCATGGCGCTGGCTTACCGGCATGGCGTGCCGCTGCGCGATATGGAGTTCGTCCAGTACCACCCGACCTGCATGCCTGGCACCGGCCTCTTGTTCACCGAAGCCTGCCGCGGCGAAGGGGGTTTTCTGATCAACAAGGACGGCTATCGCTACTTGCAGGACTACGGCCTCGGGCCGGCCGGCCCGACCCCGCGCAACAAGGCGATGGAGCTGGGACCACGCGACCGTCTCAGCCAGGCTTATTGGCATGAAAAGCAGAAAGGCCGCACGATCAGCGGCATCCACGGCGATGTGCTGCACCTCGACCTGCGCCATCTGGGTGAAAAAAAGCTGCGCGAACGCTTGCCGCAGATTTACGAGCTGGCGGTCGAATACCTCGGTGTCGACCCGGCCAAGGAGCCGATCCCGATCTTGCCGGCGGTCCATTACACGATGGGCGGCATCACCGCCGACGGCAAGACTGCCTCGCCGCTGCCCGGGCTCTATTCGGTGGGCGAATGCTCGAGCGTTGGCATCCATGGGGCGAATCGGCTCGGCTCGAATTCGCTGACCGAGTTGCTCGTGTTCGGCAAGGTCGCAGGGCTCGAGGCCGCGGCCTTCGCGAAATCGGTGACCCACGGTGATCCCGATCTGCTCGACAAATTGGCCGAAAATTCGCGCCGCAAGGCCATGACCATCGTCCAGCGCCGCGACGGCAATGAACGCATCGCCACGCTGCGCCGCGAAATGGCCCAGAGCATGGAAGAAGGCTGCGGCATTTACCGCAGCGCAGCGACGATGCAGGCCACTTGCGACAAGCTCGCCGAGTTGAAGCAGCGCTTCAAGCGGGTGCAGCTCGACGACCACTCGAAAGCCTGGAACACCGAATGGCTGCTGGCGATCGAGCTTGGTTATCTGCTCGATGTGGCACAGGCGATGGCGCATTCGGCCTTGAACCGCAAGGAGTCGCGCGGTTCGCACCAGCGGCTCGACGGGTTCGAGTTGCGTGACGATCAGAACTTCCTGCAGCACAGCCTGGCGCATTACCAGGGCGACGAGGCCCCGACGATCACCTATGGCGAGGTCAGAATCACCAGCTCGCCGCCGGGAACGCGCGCCTATGGCGCAGCCGGAGAGCAGGCCGATGCCGCCCAACGCCTTGCCAAGGAGGCCAGCCATGTCTGAAGCATCGAGCCAGAAGATGATCGCGATCGAGGTGCAACGCTACCGGCCCGAGCAGGAGGATCAGCCGTTCTGGCAGACCTTTGCAGTACCGTTCACTGACGACATGTCAGTCCTGCAAGGGCTGCAACAGATCAAGGATGACCAGGACGGCAGCCTGAGCTTTCGCTGGTCCTGCCGGATGGCGATTTGCGGCAGCTGCGGCATGATGATCAACGGCAAGCCCGAGCTGTCCTGCAAGACTTTTTTGCGCGACCTGCTGCCAGGGCCCGTGCGTGTCGAGGCGCTGGCACATTTCCCGATCGAGCGCGACCTGGTCGTCAGCGTCGACAAATTCGTCGAGAAGCTCGAAAGCATCAAGCCGTACATCATTCCGAAAACGCCGCGCCGTCTCGACCAGGGTGAATACCTGCAAACGCCCGAACAGCTTGAGCAGTTCGAGCAATACAGCAGTTGCATCAACTGCCTGCTCTGTTATGCCGCCTGTCCGCAGTACGGGCTCGACCCGAACTTCGTCGGTCCGGCTGCGCTGGCCCTGCTGCATCGCTACAACGCCGACTCGCGCGATGGCGGGCAGGCCGAGCGGATGGAAGTTGTCAACGCGGCTGAAGGCGTGTGGAGTTGCACGGCAGTCGGCTATTGCTCCGAGGTCTGCCCCAAACATGTCGACCCGGCAAATGCGGTAAACCAGAACAAGGTCAACAGCGCCAAGGACTATTTCCTGCGCTTCTTCCAGGGAGACAAGGCATGAGCAAGCAAGCCCCGACTGCGAAGCCCTATATCCGGCCCATGAAAGGCTGGTGGCGGCGCGATCCCTTCTTCGTCCGCTATATGGCGCGCGAAACCACGGCTTTCGGCGTGGCGGCCTACGCGCTGATACTGGCCGTCGGTGCTGTGCGGCTGGCGCAAGGCGAAGCGGCCTGGAACGGCTGGCTGGCCGCTTTGCAGAGTCCGGCATCGCTGTTGTTGCATGCCTTGCTGTTGCTGGCGATGGTGGTGCATGCCAAGAGCTGGTTCGAGATCATGCCCAAGACGATGCCGATGATCTTCATTGGCGGCAAGCGCCTGCAGGCTGTGACGATCACGCGCATCGGCTGGATCGCGACTGTCGTCGCCTCCTTGCTGCTGCTGGCAATGCTGGCGCTGCTGGGGCAATCATGATGAAGCGTTCGAATTCACCGATTTTCTGGCTGCTGTTCGGCGCTGGCGGCATGCTCGCGGCGCTTTTGGGGCCGATGCTGGTCTTCATCACCGGTCTGGCGGTGCCACTGGCTTGGCCTTTGACGGGGTCGAAGCTGGCCTATCCGCAGATGCTCGCCTTTGCTCAGCATTGGGCCGGCAAGGGTCTGCTGATCGCCGTGATCTCGCTGTTCGCCTGGCATGCGGCGCACCGGATTTTGTGCAGCCTGCATGACATCGGCATCCACAAGGGCCTGGCGGCCAAGCTGATTTGCTATGGCGGCGCGATGGCCTTGACCCTGGTCGCTGGAGCGAGCCTGCTCAGTCTGGGCTTTTGAGATGGGTCAGGGGCAGGGCCGAACTGGCCTTGACCTCGCCGAGCGAAAAGCTGGTGTGGATGTCCTTCACATTTGGCAGATTGAGCAGACGGTCGATCGAAAAACGCGAGAAGGCGTCGAGGTCGGTGGCCAACACCTGCAGCTCGAAAGTACCGGTACCTGAGATGTAGTGACAAGCCGTCACTTCGGGTAACTGGCGGATCTCGTCTTCGAGTTGTTTGGTGGTGGCGCCATTGTTGCGATCAGCGGTCAAGCGCACAAAGGCCAGCACGCCCAGGCCGATCTTGCGCCGGTCGATTTCAGCCCGGTAGCCGGTGATGTAGCCCTGCTCCTCGAGCCAACGCACCCGCCGCCAGGTCGGCGCGGTGGACAAGCCGATGCGCGCAGCCAGTTCGGCATTCGACAGCCGGGCTTCGGTTTGCAGCAGATCCAGAATCGCGATGTGATACCGGTCGAGCGCCTCGCCCTGCAAGTTCGGTTCAGCCGCCACAGCCGCATCAGTCGGACCTATGGTTTTCCCTTGTTTTGGTTTTTCCAGCATTAATTGCCTCTCCATTATCAATTCGTGGAAATATTATTGCTCAAACACCGATTTTTTTGCGAGTTTCAGAAAGCACCTATCACCCACATTTACCTACACTGAAGCTGCGACCAATAATGGTCGGCGGCCGGCTGTTCGGCCCCACCGGAGTTTCATGTCATGAATGCACCCTTGCCTGAACATATCCTGCGCGCGCTGGAGAAGGTCACGCTGGACGACAAATACTCGCTGGACAGCGGCCGCGCCTTCATGAGCGGCGTGCAAGCGCTGGTGCGACTGCCGATGCTGCAGCGCAAGCGTGACGCGCTGGCCGGACTGAATACCGCCGGCTTCATCAGCGGCTACCGTGGCTCGCCGCTGGGCGCTTATGACCAGTCGCTGCTGGCAGCCAAGAAGCATCTGGCGGCGCAGCACATCGTCTTTCAGCCCGGCGTGAATGAAGAGTTGGCGGCCACGGCCGTCTGGGGCACACAGCAGCTGTCGCTGTTTCCGGAAAAAAGCAAATTCGACGGCGTGTTCGGCATCTGGTACGGCAAAGGGCCCGGCGTCGACCGCAGCGTCGATGTCTTCAAGCATGCGAATATGGCGGGCACCTCGAAGCATGGCGGCGTGATCGCGATTGCCGGTGACGACCATGTGGCCAAGAGCAGCACCGCCGCGCATCAGAGCGACCATGTTTTCAAGGCGGCGGGCTTTCCGGTGTTCTTCCCGAGCAGCGTGCAGGAAATTCTGGACCTCGGCTTGCACGCGATCGCGCTGTCGCGCTTCTCGGGTGTCTGGTCGGGCATGAAGACGATCCAGGATGTCGTCGAATCGAGCGGTAGCGTTGACGTCGACCCCGATCGGGTCAGCATCATCATGCCGGAAGACTTCCAGATGCCTGAGGGTGGCCTGCATCTGCGCTGGCCCGACTCGCCACTCGAGCAAGAAGCCCGCTTGATGGAATACAAGTGGTACGCGGCGCTGGCCTATGTGCGCGCCAACAAGCTCAACTACAACGTCATTTCGTCCCCGCATGATCGCTTCGGCATCATCGCCAGCGGCAAGGCCTACAACGACACCAGGCAGGCCATGCAGCAGCTCGGTCTGGACGAGGACAGTTGCCGGCGCATCGGCCTGCGCCTGCACAAGGTCAATGTCGTCTGGCCGCTGGAAGCCACGATCACCCGCGACTTCGCCCGCGGCCTGCAGGAAATCCTGGTGATCGAGGAGAAGCGCCAGATCATCGAATATCAGGTCAAGGAAGAGCTCTACAACTGGCGCGCCGATGTGCGTCCGAATGTGCTGGGCAAATTCGATGAAGCCGAGGGCGATGAAAGCGGCGGCGAATGGAGCCGGCCGAACCCGAGCCAGAACTGGCTGCTGCGCCCGCAGGCCGATCTGACCCCGGAGCTGATCGCACGCGCGATCGCCAAGCGGCTGAAGAAGCTCGGCGTTGACGCTGACATCGCGGCAAGGCTGGACGCCAGCATGGTGCGGCTCGATGCCAAGGAGCAGTCCCTCAAGATCGAAATCGAGGCGGCGGCCGGCGCTGACCGGATTCCCTGGTTCTGCAGCGGTTGCCCGCACAACACCAGCACCCATGTGCCTGAAGGCTCGCGTGCGGTGGCCGGCATCGGCTGCCACTACATGGTCAACTGGATGCCCGGCCGCAGCACCTCGACCTTCACGCAGATGGGTGGCGAAGGCGCGACCTGGGTCGGTCAGGCGCCGTTCACGAACGAACAACATATTTTTGCCAATCTCGGCGACGGCACTTACTTCCATTCGGGCAGTCTGGCGATCCGCCAGGCGATCGCTGCCGGCGTCAACATCACCTACAAAATCCTTTACAACGATGCGGTCGCGATGACCGGCGGTCAGCGGGTCGGCGAGCGGCCCGAAGGCCATTCGGTCCTGCAGATCATGCGCAGCGTCAGCGCCGAGGGTGCTTCCGCCGTCGTCATCGTCACCGACGAGCCGGAAAAATATCAGGGCATTTCCCTGCTCGAAGGGGTCAACGTCGAGCACCGCGACCAGCTCGACGCGGTCCAGCGCCGCTTTAGGGAGATCAAGGGCTGCTCGGTGATCATCTATGACCAGACCTGTGCCACCGAAAAGCGCCGCCGCCGCAAGCGCGGCAAGCTGGTCGACCCGGCCAAACGCGTCGTCATCAACGAGCTGGTCTGCGAAGGCTGCGGCGACTGCTCGGTGCAGTCGAACTGCCTCAGCATCGAACCCCTTGAGACCGAATTCGGCCGCAAGCGCCAGATCAACCAGAACAGCTGCAACAAGGACTATTCCTGCCTGAAAGGCTTCTGCCCGAGCTTTGTCACCGTCGAGGGCGGGGCGCTGAAAAAGCCCAAACAGTCGCAGCGCCCGAGCCCGTTCGACGCCGGCCTGGGCCTGCTGCCAACACCATCGCTGCCCGACTCGAGCCGCGCCTGGGGCATCGTCGTCGCCGGCGTCGGCGGCACCGGCGTGATCACGATCGGCCAATTGCTCGGCATGGCCGCGCATCTTGAAGGCAAGGCGGTAATCACGCAGGACTCGGCTGGCCTGGCGCAAAAAGGCGGCAGCACCTGGAGCCATATCCAGATCGCCGACAGCGCCGAGGCGATCTGCACCACCAAGGTCAGCAATGCCGATCTGGTGATCGCTTGCGACGCGATCGTCACCGCCAACAAGACCACCTTGGCGCTGATGGAATTGGGACGAAGCTATGTGGCGATGAACAGCCACGCTTCGCCAACTGCAGCCTTGGTCAACGATGCCAACTGGCATTTCCCGGCCAGCGCTTGCGAAAGCGCGGTCGGCAAGGCGGTCGGCAAGGAAAATATCGGGCTGTTCGACGCCGAAGAAGTGGCGGTCAAGCTGCTCGGTGATTCGCTCTATACCAACCCGCTGCTGCTCGGCTTTGCCTGGCAAAAGGGCCGCGTGCCGCTCAGCCATGCAGCCATGCTGCGCGCGATCGAGCTCAATGCGGTGCAGGTCGACAACAACAAAGCCGCCTTCGAATGGGGGCGGCGCTGCGCCGAGGATCTGGCTGCGGTTCAGGCACTGTATGCGGCCCGCCAGGTCATCAACATCGTCAAGCGCGCCGGCGTCGATGAGCTGATTGCCAAGCGCGTCGAATTCCTCACCGGTTATCAGAACCCAGCTTATGCGCAGCGTTACCGGGAATTCGTCGAGAAAGTCCGCGCTGCCGAGGCCCCCTTGGCCTCGACAAGGCTGACCGAAGCGGTGGCGCGCTACCTGTTCAAGCTGATGGCTTTCAAGGATGAATATGAAGTCGCGCGCCTGCATGTCGACGCCAAGTTCAGCGCCAGCATCGCCGCAAGGTTCGAGGGTGATTACAAGATCGTCCACCATCTGGCACCGCCGCTGCTGGCCAGGACGAACGAAAAAGGCGAGCTGCAGAAAAGCCGTTTTGGCGCCTGGATTCGCCCGGCATTTTTGGTGCTCTCCAAGCTCAAAGGCCTGCGCGGCAGCGCTTTTGATCCCTTCGGCTACAGCGAAGAGCGCCGCACCGAGCGCGCCTTGATCGACGAATATCGAGCCAGCATCGATGCCTTGCTGGCACGCGGGCTGAGCGCCGAGCGACTGCAACTGGCGGTCGAGATCGCCCGCATTCCCGAAGAAATCCGCGGCTATGGTCATGTCAAGGTCAGGCATCTGAAGGCGGCAAGAACCAAGTGGGACGCCTTGATGGTGCAATGGCTTCAGGCCAGCTGAAGCGGGCTGAGGCATGAGGTCGGACGTTTCGGCAATCGTCAGGCCTCGGCCAACCAGAAGAAAGAGATACTCGATCAGGTCTGCGAATCCTGCTTCGCCTTGCCAGCGCACCGCACCGCATCGCAGTCCACTCGTCCGCGTCCAACTACCGAATCCAGGATGACAAATTTTGTAGGCGCCGTCGAACTGAAGTCCTGGTTGCACGATGGCCGGGAAATTGCCCTTTTTGATGTCCGGGAGCATGGGCAATATGGGGAATCACATTTGTTCTTCGGCGTGCCCCTGCCCTACAGCCGACTTGAGCTGGAGGTGCGGCGGCTGGCACCGCGCTTGAGCGTGCGGCTGGTGGTGTACGACGAAGACGGGCTGGGCGTGGCGCTGGCCGCCGCAGGCCGGCTGGCCGATTTGGCTTACACCGATGTCCATGTGCTGCGCGGCGGCACCCAAAGCTGGCAGGCCGCCGGTTTTGCGCTGTTTGCCGGGGTCAATGTCCCGCACAAGGCCTTCGGTGAACTGGCCGAGCAGGCTTATCACACGCCCCGCGTCAGCGCGACCGAACTGGCGCGACTGCTGGCTGACAAAGAGGATGTCGTGGTGCTGGACGGCCGGCCGTTTTCGGAGTTTCAGAAAATGAATATCCCGACCGCCACCAGTTGCCCGAACGGCGAACTCGGCCTGCGCATCCGCAGCCTGGTGCCGAGCGGAAAAACCCATATCGTGATCAATTGCGCTGGCCGTACGCGCAGCATCATCGGCGCGCAGACCTTGATCAATCTCGGCTTGACCAACCCCATCTCGGCGCTCGAAAACGGCACTCAGGGCTGGTACCTGGCTGATCTGGGACTCGAGCATGGTGGCAAGCGCCGCTACCCAGATGTTTCCCAGGCCCGGTCGCCGGCCGCACAAGCTGCACAAGCCGAAATGAGTGCTGCGGCTGAGGCATTGGCGGCAAGTTTCAATGTCCCTACGGTCAGCGCGCAGACGGTGCAAGCCTGGTCGCAAGATCCGCAGCGCACGCTGTTCCTGTGCGATGTGCGCAGCCCGGAGGAATTCGCTCTTGGCAGCCTGCCCGGCGCCCAACATATGCCGGGCGGCCAGCTGATGCAGGCCAATGACCAATATGTCGGCGTGCGTCACGCCAGGCTGGTGCTGTTTGATTCTGACGGCATCCGTGCCTGCACGGTGGCCAGTTGGCTGAACCAGATGGGCCACGATGCCAGCGTGCTCAGCCAAGGGCTGGCCAGCCAACTTGCTCTGCCCGCAGTGACTGCCGCCGCCAGGCCGGCGCTGCCGAAAATCAGCGCACAGGCCATGGCCGCCGGGCTGGCCAAGGGCGAGCTGATCGCCATCGACCTGCGCCCGAGCATGCAGTTTCGCCAGGCCCAGATTGCCGGCAGCCGCTGGGCCATCCGCCCGCAACTCGCAGCAATGCTGGCAGGCACCCATCTCCCGGTGGTGCTGATTGCCGATGAGCAGGGTGTGGCCGCTTATGCAGCGCTTGACCTCCAGGCGCTCGGGCTGTCGGTCAGTCTGCTCGAGGGGGGCCTGAGCGCCTGGCGCCTGGCCGGTTTGCCGCTGCTAGCCGCAGGCGATGTACCGGCCGATGGCGAATGCATCGACTACCTGTTCTTCGTGCATGACCGGCATGACGGCAACAAAGAAGCGGCACGCCAATACCTGGCCTGGGAGATCCAGTTGATCAGTCAGCTTGATGAACTTGAATTGAACTCGTTTCGACTCCCCGGCCGCCCTCAAGCCTCTCGGGACTAGCCGAGCGCAGGGTAATCGGTATAGCCTTCTTCGCTGCCGCCGTACCAGCCCACCGCGCGCGGGTCGTTGAATGGCCCGCCTTGACGGATGCGCGCCGGCAGGTCCGGATTGGCCAGGAAAGGCCGGCCGAAAGCGACCATGTCGAAAGTCCCGGCAGCGACATAGTCACGCGCGGCTGCGGGCGTGATCGCGCCATTGCCGATCAAGGTGCCACTGAAATGCGGCTTGGTCGCGGCCAGCAATTGCGGCATATCCGGACTGCCGGCCCAGGCATTGGTGTCGGCCAGATGCAGATAGGCCAGGCCATAGCCCTCTAGCAATTTGGCCACGGCCGTGGTCGTCGCTGCCGGGTCGCTATCGCGGCTGTTGTTGTAGCCGGCGAATGGCGAAATACGCACGCCGACACGGTTGGCGCCGACTTTCGCGACCACCGCCTCGACCACTTCACGCAGAAAGCGCAAGCGGTTTTCCATGCTGCCGCCGTAGAGATCGCTGCGCTGGTTGGTGCCCGGCGAGAGGAACTGGTGCGGCAGATAGCCGTTGGCCAGCGCCAAGCTCCGGTATTCTGAGTGGTTTTCAATTTTCCCGCAGTCGGCCGACGATCGGCCAAGGAAGCAAGATGCAGATTCTCAGCCTCAACACCGCCGCCGCCAGTTCGTTGGTGATCGATGCAAACCGCAGCGTCCTCAGCGGCATCAACAAGGCCCCGCGCCAAGGCCCGGTGGCGGTGACGACGCTGGGGCTGGCAGGCGACGAGCAGGCCGACCTGAGCGTGCATGGCGGTCTGACCAAGGCGATCTACGCCTATCCGAGTGAGCATTACCCGTTCTGGCAGACGGTGCGGGCACAGGCCAAGGTGGCCGCCTGGGACGCTGTGCTGCCGCCGGGCGCGATGGGCGAGAACCTGACCCTGTCCGGCCTGCTCGAACAGGATGTCTGCATCGGCGACATGCTGCGCTTTGCCGATTGCGAACTGGTCGTCAGCGAGCCGCGCTTTCCCTGCTTCAAGTTCAACGCGGTGATGGGCTTCAAGCAGGCCGCCAAGCTGATGCAGCAAAACGGCTGGTGCGGTTTTTACCTGGCGGTCAAGCACATAGGGCAACTGCAGGCCGGTGAAGCTTTCACGCTGCACCATGGCCCGCGCGAAATCTCGATCAACGAGTTGTTCCGCGCCCGCAACTGAGGGGCGATATCAATCGGCCAGCGTCGGGTAGTCGAGGTAGCCATGCGCGCCACCACCGTAGAAGGTGCTGGCGTCAAGCGTCGGCTGCAGCGGCGCATCCAGGCGCAGGCGTCGCACCAGATCCGGGTTGGAAATGAAGGGGCGGCCGAAGGCGATCAGATCAGCATGGCCTGTAGCCACGGCCTGCAGGGCCATCTCGCGGTTGTAGCCGTTGTTGACCATCCAGTTGCCGGCAAAAGCTTTGCGCATCGCGTCATAGTCGAACGGCGCGATGTCGCGCGCACCACGGGTCTGGCCTTCGACGACATGCACAAAAGCCAGCTTCAGCAAACTCAGTTGCGCGGCCAGCTGGGTGTAGAGCGTTTGTGCGTCGCTGTCCTGCGGGGCGTCATTGACCGGCGTGACCGGGCTCAGCCGGATGCCGGCGCGGCCCGGGCCGATCGCCGCGGCGATCGCAGCCATCACTTCGACCGCGAGGCGCACGCGGTTTTCGACCGAACCGCCATAGTCATCCTGGCGGTCGTTGATGCTGTCGCGCAGGAACTGCTCGATCAGATAGCCATTGGCACCATGCACCTCGACAGCGTCGAAGCCGGCCTCCATCGCGCAGCTCGCGGCATGGGCGAAATCGGCCACCAGCCCGGGCATTTCATCGGTGCGCAAGGCACGCGGTGTGGACGCCTGCACAAAGCCTTCGGCAGCAAATGTCATGCCCTTGGCGGCCTTGTTGGTCGATGAAACCGGTGCCTGGCCATCAACCTGGAACTGCGTATGCGAGATGCGGCCGACATGCCAGAGCTGCACGGCGATCTTGCCGCCCTCGGCATGCACCGCATCGGTGACGCGCTTCCAGGCCTTGATCTGGTCCGGGCGATGGATGCCCGGTGTGTCGAGGTAGCCCTGGCCTTGCTGGCTGATCTGCGTGCCTTCGCTGATGATCAGGCCGGCGCTGGCACGCTGGCGGTAATACTCGACCGCCATCTCGCCGGGCAGCAAGCCCTTCGAGCGGCTGCGCGTCAGCGGCGCCATGACAATGCGGTTGGCGAGCTGCAGGTCGCCGATCTGGAGGGGGTCGAAAAGGCTGGGCATGGAGGTTATTTTCAGTCAAGCAAAGCGCGCCAGGATGGGCGAACAATCGATGATTATCCATATCAAATTGACCAGGCCGCCTTGCCACAAGCCAGGCAGTTGAGGGTTTGCCCCTCGGGCACTGCCTCCCAGCAGTGCAAGAATGGCGCGATCATGCGCGACGCCTTCCTGCTCGACCCCGACATCGTCTTCCTCAACCATGGCTCGTTCGGAGCCTGTCCGCGCGAGGTGTTTGCGCAGTACCAGCGCTGGCAGCTCGAACTTGAACGCAACCCGGTGGAATTTCTCGGCCGCAGGTCGGGATTGCTGCTGGCCCAAGCGCGCGCCGCATTGGCGGCCTACCTGGGCGCCAGCAGCGAAGACCTGGTGTTCGTGCCCAACGCCACCACCGGTGTCAACATCGTGGCGCGCTCGCTGGACTTGCAGCCTGGCGATGAAATCCTCGGCACCGACCATGAATACGGGGCTTGCGACGCGACCTGGGAGCGCGAATGCCAACGCGTCGGCGCCCATTACCGCCGGGTGGTGCTGCCGCTGCCGTTCAAACCCGAAGAATTTGCTGCGCGCATGATGGCCGAGGTCAGCCCGCGCACGAAGCTGATCTTTGCCAGCCACATCACCTCGACCACGGCCTTGATCCTGCCGGTGGCCGAGCTCTGCCAACGGGCGCGCGCCGCCGGCATCCCGATCTTGATCGACGGCGCCCATGCGCCCGGCCAGATGGCGCTCAATCTGCAGGAAGTTGGCGCCGATTTCTACACTGGCAACTGCCACAAATGGATGTGTGCCCCGAAAGGCGCAGCCTTCATGCATGTACAGCCAGCGCGGCACAGCGCCATCGAGGCCACCGTGGTCAGCTGGGGCTATGTGGCGGGCGAAGGCGGCCATACCGGTTTTGACGCCTACACCGGCCGCAGCCAGCTGGAGCGCCGGCTGCAATGGCAAGGCACGCGCGATCTGGCGGCTTATCTCACAGTGCCGGCGGCGATTGCTTTCCAGGCAAAGCATGACTGGCCGCAACAGCGCAATCGCTGCCACGAGTGGGTTTGCGCGACCCTGCACAAGGCCCTGGCCCGCAATGGCCTGGAGCCGGTGGCGCCCGACCAGGCTTATGCGCAGATGGTGCCGATACCGGTTCGCGCCATCGATGCAGAAGGCCTGCGCCGGCAGCTGTTCGAACAACACCGCATCGAAATCCCGGTGACCCAGCATGGGCCGCATACCTTTGTGCGCTTGTCCGTGCAGGCCTACAACACGCAAGCCGAACTCGACGCCCTGCTCGCTGCCTTGGCCGAAGCCGGGGTCTAGGAAGGACGACCGGGCAGGGCTTTTCCCCACGGCATGTTGACCCGTGCGACCCGACCCCTCGAGCCGACGAAGGCCAAGCGCCTTGCACCAAGCTACAGTTCAGCCATGCTCGCTTACCGACACGCCTTCCACGCCGGCAATCATGCCGATGTTCTCAAACACCTGATCCTGACCCAGGTGCTTCGCTATATGGGCGAGAAAGACAAGCCCTACACCCTGGTCGACACCCATGCCGGCGCCGGCGGTTATTCGATCGAAGGCCAATACGCGCAGAAGAAAGGCGAATATGTGCACGGCGTTTCCAAGCTTTGGGATGCCAAGGATCTGCCGGCGCCGCTGGCCGATTACCTGGATCTGGTGCGCGCCTTCAACCCCGACAAGCAGTTGCGCCAATACCCCGGCTCGCCGGCGATCGCCAATCTGGTGATGCGCGAAGAAGATCGGCTGCGCACTTACGAGTTGCACCCGACTGATTTCCGTATCCTGCAGAGCTATCTGGATTCGCGCCCGAATACGCAAGTGGCTGATACCGACGGTTTTGCCAGCCTGCGCGGCGAGTTGCCGCCGCCGTCGCGTCGCGCCGTCGTGCTGATCGACCCGTCCTATGAGCTCAAGACCGATTACGCCAAGGTGCTGGCCGCCTTGCGCGAAGGGCTCGAGCGCTTTGCCGACGGGGTCTACATGATCTGGTATCCGCAACTGCAGTTGCTCGAATCAGCGCAGCTGGCCCAGCGCCTGAAAGCTGCCGCTGACGCCAGCAAGCGGGGTTGGCTGCATGTGCGTTTGACCGTGCAGCAACAGGCCGACACGCGCGGCTTCGGCATGCTTGGCAGCGGCATGTTCATCGTCAACCCGCCGTTCACGCTGCACGATGATTTGCAGGCCTGCCTGCCATATTTGGTCGAAAAGCTGGGCCAATATGACGGCGCCAATTTCATCCTCGAACAGCGCGCCAAGTAAGCCGCGATGAAGCTCAGCCCGGCGGCGATTGCCCGCGCCCTGCCTTTTGCTGCTTTCATGGCGCTGCTGGCCTTGCGCGGCCATCTGCCCGCCAGCCTTGGCTTCGACCTGCGCTGGATTTACGCGATCAGCGTGGTCAGCGTCGGCGCCCTGCTGGCCTGGTTTTGGCGCGGCTATGGCGAGCTGGCAAGGCAGAACCTGCCGACTTGGCGCGAAGCGCTGCTGAGCATTGCCGTCGGTGCCCTGGTCTTCATGCTGTGGATCAAGCTCGATGCACCCTGGATGCAGCTCGGAGAACCGAGCGCCGGGTTCCTGCCGCTCGACCCGCAAGGCGCAATGATCTGGCCCTTGATCAGCGCGCGCTGGATCGGCGCTGCGTTGATCGTGCCGCTGATGGAAGAGTTGTTCTGGCGCAGCTTCCTGATGCGCTGGCTCGAAAGCGCCAGGTTCGAAACCGTTGACCCGCGGCGGATCGGCATCAAGGCGATCGTGCTGTCGACCTTTGTCTTCACGCTCGCGCACACGCTGTGGCTGGCAGCAATCATCGCCGGCCTGGCCTATGCCCTGCTGTACCGCAGCAGCGGCAAGCTCTGGTGCGCCGTCATTGCCCATGCAGTGACCAATGGCCTGTTGGGAATCTGGGTCGTGCAGACCGGGCAATGGCAGTTCTGGTGACTATTCAGCGGTGCCGCAATGCGCTTTTGATCGCCCGTTTCCAAGCCTGCGCTGCCTGCCAGACCGGCGAGGCATGGACCCAGTCGAGCAGACCGGTTTTCCAGGCAGTCCAGCGGGCATAGAGCCGCGCAAACCAGGGTAGTTGCAGCAAGGCAGGCTGGGTCAGCTGGAACAGCCGCGCGACGAGCGCTGTGCCGACCAGCTTGGCCAGCAGGATCACCAGCAAACCGACACCGGTGCGGCCGATGCTGATCAGCCAGAGTGCCAGCAGCTTGACCGGCAGCAGTGCCAGCGTCGGCAGCAGCAAAATCCCCAGCGCCGCATAGGGCGGCAAAGCCTTGATGGCGCGCTCCAGCTGCCGGAACACCGGCAGCCTGCCAATCCATGCCATGCAGCGCGACAGCGGCTCCCAGCCCCATTCCTCGAACAGGATCAGCAGCGCCAGCAGCAGCCGGATCAACCAGAGCAGCGGGGCCAGCAGGATCAGGAGCAGGGATTTCATGCGCAACGCCTAATTCACCAACAAGCAAGAATTTTGGCTCGCCATGGCTAAACGCCGCGGGCGCGGTTTTCTGCGAACTTGAGCCTGAAGGTTTCGAAACCGCCGACATCGAGCGCATCGCGCGCTTCCTGCATCAGGTTCAGGTAGTAATGCAGGTTGTGGATGCTGGTCAGCATCGGCCCGAGCATTTCGCCACAGCGGTCGAGGTGGTGCAGATAAGCGCGCGAGAAATTGCTGCAGCAATGGCAGCTGCAGGTTTCATCGACCGGCCGCTCGTCGGTCTTGTAGCGCGCGTTGCGCAGACGCAGGTCGCCAAAACGGGTGAACAGATGGCCGTTGCGCGCATTGCGGGTCGGCATCACGCAATCGAACATGTCAATGCCCTGGCGCACGCCTTCGATCAGGTCTTCCGGTGTCCCCACGCCCATCAAATAGCGCGGTTTGTCGGCCGGCAGCTGATGTCCGATATGGGCCAGCACCCGCATCATGTCTTCCTTGGGCTCGCCCACGCTCAAGCCGCCGATCGCGTAGCCGGGCAGGTCGAGCGCAGTCAGGCTGGCCAGCGATGCGTCGCGCAGGCCTTCATGCATGCCGCCCTGGACGATGCCGAACAAGGCGTTCGGGTTCTCCAGCCGCTTGAATTCATCGGCGCAGCGCCTGGCCCAGCGCAGGCTCAGTTCCATCGACAGCTGCGCTTCCTTTTCGGTCGTCAGATGGCCCTTGGTCTCGTATGGCGTGCATTCGTCGAACTGCATGACGATGTCGCTGTTGAGCACCGTCTGGATCTGCATGCTGATTTCGGGCGTCAGGAACAGCTTGTCGCCGTTTACCGGCGAGGCGAACTTGACGCCCTCTTCGGAGATCTTGCGCATCTCGCCCAGGCTCCAGACCTGGAAGCCGCCGCTGTCGGTGAGGATGGGCTTTTGCCAGTTCTCGAAACGGTGCAGACCGCCGAACTGGGTGATGATGTCCACACCCGGCCGCAGCCAGAGGTGGAAGGTATTGCCGAGGATGATCTGCGCGCCCATCTCCTCGAGCGACCTCGGCATCACGCCCTTCACCGTGCCGTAGGTACCCACCGGCATGAAGATCGGGGTTTGCACCACGCCATGGTTCAATGTCATCTGGCCACGGCGGGCCAGTCCTTCGGTCTTGAGCAGATCAAACTTCAGCATGGCGCGATTGTCGCAGCAGGCTTTGCAGCGGCCAGATCGAGCAGCATCGCATCGCCATAGCTGAAGAAACGGTAGCGCTGCGCGATCGCATGGCGGTACAGCGCCATCACCCGGTCATGGCCGGCGAAGGCGCTGACCAGCATCATCAAGGTGCTCTTGGGCAGGTGGAAATTGGTCAGCAAGCGGTCGACGACCTGGAACTGGAAACCCGGCGTGATGAAGATCTCGGTTTCGCTTGCGCCGGCCTGCAGCGAACCACCCCGGGCGGCCGATTCCAGCGCCCGCAAGGTCGTGGTGCCAACCGCCAGCACCCGCCCGCCGCCCGCCTTGGTCTGCGCAATCGCCGCCACCGTTTCTGCCGGCACCTCGAACCATTCGCTGTGCATCTTGTGGTCAGCCAGTTGCTCGACCCGCACCGGCTGGAAAGTACCGGCGCCGACATGCAGGGTCACATGGGCCAGGGCCACGCCGCGCGCGGCCAATCGCAAGAGTAAATCGGCGTCGAAATGCAGCGCTGCGGTTGGCGCTGCGACAGCGCCCGGTGCGGCTGCGAAGACGGTCTGGTAGCGGCTGGCATCGTCGCTATCGTCGGCATGCTCGATATAGGGCGGCAGCGGCACATGGCCATGGGTTTCGAGCAGCGCGAACGGGTCGGACGGGAAACGCAGATGGAACATGCCGCCGTCGGGCCCGCAGCGACCCAGCACTTCGGCATCGAAAGCTGCGGCGAAGCGGACGATCGATCCCGGCTTCGGGCTCTTGCTGGCGCGCAGATGGGCCCAGACTTCAAAAGTTCCAGGCAAGACCCGCTCGACCAAGGCTTCGACCGCGCCGCCGCTGGCCTTGAAGCCATGCAAGCGCGCCTTGATCACCTGGGTGTTGTTGAACACCAGCAGATCGCCCGGCTCAAGCAGCTCGGGCAGCTGGTGAAAAATGCGGTCGACCGGCTCGGCCTTGCGGCCATCGAGCAGGCGCGAGGCGCTGCGTGAAGCGGCCGGGCGTTGCGCGATCAGTTCGGGCGGCAGCTCGAAATTGAAATCGCTGACGGTGAATGCAGTGGGGGTCATTGTGTCGAGGGCCGGACAGACCCGTACCAAACAGGGCTGCGAATTCTCCCATGCGCCCTGCGCCGGGCTGCAGCGGCCGTAGTTCTTGACCCTTCTCAAGCTGGGCCGTCAGAGGCGGTGCCAGTATCAAGTCAGGAGAAAACCATGAGCCAACACCTGAGCGCCGCCCAACATACCCAGCTTGAAGCCGCCTTGCTGCAGCGCCAGCGCGAGTTGCAAAGCGAGTTGCAGACCCATCTGGGCGGGCAGGATCGCGTCGAGCATGCACGCGAGCAGTTGCTGCAGGATGCCGATGGCGAACGCGCCCATGACGCCGACCGCGAAGTCGACCTGGCGCGCAGCGACATGACGCTTGATGCCTTGCGCCAGGTGAACCAGGCCTTGCAGCATCTGGCCGGCCAGGGCTACGGCCTTTGCATCGAATGCGGCCAGGCGATTGCCTTCGAGCGGCTGCAGCACAGCCCGGAAGTAACCCGCTGCATCGGTTGCCAGAGCGCCGCCGAAGGTTACGCCGGCTCGGCGCAGCGCCACAGCCTCTGAAGCCAGGCCCCGAGAGTTCGCCGCTCCGGGCTGCAGGCAGGGCAGAATCCAGCCCATGCCCGAGGCCAACAGCAAACCAGTCAGCAAGCCGAAGTCAGCGCCGCAAAAAGCGCTGGAAAAGCTCGGCCTGCTGCGCGACATCGACCTCGCCTTGCACTTGCCGCTGCGCTATGAGGACGAGACCCGCATCACGCCAATCGCCCAGGCCCATGAAGGGCAGACGGTGCAATGCGAGGGCCTGGTGAGCGAAAGCCAGGTCGACCTGCGCGGACGCAGGCAGTTGCTGGTCAAGCTCGAGGACGAAAGCGGCCAGTTGCTGCTGCGCTTCATCCATTTCTACCCCGCCCAGCAAAGAAGCATGGGGGTCGGTCAGCGGCTGCGCGTGCGCGGCGAATTGCGCCATGGCTTCTTCGGCCGCGAGATGGTGCATCCGACCTTCAAGGCGGTCGACGAAAACACCCCTTTGCCCAGCGCTCTGAGCCCGGTCTACCCGACCAGCGCCAGCCTGCCGCAAGCCTATCTGCGCCGCGCGGTGACCTCGGCGCTGCAGCGCGCGGCCCTCGAAGAGCTGCTGCCCGCCGGCGTGGTGCCGCCGCAGCTGCCGCCCTTGCGTGAAGCCTTGATGTTTTTGCACCATCCGCCGCCGCAAGCGCGCTTGGGAACATTGGAAGATCAAAGCCACCCGGCCTGGCAGCGACTGAAGTTCGACGAGCTGCTGGCTCAGCAGCTGAGCCAGTTGCAGTCGCAGCGCGAGCGGGCGCGGCTGCGAGCGCCGGCGCTGAGCGCCGCGCGCGGCGGCATCCATGAGCAGTTGCTGGCGGTGCTGCCGTTCGCGCTGACCAACGCGCAGCGGCGTGTCTGCGAGGAAATCGCCGGCGATCTGGCGCGGCCGCAACCGATGCATCGACTGCTGCAGGGCGATGTCGGCTCGGGCAAGACGGTGGTCGCCGCGCTGGCCGCGAGCGTGGCGATCGACGCCGGCTGGCAATGCGCCTTGATGGCGCCGACCGAGATCCTGGCCGAACAGCATTTCAAGAAACTGCTCAGCTGGCTCGAGCCGCTGGGCCTGCAAGTGGCCTGGCTGACCGGCAGCGTCAAAGGCAAAGCGCGCCAGAAGATGCTCGACGCCGCGGCCTCGGGCGAGGCGCAGCTGGTGATCGGCACCCATGCGGTGATTGAGGAGAAAGTCCGCTTCGCCCGCCTTGGTCTGGCCATCATCGACGAGCAGCACCGCTTCGGCGTGGCTCAGCGCTTGGCCTTGCGCCAGAAGCTGGCTTCGATGGAGTTGGAACCGCATCTGCTGATGATGAGCGCCACACCGATCCCGCGTACCTTGGCGATGACCTATTTTGCCGACCTCGATGTCTCGACGATCGACGAGTTGCCGCCCGGCCGCACCGCCATCGTCACCAAAGTCTTTGCCGATGGCAAACGCCTCAACGTGATCGAAAAAATCCAGGCTGAAGTCGCGCGCGGTGCGCAGGTCTACTGGGTCTGTCCGCTGATCGAGGAAAGCAGCGCGGAAGAAGGCGCGCCACCGCCGCTCGACCTCAGCAATGTGATCGAAACCCATGCCGAGCTGACCGAGGCGCTGGCCGGATTCGGCGTCGGCTTGCTGCATGGCCGCATGGCTGCGGCCGAGAAAGCCGCGGTGATGGGGCAGTTCAGCGCCGGCTCATTGAGCGTGCTGGTGGCGACGACGGTGATCGAGGTCGGCGTCGATGTGCCCAATGCCAGCCTGATGGTGATCGAGCATGCCGAACGCTTCGGCCTGAGCCAGCTGCACCAATTGCGCGGCCGGGTCGGGCGCGGCAGCGCAGCCAGCGTCTGCGTGCTGCTCTACAGCGGGCCGCTCTCGGCCACCGGCAAGGCCAGGCTGAAGGCGATGGCCGAGACCAACGACGGCTTCGAGATCGCGCGCCTCGACCTCGAAATCCGTGGCCCCGGCGAATTCATGGGCGCGCGCCAGAGCGGTGCCGAATTGCTGCGCTTTGCCGACCTGCAACAGGACGGTCTGCTGCTGCAGGCCGCCCGCCGGCTCGCGCCGCAACTGCTCGATCGCCACCCCGATGCCGCCCGCCGCCATGTCGTGCGCTGGCTGGGCTCCAAGGCGGAATTTCTCAAGGCCTGAACGGGCGCAGGGCTGGTGCAATGGTCCTGCACCAGTATTTTCAGGCTCAGCGGCCGGCTTATTTGAGCTTCTTGGCCCAGTACAGCAGCACTTCGGTGGCGGGTGATTCGACGTTGCCGGACCAGCGGGCTTCGGCATTGATCTTGTCGATCGTGTCGAGCCCCGAGATCACCTTGCCGAACACTGCGTAGCCGAGGTTGCTGGCGGTGTAGTCGAGCCCGGTGTTGTTGACCGTATTGAAGTAGAACTCGCTGGTGGCTGAATCGGCCGCGCTGGACCGCGCCATCGCGAGCGTGCCGCGCAGATTGCTCAGGCCGTTATTGCTTTCCAGCTTGATCGCTGCATAGGTGGGCACCTTGCTGACGCTGCCGGTTGTCTGGCCACCGCCCTGGACCACGAAGTCCTTGGGTACGCGGTGGAACAGGGTGTTGCTGTAATAGCCATCGCCGACATATTTCAGGAAGTTGGCGACCGAGAGCGGCGCCTTGTCGGCATAGAGCTCGACGACGATTTCGCCGTCGCTGGTCAGCATGCAGACCGTATTCGAAGCAAGGCTGGCAGCTGAGGCCGTGGTGCCGGCGGCGCTGCAACTGGTGGTCGGGGCAACGGTCACGGCATTGGCCTTGATCGCCGTCGCGACCGGCGTCGTTGTGGTCGATCCACCGCCGCCGCCGCAGGCTGCCAACAGGGTCAGCAGGGCAAAGCAGTACAGGCGCTTGAAATTTGATGTCATCGAAAAATCCGCTGTCTTGAGGATGAAGCCGGTCAACCGACTTCGAAGTTGTCGATCAGGCGCGTGCTGCCCAGGCGGGCTGCGGCCAAGGCCACCAGGGCCTGACCTGGCTCGGGTGCACCGAGGTCATGCTGGCGCCGCAGGGCAATATAGTCGGGCTCCCAGCCATGCTCGCGCAGCTGCGCCATGGCCTGGGCCTCCAGCGCTGCAATATCGCGCCCACCGGCCTGCCAGCCCGCAATCAGGGTCTTCAACGCCTGGCTCAGGCGCAGCGCCTCGACCCTTTGTTCATCGCTGAGATAGGCATTGCGCGACGACAGCGCCAGACCTTCGCCGCTGCGCACGGTCTCGCCGCCGAGGATCTTGATCGGCAAAGCCAGTTGGCTGACCATGCGGCGCACCACCATCAGTTGCTGGTAATCCTTCTTGCCGAACACGGCGATGCTGGGCTGGACGATATTGAACAGCTTGAGCACGACGGTGCAGACGCCGACAAAAAAGCCCGGCCTGAAATGGCCTTCCAGGATTTGGTCGAGGTCGGCCGGCGGATGCACCTTGTAGGTCTGCGGCTCCGGGTAGATTTCCCGCTCGTCGGGCGCGAAGACGATGTCGCAACCGGCGGCGGCCAGCAACTCGCAGTCATGCTTGAGCGTGCGCGGATAGCGGTCGAAATCCTCATGCGGCGCGAACTGCAGGCGGTTGACGAAGATGCTGGCGACCACCCGACCTTGCGGGGCAGCCAAGCGCGCCTGCCGCACCAGGGCCAGATGGCCTTCGTGCAGATTGCCCATCGTCGGGACAAAGGCAATCTGCGCTTGACCGGCCAGCGTCTGGCGCAGGCCGGGTATCTCGTGAATCAGCTGCATTTCAGTAAGAATGCAGGTCGTCTTGCGGGAAAGTCTGCGCCTTCACTTCGGCCACATAGTGCCGCACCGCTTCCTGCACCGAAGCCGCACCCAGCATGAAATTCTTCACGAAACGCGGCAGGCGGCCCGGCGTCACATTGAGCATGTCGTGCAGCACCAGCACCTGCCCCGAGCAACCGACGCCGGCACCAATGCCGATGACCGGGATCGGCAGCATGCGGGTGACCTCGGCAGCCAGCACGGCCGGCACCATTTCCAGCACCAGCATCTGCGCCCCGGCTTCGACCAGTTCCTGCGCCTGCTGCTTGAGCAGATTGGCCGCAGCTTCATTGCGACCCTGCACCTTGTAGCCGCCCAGCATCGTCACCGTCTGCGGCGTCAACCCCAGATGGGCGCAGACCGGGATGCCGCGCTCGACCAGGAAACGCACGGTAGCCGCCGTCCAGCCGCCGCCTTCGAGCTTGACCATATGCGCGCCCGCCTGCACCAGACGCAAGGCGCTAGTGAAGGCCTGCTGCGGGCTCTGCTGATAGCTGCCAAAGGGCAGATCGGCGATTAGCCAGGCGCTCTTGCGACCGCGGGCGACACAGGCGGTGTGATAGACCATCTCGTCGAGCAGCACCGGCACGGTACTGGCCTGGCCCTGCAGCACCATGCCAAGCGAATCGCCGACCAGCAGCGTCTCGACACCGGCTTCTTCGAGCACCGAGGCGAAAGCGGCGTCATAGCAGGTCAGCATGGTGATCTTGTCGCCGCTGGCATGCATGTCCAGCAGGCGTTGCAAGCTCATTGGTTTGCGTTCAGTCATCGAAAAACCTCATCTGCGGCAGCGCAGCAAAAATGGTGATGTATCGGCCGCAGTGTAGCGGTCTGCTGCAAGCCAAGCACAATGTACGCTTTCGCGCTGACTGGAGTTGCTCCGATGACCTTGACTGAATTGCGCTATATCGTTGCCGTGGCACGTGAACGCCATTTCGGCCGCGCTGCCGAGGCCTGCTTCGTCTCGCAGCCAACGCTGAGCGTGGCGATCAAGAAGCTCGAGGAAGAGCTCGACATGAAGATCTTCGAGCGTGGTGCTGCCGAGGTGTCGATCACGCCGCTGGGCGCCGAGATCGTTCGCCAGGCCCAGTCGGTGATCGAGCAGGCCAGCGCGATCAAGGAAATCGCCAAGCGCGGCAAGGACCCTCTGGCCGGCGCGCTGCGTTTGGGCATCATCTACACCATCGGCCCCTATCTGCTGCCCGAACTGGTCAAGGGCGTGATCGACCAATATCCGCAGATGCCGCTGATGCTGCATGAGAACTTCACCGTCAGGCTGCTGGAAATGCTGCGCACCGGCGAGCTCGACTGCGCGATCCTGGCTGAGCCATTTCCCGATACCGGGCTGGCGATCGCACCGCTGTATGACGAAGAATTCGTCATCGCGGTACCGGCCAACCATGCTTTTGCCCTTCGCACTGAAATCGGCGCGGCCGAACTCAAGCGCGAGAAGATGCTGCTGCTTGGCGCCGGGCATTGCTTTCGCGACCAGGTGCTCGAGGTCTGCCCCGAATTTGCGCGCTTTTCCAGCGAGGTCGACGGCATCAGCAAGAGCTTTGAAGGCAGCTCGCTCGAGACCATCAAGCATATGGTGGCCGCAGGCATGGGCGTGACCGTGGTGCCCGCGCTCAGCCTGCCCAAGGAGCCGCAAGCCCATCTGCGCTTCGTCCCCTTCGCCGCACCGGTTCCCACCCGCCGCGTGGTGCTGGCCTGGCGGCGCACTTTCACCCGCTACGAAGCGATCGCGGCGCTGCGCAATGCGGTCTATGCCTGCCAGTTGCAGGGCGTGACGAGGTTGAGCTGAAGGGATCGCAGCTGAGCGGATTTGATCCACATCCACCCAGGAGTTGGTCGCCTTGATCACCGATGGCCCTGCGGTCCGCAAAATACTGATAAACATCGGCGCCGAGCCTGAAGCCCCGCGCTTCTCCAGGTAGCAGTTCAGCAACTGCTTCAGCATGGCCTGTGACGCCTTATCGTCCAGAGGATTGTCCGGCGGCACAACAGCAGCCTGCTAGACCGAATTCGGCTAGCGGCCTGGCAATTGCCAGCCTAAATTGGCAATTGCCAGTGGCTGCTTGGCCTTGCAGCCTGCCGGGTGCGCGGAGTTATGGAGACTGGTCGCAGACAAAAACGCCAAAATAGTCGCCGGATATCAATATAGTTAGGCCACATGAAACCCACCACTGTCGGCGAGTTGTTGCACTGGTCATACGCCAACTTGGCGATGGCGCACTCTGCGCTCACCGCCAACGCAGAGACCTACGGCCGCACCCACTTCATGATCAGAGCACGTCTTTACAAAGGATTGAACGCAGGAACCATGAACATTGGCCCCTTGGCAGACGATGAGCGACTGAAGATGATCCTGCCGCAAGCTTGCTGCTACTGTGCGAGCACAGACCATCTCTCAGTCGATCATCTCATTCCAACCAAGAAGGGCGGAAAGAATGTCGGCGACAACTTGGTCTGGGCTTGCCGGGCGTGCAACAGCTCAAAGTGCGCAACTGATGCCCTTGACTGGTTGGCACAACGAAAACAGTTTCCACCCCTGCTCCTATTGCGCCGATATCTCAAGCTCGCAATCGAACTGTCACGAGAACGTGAACTGCTGGACACGAAGCTCGAAGCAATGCCAGAACTGCCGTTTTCACTTGCTGCCGTACCCGTTTCGTACCCAAAACCAATGCACCTCTCGCTGTGGGTTACGAATGTGGCCTCTTAAGAAACACACCTTAAATCGTTGATTTTTCATTGATTTATTTTTTGTGTTTTTTCGGCGCGATTTGCGGCACGGGGCCGATTACTTCACTAAACACCGAGGGGTCAGGTCTTGCAATCAATCAAATTCCCACTAAGGTTCGGCAATGGCAAAACCCTTGCGTGAAAGCAAGACCTGAGTGCGCCGGTAAAACCTGCAAGGAGTAAAGGGTGCAAGTCCCTCACGACAAAGAAGTAGCGAGTCATGTTGTCCCCGAGTCATGCGTGGC
>JBIKPD010000510.1:0-2713 GCA_044357665.1 Roseateles sp. | reverse complement strand
CTGAGGCATCACCAGCTCAAATACTGAGCTATCCCCCGGGCAAGCCCGACGTCACATCGCCCAAGTCCTGCAGTCCGGCGCCGGGTATTCCGACCGACTGTTTACACGCCCGATACTTCCACGCAGGCCTGCCCGTTATTCAGCAAGGCGTCTTCGATCATCGAGCGGCCATCCAGGAAAATCTTGAGTGTCGTTGCGCGGCTTTGATTCATGGTTTTAAGCCAAATCACCTTGGGCGGCTGACCCCAGACAAGCGAAAGCTCTTCAAAGTCCGCATCCCGGGTGACGATGACAAAACCTTCGTCCTTCGCGAATTGCCAGACCTGGGTGTCAGTTGCTGACTCAAGGCCTAACAGCACCACCTGAGAACTGCCGGGGTAGTCATGCTGAAGAAACGGAACCAGTCGCCGGGACAGGTTTTCGTCCAACAGAAGCTTCATTGAACGGCCAGCGAATAGATCTTGTGTTCCCGGTCAGCCGCGAAGGCAAGCACGGCCAAAATATCGGCAGCTTCCAGTTCCGGAAAATCATCGAGAATTTCTTGCTGCGACATGCCACTGGAAAGCAGCGACAGCACGTCGTAGACAGTGATGCGCAAGCCACGTATGCACGGCCGGCCACCCCGTTTTCCGGTCTCTAGCGTAATCCGGCTCATGTTGAATTCCTTCTGTGATCAGGGACCGATTTTGCATCACTTCCCGCGCCTTGGACCGCCCACCTGGCGTTGTTTCCCAATTCAAGGCAATACCGCTGCGATCATCTTTTTCAAAACTCGGTGATCTCGCCATGCTGGACCGAACCTGTCAAAAATAATGCGGAAATATTGCCGTCCGGACCCAGTACTTGAGAAAGATCAGCTCAGGGCGCCTTGAGAAAAGCTCGAGAGCTGGGTACCAGTGGTTTAAACGACGTTCATCACCGGGTAGTCGGTGTAGCCCTTGGCATCGCCGCCGTAAAAGCTCGACCGATCGTAGGCATTGAGTGCAGCATTGAGTTCGAAGCGCTGCGGCAGGTCCGGATTGGAGATGAAAAGCCGGCCAAAGGCCACGGCATCGGCGTCTCCGGCTTGCAGAGCCGCTTCGGCGAGTTCGCGGTCATAACCGCCAGCCATCAAGACCTTGCCAGTGAAGAGCTTGCCAAACAAGGCCGCCGTGCTCGGGACATCGACGGCCACGCTGTCATTGCCGCCGGCCATCGTCGAGCGTGGCTCAATCAGGTGCAAATACGCCAGCTTGAGCGGGTTGAGCTTGGCGATCAAATGGCTGAACAGGCCGATCGGGTCTTGATCCGACATGTCGTTGAAGCTGCCGTAAGGCGACAAGCGAAGTCCCACGCGGGCGCTGCCCCATACCGCGATCACAGCATCCAGAACTTCCAGCGTCAGGCGGGTGCGGTTCTCGAAGCTGCCGCCGTAAGCGTCGTCGCGATGGTTGGATCCGTCCTGCAGGAATTGATCGAGCAAATAGCCGTTGGCCGCATGCACTTCAACCCCATCGAAACCGGCTTGCTTGGCTTGTTCAGCCGCATGACGATAGTCCTGGATCAAGGCCGGGATTTCGCTGATTTCGATGGCATGGGGCACTTCATAGTCCGCCAACTGCCAGTCGGCCCTGTAGACCTTGCCGCTGGGTGCAATTGCCGAAGGTGCCACGGGCAGACCTTCTTCTTGATGCAGCGATGAGTGCGAGATTCGGCCAACATGCCAGAGCTGCAAGACGATGCGTCCACCCTGGGCGTGGACGGCTTGGGTGACTTCTTTCCAGCCCTCGACTTGCGCATCGCTATAGATACCTGGGGTGCCGGGGTAGCCTTTGGCCAGCGGGGAGATTTGACTGGCTTCGGTGATGATCAAGCCGGATGTTGCCCGCTGTGCGTAGTACTGGGCCGCCAAGGCGCCGGGCACATCGCCCGGGCCGGCGCGCATGCGTGTCAGCGGGGCCATGACGACACGATTTTTAAGGGCGATGTCGCCGAATTGTTCTGCAGTCAGAAGTTTCATTAGGCTGTTCAAGGGGAGAGAAATAGGGCCACGAGTATGAGGCATGCTCGTTGTCGCGTCGGACGCAAGCAGCCAGGCCCGCCGGTTTTTCAGGGCCGGGCGGAGGTCGAGAAACTGCGACATTGGCGCCGAAAAGATGCACCGGTTCGTCCGACGAGCGGTTCAGATCGCAGCATGCGCGATCCAGCCTGGTCTATCGGGCCTTGGCTGGCGCTGAAGACGGCTGGCAGGCTCGAATCCAGTATCGGCTTCGAATGACGACCCCGGGCAAGCCCGACTTTGAAACAATCCGGCCGCTGCCACAATCGCCCATCCGGGCAAACCTGCCCCCGTGCAACTGGCCAAAAGCCATCAAAAAAACCGTCAACTCATGGCCATCGAACAACTCAGCGACGAACAAATCCGCAACTGGACCCGGGCCGAAAAAGACCATTGGTGGTTCACCAAGGTGTTTCGCGGCGACATGCCGCAACTGACTTTGCGGGCCGGCCTGACCGGCTTTTTGCTCGGCGGCGTACTTGCCGCAACCGGTCTTTATATCGGCGGCAAGACCGGCATCAGCATCGGCGTCGGCCTGACCTCGGTGATCCTGGCTTTTGCGCTGTTCCGGACTCTGCATGGCGCTGGCCTGGCCGATGATTTCTCGATCCTTGAAAACAACTGCACCCAGTCGATTGCCACGGCTGCCGGTTATGTGGTGACGCCGCTGTTCTC
>JBIKPD010000509.1:0-2716 GCA_044357665.1 Roseateles sp. | reverse complement strand
TGAGCCTCGAACAGGGCGAGCGGTTCTTGCTCGTCCGGTCTATTGGATGCCTACCAAGCTCAGTCTCCCAATGAGCGGATTGTCTGATTGCGGGCACGCAATGAAGGCCTTCGCGGAAACCTTATCTTGAGTCTGGCCGTCAAGCAATGCGGTCGCGAACTTTCGAGGGAACAGCATGAAAACAGATGCGGAACTGAAGAATGATGTCGAGGCGGAACTGGCTTGGGATCCAAATGTGGCGGACACGCGAATCGGCGTTGCTGTCAATGACAATGTGGTGACCTTGACCGGACACCTTGACAGCTACGCCGAGAAAGTGGCTGCAGAACGCGCGGCGCGAAGAGTGGCAGGTTTACGCGCGCTTGCAGTTGAGATTGACATTACCCCAATTGGTAAACATGCGCGCAGTGATACTGAAATCGCGGCAGCTGCCAGGCATGCATTGAGCTGGAGCTCACAAGTTCCGGACGAATGCGTCAAGGTCACCGTCGAGTCCGGCCGGGTGAAGTTGGAAGGTGAACTGGATTGGGAATACCAGCGACGCAGTGCCGAACAAGCGGTCCGGCCTTTGCTGGGCGTCAAAGGAGTCACCAACAACATCCATATCAAGCCGCGGACAGTGCCCGCTGATCTGACGCTCAGAATTCAGGGCGCTTTGACCAGGCAGGCCTTGCGCGAGGCGAACCGCGTGCGCCTGAGTGTTGATGGCGGCAAGGTGACTCTGGAAGGACCGGTGCATTCATGGGCTGAGCGCAGTGCGATCGAAGGGGCTGTCTGGTCTGCGCCTGGTGTGGTCAGTGTCTTGAACCGCATCAGCGTCGAGCCGTGAAGGTCTGGCTGGAAAGTCAGGGTATCGGCAGGTCAGTACAAGCCGGGTTGATCGACCCCAATCTGCTTGATGGTCTGCCCTGCAAGCTGGCGCTTGAATGGCCGGGCGGCAGCATCGGTGCGGCGGTAGCCGATGTGCGCCTGAAGCTGCATGATCTGCCTTTGCTGCTCGGCGTGGCGCGTGGCCAGATCGGCCAGTTGGCAGACGCCTATGTCCGCGGGCGTGTCGACATTGAAGGCAGCTTGACGGACCTGATGAGCGTGGCTGCGCACCTGGTGGGTGATCCGGTTAAACAGGGTGAACGCAAGGTTTTCATGTCTTGGGTAAACCAGTGGCGATCAAGAAAGCGTCACCACCTACAGCGCGACGCGAAATCAGTGCAGGCTCATTACGACTTGTCTGACGAGTTCTTTGCCCTCTGGCTCGATCCTCGACGGGTGTATTCCTGTGCCTATTTCAGCGACCCGAGCATGAATCTGGCCCAGGCTCAGCAGGCCAAGCTGGATCATGTATGCCGCAAGTTGCAGTTGTTGCCTGGGCAACGCTTTCTCGATGTCGGCGCAGGTTGGGGTGGCTTGCTGCTTTGGGCGGCCGAGCATTACGGGGTGCAGGCGACCGGCATCACGCTGTCGCTGAATCAATGCCGCTATGTGAATCGATTGATCGAGGAACGAGGTCTGAGGGGCCAGGTTGAAATGCGACTCCTCGATTACCGGGAGCTTCCCGAGTCAGCAGCCTTTGACCGTATCGCCTCGATCGGCATGTTTGAACATGTCGGCAATGGTCACTTGACCAACTATTTCTCAAGATTGACGCGCTTGTTGCGTCCAGGCGGACTTGTTCTCAACCATGGCATTACAGCCAGCGGTTTACGCAATGGGCAACTTGGCGCTGGCATTGGTGATTACATCGAAAAACATATTTTTCCGGGTGGTGAACTGGTGCATGTCTCGCGGGTCAGCGAGGCACTTGCGGCAAGTGGACTCGAATTGCTTGATGTTGAAAATTTACGTCCTCATTACGCTAGAACCTTATGGGCCTGGTCAGACGCGCTGGAGAGCAGCCTTGGCCAGGCTCGTGCCTTGCTTGAAGAAAGCCAGGTGCGCGCATACCGGATGTATTTGGCCGGGTCGGCGATGGGCTTTGAGCGTGGTTGGCTTTCTCTGTACCAGATCCTGGCCACCCGTCCGGACGGCGATGTCAATAGCGGCAGCATGCGCGGTGCGCAGAGCGACTATCCCTTCAGTCGCTCTCATATGTATTGATAGGTTCAGCCGCTCGGATGGCTGGCGCAATAGGCTTCCAGTTGCTCGAGCGTTGCGAGCTTTGACGCTTGCGCGTCGGGGATCTCTACCCCCAGTCGCCGTTTGATTTCAATCAGAAAATTCAACCAGTCCGCCGAATCCAGGTCGACCTGGTCGCGCAGGAATTTATCTGTTTCGATTTGCCGGGTATCGATTTCCGGCGCGATTTCGGTCAGCGCGTCCAGCAGCAATTGACGAATTGGAGCGATCTTCATTCTTGACCCTCGATCAAATATATGAGTCCAGTTTTTGCGGTTCTTGCAGCAGTTCGCGGATTGCCGCAAGCAGCAGCGCACCGCGGTGACCATCGCTGCAGCGGTGGTCGGCGGCCAGGCTGGCACTCAGGCAGGGCAAGGCGCGCAGGCCGTCGGTTGTAGCCCAGGCGCGCTCTGTGATGCGGCCGAAACCGACCAGCGCCACCTGCGGCGGATAGATCACGCCGAAGACATTTCCCACGCCCTGGTCCCCGAGGTTGGTGACGGTCAAGGTTGCATCTGACAGTTCTGAGCTGCGCAAGGTGCCGGCCCGGCAGCGTTTCACCAAATCAAGCAGTTTGCTTGTCAGCGCCGCGATGTCATGGCTT
>JBIKPD010000508.1:0-2723 GCA_044357665.1 Roseateles sp. | reverse complement strand
ATTCCAGAAACCCTGCTCGAGTCGACCCTGTTCGGTCATGAAAAAGGCGCTTTCACCGGCGCCATCCGCCAGCAGGCCGGCAAGTTTGAACAGGCACAAGGCGGCACCTTGTTCCTCGACGAAATCGGCGAATTGCCGATCGAGACCCAAGCCAAATTGCTGCGGGTGCTGCAGGAGCGCAGCCTCGAGCGTGTTGGCGGGCATGAATCGATCGCCGTCGACATCCGCCTGATCGCAGCGACCAACCGCGAACTTGGCCGCGATGTCGCCGCCGGCCGCTTCCGGGAAGACCTCTACTACCGTTTGGCCGTGTTCCCCGTGCCCTTGCCGCCGCTGCGCGACCGGCCCGGCGACATCGTGCCGCTGGCACAGAGTTTTGTGCGCCGCTATGCCAGCAGCTTCGGCATGGCTGATGCGAAATTGGCACCGGAAGCCGAAGCTGCGCTGTTGCGTCACCGCTGGCCAGGCAATGTGCGGGAGCTTGAAAACACGATTCAACGTGGCTTGCTGCTGACCGACACCGGCGTGATCGAGGCCGCCCACCTCGAACTACCGGACAGTGGCCTGGCCGCGCCGGTCTTGCCAACTGCTGTCGCGCCTGTCGAGGCGGCAGCGCCGACCCCGGTCAGCCCGGAGTTGCAGCCTGCGATGCCGCAATTCACCCAGGCACCACGGCCGCGCAATGTGCGCGATGCCGAACGCGAACATATCCTCAGCGTTGTCGAACAAGTGCAAGGCGACCGCCGCAAAGCAATCGCCATCCTCGGCATTTCAGAACGCGCGCTGCGCTACAAATTGAAGGCCTACCGTGAGCTCGAAAATGCCGGCAACGGCGAGCTGATAAACGCTAACCCCGAGGCAGAAACATTCGCCTCACAAGTCAATACGGGTACCACATCATGAATCTGCAAAGCGTTGACGCCATTCTTTCCCGCATGGAAGCACTGCAAAATGCATCGCGTGGCATGGCCAGCCCTGGCACCGGCGGGCCCAAGCTGACCGGTGCGGTCGACTTCTCGACGATGCTGCGCGAAGCGGTTCACGAGGTCAATGCGGTCCAGAGCACAGCCCATTCCCAGGCCCAGGCCTTCCAGCTCGGCGACCGGTCGGTGTCGATCGAACAGGTGATGATTTCGATGCAAAAAGCCAGCCTGTCCTTCCAGGGCATGGTGGCGGTCCGCAACAAGCTGGTCGAAGCCTACCGGGAAATCAGCAACCTGCAAGTCTGACGCCGGCGCCATGTGCTGCCGTTGACCGCAAGCGCTGCAGCAACAAAAGAAACAGCGACAAGACAGACTCCGCTGCGCTGCTATTCTGGAATCACCCCGGGCAATCCGGTTTCGATCCAGGACCATGATGGACAGCGCAGCCCTCTCCAACCGATTCCAGACCCTCGAACTCGCACCTTTCGCGGTTCACAGCCCGGCTGCCATCCTGCAGTCACTGGTTGCATGCGGGCTGGTCGGTCAGCTGATGCCCGACGCGCAGCATGCCGGTCTTGGCATTGACTGCCAGTTGATCGAAGCCAGCAAAGATTGCCTGCTGCTGCGCGCCAGGATCGCGCCCCAGACCCCACCTTGGCGACAGGCCTTGGCGATTTTCAAACCAGGCCGGCATATCGTCCGCCTGCCCTGCGCAGAACTCTTTGCCTGCAATGATGAATTGCTGCAATGCCGGTTTCCCGAGACGATCTGGCAGATGCCCAGGCGAGCACTGTTTCGTGTCGCGCCGCCGGCAGTGCCAGCGCTGCGCCTGAAAGCCCACAGCCCATCGGGCAGCAGCCCCTGGCGCGGCAAGGCCATCGACTTGAGCCTCGGCGGCCTGTCATTTGCCATTGATGCTGCGCAAGCACCCTGCAAGGTTGACGCGGTCCTGCCGGCCTGCCAGCTCAGCGACGGGAACTGGAGCTCGCCCCATTTCGACCTGCGCGTTTGCAGCGTCGGCCCAGGGGAATCAAAGGACAGCTGGCGCATCGGCGCTGCGCTCTTTCACCCCGAGCGCGACATCATCAGCAGCCTGCAATTGGCCAGCTATCGTTTCGAAGTCGCCAACCGCGCCATCAGCAGATCGGCAAGCGGCTCAGCCTGATTTGCGCATATGAGCCGGGAGCTCCACTGGCCGCGGGCCGGCCGAGACCCGCTCATCAACGCTGTAAGCCCAGACCAGCACCTGCGCCACCACCTTGTAGAGCTCGGGCGGAATCACATGGTTCAAGTCGAGTTGCATCAGCAACTGCACCAGTTCCGGCGCTTCATTGACCGGCACGCCGACCGCCTGGGCCCGGGCGATCAAGGCCTCAGCGATATAGCCCTCGCCCTTGGCCACCACCCGCGGCGACATGCCGTTGGCTTCATAACGCAAGGCCACCGCCTGCTTGGGCGAGGCGCGACTCATGGCCCGGCCTCAGGAACCGCCTGCAGCGCCAACTCGACCGGTGTCTCCGACAGCGGCGCCAGAGCCACGCGCAGATCATTCAGCGCCGCATCAAAATGGTCCAGGTCCTGCTCGCCGGGCTGCAGATTCACGCTCATCTGGCCGCCCACCTGTTGGGCCAGCACGATCAAGGGCCCGGAATTCGGCAAGTTCACCTCAATGCGCAAGGCCGTGCCACGCAGCAGCTTGCCGGGATGCTCGGGGTCTTCGCGCCAGGCATCCTTGCGCTGCAGCCTGGCCTGCACACCGGGCGTCAGCTCGCCCGCCCATTGCAGCTGACCATTCAACAG
>JBIKPD010000507.1:0-2739 GCA_044357665.1 Roseateles sp. | reverse complement strand
CAGCGCGGCGAAGTCGATGTGCTGTTGCTCGACCTGTCGATGCCTGACCAGAGCGGCGTCGATGCGCTCGTATCGATCAAGTCGGCGGCACCCGATCTGCCGGTGGTGATCCTCAGCGGCTTTCCTGAAGCCCATTACGCCAACGCGATGATGCGGCGCGGTGCCAGTGCTTATCTGAACAAGGACTGCGATCCCGAGGACATCGTCAAGGCGATCCGCTTTGTGCATCGTGGCCGGCATATGACCAAGTTCATCCACCCGGTCAACGCCGGTGGTCAACGCCAACTCGAGAAGCCAGGGTCAGTCAGACCGGGTTGGCCTGGACGCAAATGGTGATCGGTCGGTCTCGCTGAGCTGAGCTCAGGCCTCAGCCGATTCAGGGATTACCGCCATCAGGCTGGTGCCGCGGCCGGGTGAAGATTGCAGGTTCAAGTTGCCGCCTTCGGCTTCGACCCGAAAGCGCATACCCAGCAGACCATAGGCGCCGCCGCGGATCGCCTGGCTGTCGAAGCCGACGCCATCGTCGCGCACCAGCATCTCGACCTGACCCGCATTTGCGGTCATGCTCACCCACACCTGCTTGGCCTGGGCATATTTGGTGATGTTGGTGATCGCCTCTTGCACCAATCGATAAACCATCAACTCGGCCGAGGCGGACAACTTGACCTCCTCAAGCGTGCAATACACATCAATGCCGGATTGGTCTGAAAACTCCTGAGTCAGTATTTCAAGCGTCGCGATCAAGCCGAGGTTGCTCAAGGTCGATGGCCGCAGGTCTTCGATGATGCGTCGACCCATGGCGATACTGGAATTCAGCGTTTCGACCAGATGGGCCAGCCTCTCCAAGGCCTCGGGCGCGATGCCGGTGAGCCGCGACCGGATGCGCGCGGCATCGAGCTTGGCCGAAGTCAGCAAGGCGCCGAGTTCATCATGCAGATTGCGCGCCAGACGGTTGCGTTCATCCTCGCGCGCGGTCTGCAAATGCTGGGTCAGTTCGGTCAGTTGCAGCGTGCGGTGGCTGACCTCTATTTCCAGCCCGTCTCGCTCATGCTGGATCGCGTTTTTCAGGTTCTCCTGGTGCGCCATGATCTCCCTGGACTGACGCAGGTAAAAGAAGATCCCGATCAGACTGAACAGGCTGAGTGCGAACATGCCGATGCGGCTGAAACTCAGCGTCCGGTAGAGGTTGCTCCGGTTGCTCGCCGTGGCTTGGGTCGAGGTGCCCTGCAGTTCCACGATCTCGGCCCGGATTTCATTCATCAGCTCGTTGCCGCGGCCGGAACTGACGAGTTTGATCGCCGCCTCACTCTCGCCACGATCGAATGCCGAGATCGTGCGCGCCAGTTCGACCAGTTTTGCTTCTGACAAACTGTGCATACGGCCAAGCAGACGCATGGTTTCCGGTTCGTCTTGATGGTCCCGATCAAGTATGGGGAAGGCATCGGACACCTGTTTGAGCCCGGCTTCATAGGGTAGCAAAAACTCCCTCTGGCCAGTCAACAGATAGCCCCGTTGACCGGTTTCAGCATTGAGCATGCCCTCGGTCAACTGCCAGGCAGTCATCCGTTCAGCCTGAACTTGGGCCAGTTCGCGCAGCGTCGTAGTGGCTTGCCAGTAACTGCCTTCGCTGATCAGGACCATGGCCGCAGCAGCAAAGCAAGCCAGCGGAAAGACCAATGAGTTGCGTTTATTCAGCCAGCCAGAGTTCATGAGCAGTTCCCGGTGCAAAATACGGCTGTATCCAACGCGGAAGGCGTGAATAAATCATGATCCGAATTGCCATTATCGACGACCACGCGATTGTCCGCGCCGGATTGCGCCAGTTTTTCGCCGACCAGGCTGATTTTTCGGTTGTTGCTGAAGCGGCCAGCGGCCGTGAGGCGATCGAAATCGTGCGTCGCGGCGATGTCGATGTGATCGTGCTTGACATCGCTTTGCCTGACCAGAGCGGGGTTGAGACGCTGGCTGCCATCAAGGCTCGTGCACCCGATCTGCCGGTGCTGATCTTTACCGGATATCCCGAGGCGCATTACGCGGTCAGTCTGCTGCGCCAGGGCGCCAGCGGCTACCTGAACAAGGACTGCGACCCGGAGGAAATCGTCAAAGCCATCCGTATCGTCAGTCGCGGGCGCAAGTACCTGACCGAATCCCTGGCCGACCGTCTCGCCAATGGCTTGCGAGAGGGCGGGAACAATCCTCCGCATGAGCAGTTGTCCGAGCGCGAGTTACAGGTGTTCTTGCGTCTGGCCAAGGGCGAAACGGTCAGCCATATGGCCAACGGCATGTCCTTGAGCGTCAAGACGATCAGCACCTACCGTAGTCGTGTGCTGGAAAAGCTGGCCCTCGTATCGAACAGCGAGTTGACCTACTACGCCTTGAAGAACGGCTTGATTCTCTAGGGGTGCTCTGCATAACTCATTCGCGAGCGGGTGCAGCGCGGATCGGGATGGGATGCAAGGCGCATTTTGCAGCCAATAGCGCGTGCTATTGGTAATAAATGCAACGCCGCAGGCCGCCCGAGGCCGGGCTAGCACAAGCCGTGAGGGGTTATGCAGAGCATCCCTCGTACATCGTTGCGTCAATAAGCTGACGAATGAAATTGATGAGTTCGTGCGTCAGGCAAGGCGCGAACCACAGCCATAGCCGTAGCTATGGCGAGGATTTGCAACGCAGCATGGCGGACGAAGGCGCGATTTCATGTCAGTGGTTTGACGCAACGATGTACCAGTCAGCCCTTGG
>JBIKPD010000506.1:0-2749 GCA_044357665.1 Roseateles sp. | reverse complement strand
GCTCAACATGTCGCCGGCGATGCCAGCCACCGACAGCGCCGCAGATCTGGCCATGGCACAGATGCATGATGCGCGCGACCTGCGCTGGTATACCGACCCGCTTTTCAACGCCGGCTACCCAGAGGAAGTGCTGGCCGAGCTGGGGCCCGATGCGCCGCTGATCGAAGCCGGCGACATGGCGCATATCGCCACACCGATGGATTACCTGGGCATCAATTACTACACCCGTCATGTCGCCAGCGCCGGCCTGCCCTTCGATGCCAAGGCGCTGGGTCTGCCGGTCACCGACATGGATTGGGAGATCTACCCGCAAGGGCTGACCGAATTGCTGCTGCGACTGCACCGCAGCCATGTCTTGCCGCCGCTCTACATCACCGAAAACGGCGGTGCCTTCAAGGACCCGCTGTGCGACGGTCAGGTGCATGACGCTGACCGCAAGGACTATCTGCAAACCCATATCGCTGCGGTCGCCGATGCGCTCGATCAGGGTGTGCCGATGGCCGGCTATATGGTCTGGAGCCTGATGGACAACTTCGAATGGGCCAGCGGCTATGAAAAGCGCTTCGGCCTGGTCCATGTCGACTACGCCACGCAGCAACGCAGGCTCAAGGACAGCGCGTATTGGTATCGGGAATTTCTGCAGCGCTGTCATGCTGCCGACCACAGGACGAGGGTTTGATATGGGCCAGGTGAGTCTGCGCGGCATCCACAAGAGTTTTGGTGCGGTCGACGTGATCCAGGGCGTTGACCTGGAGATCGAGGACGGCGAATTCATCGTCTTCGTCGGGCCTTCGGGCTGCGGCAAGTCGACGCTGCTGCGCATGATCGCCGGGCTGGAAAGCATCGACCGCGGCGAATTGCTGATCGACGGCCAGCGCGCCAATGAACTGCGCCCGGCAGACCGCGGCGCGGCGATGGTGTTCCAGAGCTATGCGCTCTACCCGCATATGACGGTGGCCGAAAACATGGGTTTCGCACTGCATATGGCCGGGGTTTCCAAGCGTGAGCGCCAGCAGCAAGTGGGCCGCACCGCCGAAGCGCTGCGCATCACCGAGCTGCTCTCCCGCTTCCCCAAGGAGCTCTCAGGCGGCCAGCGCCAACGGGTCGCGATCGGCCGCGCCATCGTTCGCAAGCCCAAGGTCTTCCTGTTTGACGAGCCGCTGTCCAACCTAGATGCGGCCTTGCGGGTGGAGATGCGGATCGAGCTCTCGCGCCTGCACCAGGAGCTGGGCACGACGATGATCTATGTGACCCATGATCAGGTCGAAGCGATGACCTTGGGCGACCGCATCGCCGTCTTCCATCAGGGCCGCATCGAGCAGCAAGGCGCACCGATGGCGCTGTACAGCCGTCCGGCGACCAGGTTTGTCGCGGCATTTCTGGGCGCGCCGCGGATCAACCTGATCGAGCGCCCGGCAGCGGATGCCAGCGCAGCGCGCTTGGCCTTGTGGGCAGCGCTGAGCGAATCGATAGCCCCACAGGCAAGCTGCGCCGGCCTGCGCGCCGAACAGCTGCAGGTATTGACCGCGCCCGACTCGACGGCGGTACCGGCAACCCTGGTACTGGCCGAACATCTGGGCGATGCGTCGATCCTGCACCTGAAAGTGGACGGGCAGGATGAACTGCTCAATGCCAAGGTGAGCAGCGAGCTGAGTCATCTGCAAGCCGGCCAGGCCCTGTGGCTGCGGCCGCTGGCTGGCCAGGCCATCGGCTTCGATGCTGCGGGTTGCCTGCTGAACTGACAGTGGCCGGCAAAGCAATTTCAAAAGGAAACAAAATGGATTTTTCTCTCAGTCGCCTGCTGCTCTGCGGCCTGACCCTGCTGGCCTGCGCGGCCACCCATGCAGAGCCGGGGTCGCTCAGCTTGCCGCCCGGCTACAAGCTGGTCTGGGCCGATGAATTCACACAAGATGGCCTGCCCGACCCGGCGAAATGGCTGCATGACAAGTCGCGCAACAAGGACGGCTGGTACAACAACGAGCAGCAGTATTACGCCGGCCCGCGGGCTGAAAATGCCCGGGCAAGCAAGGGCAAATTGCTGATCACCGCGATCCGCGAGGACTTGAAGAACGAACCCGATTGGGGCGGTCAGCATTACAGCTCGGCCCGCTTGATCACAAGGGGCAAGGGCGATTGGACCTATGGATTTTTCGAGATCCGCGCCAAGATGCCCTGCGGCAAGAGCACTTGGTCAGCGATCTGGACGCTGGGCAGCGCCGGCAGCTGGCCCGCTGATGGCGAGCTCGACATCCTCGAGCATGTCGGTAAAGACCCCGAACGGATCTTCAGCACCGTGCACCGAACTGCTGGCAGCGGCGGCAATGGCGCTGGCAATGGCCGGCAGTTGCCCGATGCCTGCAAGGCTTTTCACAGCTACCAGATGCTCTGGACCCGTGAGCTGATCCGCTTCGGTGTCGATGGGGTCGAGCATTTCAGCTATGCCAACCCGAAGACCGGCGTCGCGGCCTGGCCTTTCGATGCGCCGCAATTCCTGATCCTCAATCTGGCCATCGGCGGCGATCTGGGAGGTCCGGTCGACGACACAATCTTTCCGACAACGATGGAAGTCGACCATGTGCGTGTTTATCAGGCACCGCGCTGAAGGCGGAAACGCCCAATCGTCGATGTTCATGAATTGTTAAACAATCGCTTGCGCGGCGGACAAGTGCTGGTATTCGCTGCTTGATTTGAGGGCCGCGGCAGCTATGCTCGCGGCTGACCTTATTCCTTGAGCTATGGATAAAAAATT
>JBIKPD010000140.1:0-9804 GCA_044357665.1 Roseateles sp. | reverse complement strand
ATTGACAGCCATATTCATCGACCAAATCGCATCGAGCACCCGCTGCCAAACGCGGTCGCTTGAAGCAACATCGACAGCAGCAGGATCAGCAAAATTGGTCGGCAACTCATGACCGAATTATGAAACTCGGGCCGCGCAGCCACTGCCGTTTGTGCCCCTTCGGACGCAATCTCCTGTTGAATACACCGGGCAATGTCAGCACAGGCTGCTGAAGTAGCAGGGATGTTGAGCAAAGCCGTGGCGCAACCCGGATTTTTCAAATCGCAATCGCGGAATTCAATGAAAACCGTTGCAGCGAAAAATCAATCTAGATGCTGCTTACCGAGCAAAACGGCCGATCGAAAAAGCCTCGATCGGCGTTGAGGTCTGGCCGGTAGCCAGCAGCTCCGCCATCACCTCGCCAACGCCAGGACTGATGGCGAAACCCTCACCATTGAAACCAAAGGCGTAATGCAGGCCGGCGACGCGCGCGCTAGGTCCCATCACGGGGGCCCAGTCAGCGGTATAGCCTTCAATACCACTCCAGACACGCAGCAATTGGACCTGCGCAAATGCCGGCACGAAGCGGCGCAGCTCACGCATTTGCCGCAACACGTTGTCCGGTCGGACAAAAGCACGTTGTAGGTCGGCGAAAGCCGACCCCTTGAGCCCGCCACCGAAGACGATGTTGCCGCGAGCAATCTGCCGGAAGTACAAACCCTCAACTTCGACCGGCGTTGAAACCCCGATCGAAGGACCGATCGCATAAGGCAGGGGCTCGGTCACGCCCATCTGCGGGCCGCGGGCGTCCAGGGGAACTGGCTCACCAAAAGCAGCAGCGAAATGGCCCGACCAAGCGCCGCTGGTGACCAACAGTTGTCCAGCGCGGAAACGCCTGCCGTCGACACTGTGCGCAAGGAAGTCGGCACCGTCTCGTTCGACATGACTGACCTCGGTGTGTTCATGGATGACAGCGCCGGCCCGACGCGCAGCGCGCCCGAAAGCGGGCCCCGCCAGACGCGGGTTGGCGTGGCCATCCAGAGGCGAGAGGGAACCGGCCACAACCTCCGAACTGAAAATGCCCCAGCGTTGGCGCAAGGCCTGCGGACTGAACATCTGCAACTCGAGGCCCAGTGGCTCGACATCGCGCACATGCTGCTCAAGAATCGCCGCCTGGGTTTCGGTGTAGCAGACGCGCAAATGTCCGTAAGGCCTGAACTCGATGTCCTCGCCCAGCAGGCCCCTGACTCGCCCCCAGACCGCACGGGCGCGATTCGCCAAGGGGATCTGCGCAAGTTCGCGGCCTTGTCGCCGCACGTTACCGAAATTGACGCCGCTGGCTTGGCGACCGATCTGCCCGCGTTCAAGCAGAGTGACGCTGAGCTTGTGCTGGTGGCGCAAAAAAAATGCGGTCGTCGCTCCCATCAGGCCACCGCCGATGATCAACACATCACTGCGTTGGACTTGCCCTGCGTCGATCATGACAGAGCCCCGCTGCTGACTTCGTGCGCATTCATCAGCATCGGCTTGACTGGTGCCTGACCACGCAGACGACCGACCGTCTCGACCGGAATATGGGCAACCGCGGCGATCACTTCAGCCGCAGCATGGCCACAATAGCGCCCCTGGCATCGCCCCATGCCGACTCGGCTGAAGGCCTTGACATGATTCAGCTCCCGGCTCCCCAGCTCATTGACGCAGCGACGTAACTCTCCTGCGGTGATTGCTTCACAGCGACAGACCACCGCTTCATCCGGCAAGCTTTCGGCATGCTGATGTGGCCAGGGAAACGCCTGTGCCAGGCCCTGACGGAACTGGTCCATTTGCGCCAACTGCTGCCGCAGGCGGTCGCGTTCAAGCTGATATTGCGCCCGGCCAGCCGGCAGTTGCAGGTCGCTCATGGCGGCCAGCGCGGCCAGCCGCCCGGCTGCCTCTGCGCCATCGGCACCGAGGATGCGTGCGCCGTCTCCGGCCAGATAGACGCCGGCCTGGCTGCTGCGACCGTCCGGATCCATGCGCGGCAGCCATTGGCGACTCAGTGGCTCGAAACTGAACTCGCAAGCGGCCAGATCAGCCAGTTGGGATTCGGCACGCAGATGCCAGCCCATGCCAAGGGCATCGGCGCTGAATTGCCGCTCGCGCCCCCCTGCATCGGTCACAACGATGCCGCTCACACCCTGATCGGGCCGACCCTCGATCCGCAAGGGTTTGACGCCTTTGAGCAAGGCAACGCCTGCACGCTTCAACTGCACCATCATCTGCAGGCCGCGCCACAACAAGAGCGGACGGCTGAGAAGGCCGCGCAAGGACGCAAGCGGCGGGATCAGTGGCGCGGTGTCCAGCACGGCAACGACTTTGGCCCCAGCCTTTACATATTGCGAGGCAACCAGATAGAGCAATGGCCCGCTTCCCAAAAAAACCACGCGCGAACCGATCGAGCAGGCCTGCGCTTTCAGCGCGATCTGGGAGGCACCAAGGCTGAAGCAGCCGGCCAGATTCCAACCTTGCACCGGCATCAACCGGTCGGTTGCGCCAGAACAGATGATCAACGCATCGAAAGCAATTTCGTCACTGCGCGCCTGGCGTGATTGAACGGTATGCAAATGTCCCTGGGTGATATTCCAGGCCAGCGTTTCGCTGCGGTAGTCGACATGCTGGCGCAAGGCCTCGAAAGTCTGGTGCAGGCCATGGGCTTTGCTGGCCTCACTGCCATACAGCACCGCATAGTCACGTTTGAAGCCCTCAGGCTGGCGGCGATAGATTTGCCCGCCGTCCCGCAAACCTTCATCAATGAGAATCGGGCGCAAACCGGCTTCAACCAGGGCTTGGGCCGCCCGCACACCAGCCGGCCCGGTACCGACCACCACGACCGTTGGCTCGCTCATGACCCGGCCTCGGAAGCCGCCAGATGCTGCTGCAAATCGGCGGTGACTGGCCAATATTGTTCGGGCGGCGCAGTACGCACGGTCATGCCATCGAGCACCACCGTCGTGCAAGCACGCAGGCGCTGACCAGTCTCATCCCAGACCCAGCAGTCCTGGCAAGCACCCATCAAGCAAAACCCTGCGCGTGCTCCATCACCGAATTCCGATTGACGCAACTTGCGCCCCTGGCCGAGCATGGCAACCATCAAGGTGTCACCTCGCAAGGCTTGCGCCGGCTGGCCATCGATGCTCAGCTGTACTGTGGGTCGGTCGAATTCGGCAAGACGCACAAAGCGCCCACCCGGATCAGCTTCAGGGACGGGTGCATTCATGGCGAAAAATGCGGGCTCAAAGGGTGGGCGGAAACAGCCGCTCGATCGGGTAATGGTTCTTGATGAACGGCGACTTGATGACGATGAAACTAAAGTACTTTTCAATGCCGATATTGCGATCGAGCAGGCTTTCGATCAGGGTCTGGTAATGATTGACACCCCGGGTGACGAACTTGAGCAAATAGTCGTAGCCGCCGCTGACCAGATGGCATTCGAGAATTTCATCGATGTCCCGGATGGCGGCCTCGAAACGAATAAAGTCCTCACGGTGGTGATCCGACAGGGTCACCTCGGTGAATACGGTCAGGGTATCGCCCAGTTTTTCGAGCCGCAGTTGTGCACCATAACCCGCGATATAGCCGGCCTGTTCGAGCCGCTTGACGCGGATCAGGCAGGGACTCGGCGACAGGCCGACCGCGTCAGCGAGGTCGACATTGGTGATGCGCCCATTTTTTTGCAGCTGACTCAGGATGCGCAGGTCGAGACGGTCTAGTTTAAGCGGACTCACCATAGGGCATCACTCAAGTAGTACTGGAACGGGGATTTTCGCCGCATGCAAGAAAATCGTGCCGCGGTCACCTCAATGCTGCTCGCACGTCGGCTGCGGCCAGCACCTCGTCCAGGGTCTTGGTCAATCGCTCCCCCATCTGCGCAAATTCGTCTGCACTGAAACACAGGGCCGGTGCAAAGCCCAGAATATCGTCAGCAAAGGCGCGAAATACCAGCCCGTTGCGGTAGCCGGCATCAAAAAGTCGGTCCGCCAACCCCAGGGCAGGATCGAAGCGGCGCTTCGTGGCTTTGTCACTGACCAGTTCAAGCGCGCCGAGCAGCCCGCGGTGGCGCGATTCGCCAACCAGCGGATGGTCGCGCAGTCCGTCCAGCGCCGCGGCAAAATGTGGCGCGAGTTGCTGCGCCTTGGCAAGCATTCCGCCCTCGTCGTAAAGCCGCAGCACTTCCAGAGCTACCGCGGCACTGACCGGATGCCCCGAATAAGTCGCTCCATGCCCGATGGGTGCACCGGCAGGTGCGCCATCGGCGATTGCGGCATAGATTTTTTCCGACAGCAGGGTTGCACCCATCGGCGCATAGCCCGAGGTCAAGCCCTTGGCAAGGGTCATCAGATCGGGGTCGACGCCTTCGGCTTCACAAGCGAACATCGGCCCGGTACGCCCGAAACCGGTGATGACTTCATCGACAACAAAGAGGATGTCCAGGTCACGCGCTGCATCACTCATCGCCTTCAACCAACCCTTGGGCGGCACGATCACGCCGCCGGAACCCCGAATCGGCTCACAGAAAAATGCCGCAACATTCTCGGCACCCAGTTCGAACACCTTGGCGCGCAAGGCGGCAACATTGTCCGCAATGATCGACAGATCATCGGAGCCGGCCTCACTGCGATACGGATAAGGCGAGGGGATGTAATGCTGCGTGGCAAGCGGCAGGTCAAAGCCACGATGGTAGACCGGCAAGGCCGTCAAACCAGCGCCTACCGATGATGAACCGTGGTAACCGCGCTGCAGAGAAATGAACTGCTTCTTCGTTGCTCGGCCAATGCTGTTGTAGTACTGGACGATCAGCCGACAGGCCGCGTCGACCGAGTCGGAGCCGCCCAATGTCAAGTAGACACGTGTCAATGAAGCCGGGGTGATCTCCACCAGCTTGGCAGCAAGGCGAATGGCCGGTTCACTGCCGAAATGGAAATAACCCGTCGCATAGGGGAGTTTGCGCATCTGCTCGGCCGCTGCCTGAACCACAGATTCCTGTCCATACCCGACATTGACGCACCAGAGCCCCGCAAAGGCATCCAGCAATTCACGTCCGCTGGCATCCGTGAGCCAGGCGCCGCGCCCGGACGTCAGAACAGTCGCGCCGCGCTGTTCATGCTTGCGCCAGGGTGAGACCGGATGGATCAAGTGAGCTCGGTCAAGAGCAAGTAGTGCGTCAAGATCCGCAAGGGCAGAGGACTGCATGGGTGACAACTCGTAGGGTTGGAATGTGCTTCAAGCTTATTGCCGCTTGCGCAGTGGGTGCTGCTGCAATTGGAGGTCAAAATGACCTTCGCCGTCGTTCTTGCTGCGTTGACGGCAGAAGATTCTGCGGTCTCAGTAGCCCAGCGCTCGGTCGACCAGACCGATCACAGGCAGCCCCTGGGCGAAGCGCCGCAGGTTCGCCAGCACGGCCTCGGCGGCTGTTTCGGCCTGCGTCATGCTCGCGATATGGGGCGTAATTCCGATCTTCGGATGCCGCCAGAACGGATGGCCAACGGGCAATGGTTCTGGCTCGGTGACATCGAGCAAGGCCTGTGCAAGCTGACCACTGTCGAGGGCAGCCAGCAAGTCGGCATTGACAAGCTGCTGCCCACGCCCGACATGGACAAGGCTTGCCCCTCGCGGCAAGCCGGCAAACAGTCTCGCATTCAGAAACCCACGGGTCGCTTGGGTCAGCGGCAGCAGACAGATGAGAATTTGTGTGCCTTCCAAAAAGGCTGGCAGTCCCTCCAAACCCGCATGACAATGCACACCGTCCAATTGATGCCGCGAGCGGCTCCAACCCACGCACTCAAAGCCCAGGCCGAGCAAGGGTGCCAGCACTGCCCGCCCCAGCGAACCGAGTCCGAGTACGCCGATCCGACGCTTGGCTGCCGGCAGGCCGGGATGCGGCAGCCACTGCGCAGCATGCTGCTGACGCTGGTAGCGGGGCATGTCACGATGCAGACTGAGTACGGCCCAGGTGATGTACTCGACCATGCCACTGATGATGCCCGGTTCGACCATGCGCACCAAGGGCAGGTCCGCCGGCAGGCCGGCCAGGTCGAATTGATCGACCCCGGCGCCGGACGAAAACAGCAATTGGAGGTTCGGAAACAGCCTGGGCAAATCTGCGGGGGGCTCCCACGCAGCCAGGAAGCGAACGGCAGCCGGGTCGCCGACATCGGGCCAGATCCGGAAATCAAGCGCTGGCGCCTGACGTGCAAAAACTTCAGCCCAGATCCGCCCGCGCTCCGGATCCGACTTGTAGATGAAACTCATGTTCAGCCGAGGGCTTGCGTCACCAAAGCGAACCGGCGTACACCCGCCTCACCCGCCGGCACCGAGCCTCGCAGCATCCCGGTGGCCATGTCGACGCGCAGCAGACCCAAGGATTCGAGCCATTCGGTCAGGCCGCCGTCAAAATCCACATCGATGCGGACGAATTTTCCGGCGCTCAAACCCACCAGATAGGCGATCAGTGCCATCGCACCGGCAGCGTCTGGCGCCACCACGGGGCCGATGACCAGGCCTCGCCCGAAACGGCGCAGCATCGCAAAGCCTCTGGCTTGAACTTCGTAATCCAGCACTACGGTATCGGCCTGAGTCAGCAGACCGGTCAGCAAATGATCCCGGGGCATGCCGCGCGCCAGAGCATCCAACTTGATCAGGCTGGCCTGGTCATTGTGGTCCGATGGACGCAAGCGCCAGCCTTCAGCCAGCGCCACCAGCGGCGCCGACAACGCCGTCCCCTGGTGCTGCCGCACTTCGCCAACACGAACGAAACCCAAGCGTTCGTACAAGCCCCGCCCGGCCTGGGTTGCATTCAACAAGATGGACCGCCCCGGCAAGGTTGCAAGCAGGGCCTGCATCATCCGGAAGCCGATGCGCCGACCCCGACAGCGAGGATCGACGATCACCAAACCGAGCGTGGCATGCGCCGGTCCCCACAGCCAGCTGAGCGCAGCGCCAACCAGTTCACCATCGCGTTCGGCCACGATGCCTTTGCCGAGCGCGAAGACAAACTGCCAGTCAGCCAAGCGGTGCGGCCAATGGACTTGCAGCGAAAGCGCATGGGCAGCGCCCAGATCATCGACTTGCATGGCACGCAGTAAAACGCCATCGGGCGCCATTGCTCCAGCCTCAGTGTCATCGCTCAAGGACATCTCCAGATCGCTTCTTGCATTCAATGTTTGCAAGCTTAGCCGCTGCTTGCTAGGACATTCTTGTTGCCAGCAAAGATACCGCAGCTTCGGCTGTGTTGAACCTCACACTCGCAACTTACTGCGCCACGCAGGGGACCTAAGCACATCTATTTCGAGCCGTAATGTCTAGCATCACAGGGTGTCGTCTCGACCCTCATCTGAAGGCAAGGTGTTGCGTCGCTGGGCTGATCTTGTCGAGGCCGATGGCGCCATTCTGGGGCGCCTGGAAGCCGTCGGCTCGACTCGCCCCTTGCGCGATGTGCTGTCGTGGGACCTGCCGTTTATCAGCAGTCGGGTATCGGCAAGGATCTGGGCCGACAGGCTGTCGAAGCGAATTTGCGCGTCAAGAGCGTGCTGATCGACTTTGCCGCACCGGATTGAAGTCCCAGGGTGTTCATGGTCCGAGCCTGTCATCTGCCGCAGGCTATGCCGAAGCAGACCTCCCAAACCACAGTTTCATGTGCCGCCAACGGCCAATACCCCGCGATTTTTTTTGCCCGGCATGTTTCAATCAGTTGCCGCAAGCGGACAGACCCGCCCAGCTTTCTTGACTACCGCGACCCAAGGATCACGCACCATGATTTTTCGTCCTAAATACATCACTTTCGACTGCTACGGCACCTTGACCCGGTTTCGCATGGGCGAGATGACTCGAGAGATGTTTGCTGACCGCATTCCGGCGGAGCAGATGGCGCAATTCATCGCTGACTTTTCTTCCTATCGTCTGGACGAGGTACTGGGCGACTGGAAACCCTACAGCGATGTACTGAAAAATGCCATGCGACGCCTTTGCAAGAAATGGCGCATTCAATACTTCGATGCCGAGGCCAGGCAATACTACGACGCCGTGCCGACCTGGGGCCCGCATGCGGACGTGCCGGCCGGACTTGCCAAGATTGCCAAAGAAATTCCATTGGTAATCCTGTCCAACGCGTCTGATGACCAGATCCAGACCAATGTCGCCATGCTCGGTGCGCCGTTTCACCGGGTCTTCACCGCGCAGCAAGCCCAAGCCTACAAGCCGCGCTTGCAAGCTTTCGAGTTCATGCTCGATTCGCTGGGCGCCAACCCCGAAGACCTGCTGCATGTCTCGTCCAGTCTGCGCTACGACCTGATGCCGGCCGACGACATTGGCATCAAGCACAAGGTTTTCGTCGAACGCGGCCATGGCCCTGGCAATCCGGCCTACAACTATGTTTCCATCCAGGACATCGGCAGTTTGCCGGCGGTCGTGGGACTTTGAGCTGTTCAAACCAGCACTTGAAATTCGATGAAGCTTGACTCGTACTGGAACGATACCGCGCCGGCCTTTGCGCCCAAGCCTGTCGAACTGCCTGCCAGCGCCGATGTCGTGATCATCGGCGGCGGCTTCACGGGCCTGTCCGCCGCGCATTCACTCGCCAAGACCGGCGCAAGGGTGGTCCTGCTCGAAGCTGGCGCTCGGGTTGCCAACGAGGCCTCGGGACGCAATGGTGGCCATGTCAACAATGGCCTGTCAGTCGATTACCTGGATGCGGCCGAAAAATACGGCATCCAGCTGGCACGCACCTGGTACCAGGAGTTCGATGCCGCAGTCGATACGGTGGAGCGCTTGGTGGCCCAGGAGCAGATCGACTGCGCTTTCAGGCGCTGCGGCAAGCTCAAACTGGCGACCAAGCCCGCCCATTACGAGGCCTTGAGCCGCAGCGGTGAGCGCATGCTGAGGGAGGTCGACGCTGAGGTTGAAGTCCTCGATGCCAGGCAAGTCAGGGCAGAAATAGACAGCGACCGCTATCAAGGCGGCCTCTTGCAGAAGAAGAGCGCCCAGATGCATATGGGGCAGTTTGCCAACGGACTGGCACATGCGGCTGAACGCAGCGGAGCCCAGATTCACCTGAACATGCCGGCCCAGCGCTTGCAGCGAATCGGGCGCAGCCAAGCCCATCAAATCGTCACGCCGCGCGGCACGGTGCGGGCAGATCAGGTATTGCTGGCGACCGGGGCGACAAGCCATGGCAGCTACCAGACCTTCGGCTGGTTGCGGCGGCGCATTGTTGGCATCGGCAGCTTCCTGATTGTCACTGCCCCGCTGGGGGCGGAACTGGCCCGCTCCTTGCTGGCTGGAAGCCGGAATTACGTCACTGTGGCCAATATCCACAACTACTTCAGATTGACCCCGGACCACCGGCTGGTATTCGGCGGACGGGCCCGGTTTGCGGTGTCCAACCCCACATCGGATCAAAAGAGCGGTGCCATTCTGCGCCAGGCTCTGGCCGAAGTATTTCCGCAGCTGGCTGATATCGGGATCGACTATTGCTGGGGTGGGTTGGTCGACATGAGTCAGGATCGGCTGCCTCATGCGGGCGAACGCGATGGCCTGTTCTACTCCATGGGCTACAGTGGCCATGGCGTCCAGATGTCGGTGCATATGGGGCAGCGCATGGCAGAGTCGATGCTTGGAAATGCCGCTGCCAACCCCTGGCGCGATAGGCCTTGGCCGGCGATTCCTGGCCATTTCGGGCCGCCTTGGTTCCTGCCCGCAGTCGGCCTGTATTTCCGCATCAAGGACAAGTTGTCCTGAGCCAATTTTTCCGGGGAACAACGAATGTACGAGACCAAAATTCCGGGCGATCTT